>CAIQQO010000021.1 GCA_903873965.1 uncultured bacterium
CGCAAGTCCTATTTGTCTAAGTTTTGGATAACGGCACGTGGCTATTATGTTTTTTGGAATCCCCGCCTATTTAGAGCGGGGAGGATGTCAAGAGGCAGGTTTTGCGTTGCTACACGGGATGATCGGCTCGTCGAGCGTGGCTAATTCAACAGAGAAACGTCGCAACTGCCTGGCACACGTAAAAGACTACTCGGTGATGAGGAAGAAAGTGGAAATCGAAACTGCAGTTGCCATCGAAATCCCTTTTCGGCAACCTCTATAGGGTGCCATACGGGGACACCATTCAGAGGTGTCATTGTATGGCACCCTATAGAGCACACAGAAGCGAATTTTGGCCATCTCAGCATCGCTCTCTATGCGACGCCCGTATTCGTCACCCATGCCTAAAAACCCCCGTTTTGCTGGTTTGATCCTTGTTGATCGGGAGCACTAGCGCGGGATGCTATTACCAGCTAATCAGCTTTAAGGCAGGTGCCATTATCTCTGGTGGCAACAGTGTCACTAACTTCGAGGGAAACAAGGTCGGTGCCACTGACTATGATACACAGATCCGTTAACCGTGAAACATAGTGCAACCATCACTGAAACTCTACACGCACAAGAAGCTATTTCCCCTACTACATAGATGATAAAGGCTGTAGTATAGCATTTGACAATCATACACTGTCATGATACAATAATTATCAGTGAGATATATACAACCAATATGCAATAAGAATGAAATAAACATGATTAATCAGAAGAACGCCAAACCGAGTACGAAGTTCAATCTAGCGATTGGGATTGCGATTGAGGAAATGAAATGGAAGACAGCGCATTACATCGCCAATGATTACCGGTTGTTTGCCAAGCTGGAGAAAGCCGGTTGGTACTGGAATGCGACCCACGAGTTCTGGCACTTTAACCTGGTTATCCCGTCGGATGACGAGTTCCTGTGCGGGCTTGATGAGGTTGGTTAATTCGCCAGCCGTCAAATGAGTTGCTTAGGCGCAATTTTCCTGTTTTGGATAGCGATCCACGGCATGAGAGTTGCGCCGATGTGAGAGTCAGTGACACCGTTAAGTAAGTTTAGTCAGTTTCAGGAGTTACCCATATGTCTACCAACAACAGTTCAGCCAAGCCGACCGCCAAGTGGTTCAAGCAGATCGTCGCCGAGTATCTGGCAGCGCCTTCCGCAACACGACTGGTTCCTGATGGAATCATCGTGAAGCGTTCCGGCGAGATCGAGACTGCCTTGTTTCTTGATGAAGGTGGCAACACCTCGATTTACTCGTACCAGAGCAATCCGCGTACAGGTCAGCCGAAGGTCACGAAGATCACTGTGACAACGCCGGCAAGCGTTGATATGGCTGTGGTTGCGAATGCGCCCAGGCACATCATGCGGATTCCTGTGGAGGTGGTTTCCGAGACCATCGACACATACGCTATCGAGAATCCAATGGTTGCCGACGCAAGCGCCGAGAAGAAACCAGCTGCATCGAGCGAGCCGGTCGACGCCGATCTGACGATCAAGATCGAGCGGAAGAAGCGGGTTGCCGCGCAGGCAATCGCAGCGCACACAGCTGACGAGCAGTTGGTTACGTTGGTAGCGACGGGAAACTTCCTGAACGGTGCCGGGCGCAACAAAGCCGCGACCGAGTTGATTGCGGCCGGGTTCGCGGCCCTGAAAGGATCGCGAATCATGGCGACTGACACCGGCAAGCAGCGCGCAGCAAAGTTGACCGAATCCGTCAGCGTTCCAGTCGGTGTGGCGGTTGCCGCCTAGTTGGATTGCCCAGCAGCCCCGCGCCGCAGGGCGGGTCATTCACATTGGCCATCCAGTGTGAACGCCTAGCCCTGCGGCACGGACGCTGAAATACTTTAGTTCTGTTATTAGGGGTACAACGTTATGTATACCGAATTGAACATCGCTCAGTTCTGCAAGCTCACTCACATTTTCATTGCCACAGGCGCACATTGCGGCTTGGCTCGCGTCGGCGACGAGATCCGCAGCAAGCCGGTCGTTATCGAGGCGCAGTACGCCGAGTCAATCCGGCACACTGATGAGATCCAGAACGCGCGCAATGCTGTCAAAAATGCCAAAGCGCAAGCGAAAATTGCGGGAAATATCCTGCTGATGCAAGCTGAGAAAGCCGCCAGGACGACCGTTGCAGCGTAACCGTCCGAGTTGTCCAGCGAGTCTGGCGCTTCGTCCGATTCAGGGCGGAGTGCCAAAAGGAATGTTATGGAAACAAGCCGATGGAAAAAGAAACTCTATTCAGACGTTATCAGCAGCGTCGGACTAACTGCGACGGCACGCCAGCTCGAATTGATGATCGAGCATGTTTGGCCATTTGAGATCGCCGAATGCTGGCTGAAACGCGAGTTAACGACCAAAGAAGCGGACATAGAGACGCGGAAGCAATCTCAAGCCGCGCAGGACGCCATCCTCGACGCGGACATCCGCAATTTCGAGTATGAACGCGCAATCGTGGATGGCCCGATTGACGTCAGCCCTGATTACGTGCCGGACTACGACAAAAACGCTTGAAGAATTCTGGTTGGGCAGACGGAGCTGAATTTCGTCTGCCCATTGAGGTTTAACAAATGTCTGATACAGCAAACTACCCGTCGCAGCAGGACACTGAGCGCCGGATGATTTTGATTATCATGCGGGCCGGCGAGGTCAGCGAGTACTCGGAAACGATCCTTATGTTTACGCACTGCTACGCCTCGGACGAAGATTTCTTGAGAGCGTTGCGCGTATCAGTTGGGCTGTTTGTCAAAACCGCAAACGGCCTGTTCATCCTGAAAGGCACGCATGGCTATTTCAATTGGGGCAATTTCCTCCTCTCGAATACCGCTGTTCCCGGCCTTGTTGCAACCGAACAGATTTTCCCGATTGTGAGTGGACCCGGCAAGGCGCCGTCGATTGTGGTCGTTAACCACGATGAGGATCTGATTCCTCGATTAGGAGACTGAGATGTTTAGGAAGATTCGGTCTGTTTCTCTTGGGCTAAGTTCGAGCGTTTCGCTATTTATTAACGAAAAGCGACAGGCGCGGCTAACCATCGAGACCTCGGCGATCAGTGCTTTGTTCGAATGCAGCCACAAGACGCTACGGCAGTTGTGCAGCACAAAGTGCGACAACGACGAAACGCCGTTCTACTCGATTTTCCCGGCAGAGATTCAGTTGCCGTGGTTCGGGGCCAGCGGTTCGTTTGATTCGCAAGAAAAAGACGATGCCGCATACCACATCATTCGCATGTTGAAGCAGGACGATCCGTGGAACTGGTCGTTCGTAAGGTGCCGATGGAGGGCAGCCTAGATAGTAGATAGGTGTCCAAAAGTGTGAAATAATGTGCGTTATGGCCACATATAACATCTCTGAGTTTGCAGTTCGGGCCGGTGTATCCGTAAAAACCCTACAGCGATGGGATAGGGCAGGAAAGCTA
>CAIQQO010000022.1 GCA_903873965.1 uncultured bacterium
ACGACGGCGCGCGCTGTCCCTCGAATGTCGATGCCTTCGTTTTCATAAAAACGGCGGTCTTCGTTCGCCACGGTCGCGCAGCGCAAGAACGGCGAGATGTCGGCGAACTTCACCCATTGCCTGTCGCCGCCGGTCGGGTCGATGATTTCATACAGCAGCGTGCTGTTGCGGTCGTACAGTTTACTTGTCTGAAACGAGTTCTGCACCTTGACGATCTGTGTTGGGTCAGGCAAATCCGCCGTGAAATAGGCGTAGATACTGGTCGCGGCCAGCACGGCCGATACCGGTATGATGATCGAGATGGCAGTCATGAGGACCACCACGACGATCAGAATCTGCAGGACGCGTTTGCCGACGCTGTTTTTGTTCTTGCCGCGCCGTCGCTGGCGCATGGGGATCAGGTGATTCGCTTGCATATTTCTAGTATTGCCATGGTCTATCATACACAAAATAAAAACATGCAATTTAGAGTTGACATCTTGGGCATTCTCGTCAATCATTACGTTATACATTTATTGGGTTGGGCAACGGCTGACACAGTGTCAGCTACCGACAGGAGATCAAGCTGATGAAAATCACCGCAATAAAGACGGCCGCCACGAGCGGCCATGGTATGCATCTGTGGGTTCGGATTGAAACCGACGCCGGAATTACCGGGATTGGCGAATGTGTGCATGGCGGCGTGCAGGCCATCGCTATCATCCACGAAGTGCGCCATTACCTGATCGGCAAGGACCCGTTCCGGATTGATGCTCATTTCGAAGATATCCGTCGCCGCCACGTTTTTGACGGCGGTTTCGCCGGCGCGCTGATTACGGCGTTGACCGGGATTGAACTGGCTCTATGGGATCTCAAGGGCAAAGCGTTGAAAACGCCGGTTTATGAGCTGCTTGGCGGCAAGTTCCGCGACAAGATTCGCGTCTACGCCGATTGTCAGGTCGACCCCGGCATGGACTTTGGCGAGGTTAAGAAGGTCGTTGATGGCGTGCTCGAGCGTGGGTTTACGGCATTCAAGATCGATGTTGATGGCGGCGACCCGAACAAGGACGCGTTTAACTACACCGCCAGCGAGCGCGAGCACGACCAGATGATCAAGATTATTGACATGGCCGTCAGCGCCGCCGGCAAAGATATCGCTGTCGCGGCGGATGTGCACACGCGCCTCGATATGCCCAGCGCGATTCGACTGGCGAAGGCATGCGAACAGTTCCACCTGATGTGGTTGGAAGAGCCAGTGCCGCCGGAGAACATTCAGGCGATGCGCGAGATTACGCGCTCCACCACCACGCCGATCTGTGCAGGTGAAAACCTGTACTTGCGCCACGGCTTCAAGGACTTGATCACGACGCAGGCTGTCGACATCATCATGCCCGACATCCCCAAGTGCGGTGGCCTGTCGGAATGTCGCAAGATCGCCAACCTGGCTGAGATATACTACATCCCCTTTGCACCGCACAATGTCGCTTCGCCGATCGGGACGATGGCCTCGTGTCACGTATGCGCCACTGTGCCGAATTTTATGGTGATCGAGTTTCACTGGTTGCATCGCGACTTCTGGTCAACGATCATCACAGACAAGGAAGATATTATCAAGAACGGCTACATCACACCGAGTGATCGACCCGGTATCGGGCTGGAATTGGACGAAGCAGTGGCGCGCCAGTATCAGTATCCCGGCACGACGTGGTTCGAGTAATCTATGGCGAAAGCACAGAAATATTATGTAGTATGGAAAGGCCGCATACCGGGCATTTATCTGACCTGGGACGACTGCAAGGCGCAGGTCGACGGGTTTGCTGAAGCCAAGTACAAGGCTTTTGAAGGCAAAGCGCAGGCTCAGGCGGCGCTTAAGGATTCATATACGCAGCATGTCGCGCCGACGCCCACGGGTGCAGCCAGGGCGGTGAAGAAAGGGCCGACTGGCAACTTCATCCGCGACAGCTATTGTGTCGATGCTGCCTGCAGCGGTAACCCGGGCAACCTGGAATTCCGCTGTCAGCACACGACAACGGGCGATGTCGTCTTTAAGCGCGGGCCGTATCACGATGGGACAAACAATATCGGCGAGTTCCTGGCCATCGTGCAGGCGCTGATGTGGTTGAAAGAGCAGGACAGCACGGTGCCTGTGTATTCTGACTCGAAAATCGCGATTGGCTGGGTGCATGCAGGCAAGTGCCGCACTAACGCTGACCGCACGCCCGACAATGCCATCTTGTTTAAGATGATCGACCAGGCCGAGAAATGGATGCGCGACAATAAAGTGGCGAACAAGGTGCTGAAATGGGAGACCGAAGAGTGGGGTGAAATCCCCGCTGATTACGGCCGAAAATAAGGGTAGCCATAGTGTGGCGCAACCTTGCCAAGGATCCTGAAGGATGTGCGTTCGTGAAAGCTGACTTTGTACCAGCGCTTACGGCCCTCGCTGAGAGAATCGTCTGATGAAAGCTGTTCAATTGGTTCAAACCGGGCATCCGCTGCAACTGTGCGATGTCCCGCTACCGGCCATCGGCGCTCATGACGTGCGCGTGCGCGTGATGGCTGCCGGTATCTGTCATTCCGATGTGCACTACCGCGCCGGGACTTCGCCGGTGCAGACGTTGCCGATGACGTTCGGGCACGAAGTGGCGGGTGTGATCGAAGCTGCTGGCGATGCCGTGGTGCACCTGAAGCCGGGCGACCGCGTGTGCCTGCACTACATGGTGACGTGCGGCCATTGCGTCTATTGCAACGCGGGGCAGGAGCAGTTCTGCGCCAGTGGCGCGATGATCGGCAAGCATCGACCGGGTGGGTATGCCGAAGCCATCGTGCTGCCCGCGCGCAGTGTGTTTGTGCTTCCCGCCGACATTCCGTTCGAGGCCGGCGCAATCATGATGTGCTCGTCGTCGACGGCATTGCATGCCTTGCGCAAGGCGCGACTGCAACCGGGCGAGAGCGTCGCCGTGTTCGGCGTCGGTGGGTTGGGCATGTCGGCGGTGCAACTGGCCTTTGCGCTTGGCGCGCTGACCGTCTATGCCGTCGACATCAATCCGGCGCGGCTGGCGCTGGCGCAACGCTTTGGCGCGCAGCCCATCGACGCGACTGTCGAGGATGCGGCTGCACAGATTCGTCGCCGCACATCTGGCCGAGGTGTGGACGTCGCTGTTGAACTGATCGGGTTACCCGTCACGATGCGCCAGTCGGTGCAGTCACTGGCGGTGCAGGGGCGCGCGGCGCTGGCCGGCATCACGCAGAAGTCGTTCGACGTCACCCCGTATCACGAGTTGATCAATCGCGAGGCCGAGATCATCGGCGTGTCTGATCATCTGGCTTCCGAGATACCGCTGCTGCTTAATCTGGCATCGATGGGCAAAATTGACCTGTCGCAGGTGATCACGCGCAGCATCCCGCTCGATGCCGATCAGATCAACGCCGCGCTCGACAATCTTGACGGTTTCGGCGAAGGCGTGCGCGTGGTGATCAAACCCAATGGCTGAAGTGCATTTCGAAACCAACCTTAACGCGACGCGCAACGAAATTGACCCGATCAATGACGGTCTGTACGAATACAACGCATCGAAACTTGCCGCCGACATACCCCGGGAATATTTTCGGTTTACGGTATCGGTAAAAGACGACGCTGGCAAAGTGGTGGGTGGCGTTGTGGCTGAAGGTTACTGGGACTGGTTGCATGTCGAGACGTTGTGGCTGAGTGAAGCCTATCGCGGTCAGGACATCGGCACGCGTCTGCTCATCGAGGCCGAAGACATCGCGCGCGATAAAGGGCTGCATCATGCTCAGTTGGAAACGACCAGCTTTCAGGCATTGGGTTTTTACCAGAAGCACGGCTACACCATCTTTGGCACACTCGACAACAAGCCGCCGGGCGTGACGTGGTATTACTTGAGGAAGGATTTGTACCAGTTGGTCAAGTAATTGATGATCAGGTTATTCTCTGCTATGGCCCCACCTGCACGTGTTGCAGCACCTCATAACTGTACGGTTTATTGTCTTGCGCCTCGGTGACCGGCAGCCGCGCACCGTTCGGTCCTGCTTCGTATACACCCATGGCGACGACTGAGGATGGTTAATCGGAAGCTCTGCATGATGTTCTCCTCGGCGCGCCACAGCGTGGTCGGGTAGGTAGCACACATCTGCGCGCCGCCTTGCGCCCACTTGTGCCCGTCGTCGATGATGCCCATGGCATCGATGGCATATAGATGCATGAACACGCTGTAGGGTTTGTCAAGAGGTTGAAGTGCCCGCATGCGCAATGCCACCACCATGATGTCACCGCGCGAGGCGCGTGCCTGAGGCGGCAAATCGGTGCGCAACTCAATCCGATCGCCGAGGATATAGTCGGGCAGGACACCGTTGTCGATTACCTCGATGTTGGGTGTCAATGTCATCAACTGGTACGGGATGTTGGTGCCCGCTGTGCGTTGTTGCCGGGTCCATATCCCGGCCAGCAGGTAAATCCAACTGCTTTCACGCCCCTGATTCCCTTGGAAAAACGGCGTCAGCTGAAAATGATTCAGCAGGCCGATGGCGTCGGCGGCATAGTAACTTTCATCGTAGCTGAGCATGCTGGTCATGTGCGGCAGAGAAGCCCAGCAACAGGATGGCGATAAGTGCGATGATGACGCTGTGCGCGTGTCGACTGACACTATGAACGACAGGAGTGTTACCCCTGTTATGTTGATGAAACTTTTCGATCATATGGCGTACCGAGACGGCGTCTTGGCGCGGTTGGATGCTCGTGCATGGGCTCGATGGCGACAGCGCAGACGCCCTTTCTTTATCGGGCTTATATTAACCTGGATTGATGATACGAAAGTGACATGAAATTTCGGTGATAATCTTGCAGCTTTGATGTTGTCACAAATCGATGCCAGTAGTAAAATTATTGAAATTGCAGTGCGAGTGCGAACGATTGCAACCAACTGTCAACGTAGGAACAGGAGTTTGTGTTACGATGGAAGTCACGGCCATTCAGTTGAGCATTCGCGCGGTTACCATACAACCAGCCACCGAGGCGCAGAAGTGTGACATAACCAATCAGGCTCTAGCCGGTGAATTGGCCATGGGCGTCGC
>CAIQQO010000023.1 GCA_903873965.1 uncultured bacterium
CCTTCACTGTGACCAAGTTGCCGCCATAATCAAATCAGCGCTGACTCTATGTCAGCCTGGGTCGCGGCAACTGCCTGTAGCGCTTCATTATAGACAGGTGCCGACGTTCTCTAACCCCGTCGCCCCGCTGTGCGCGGTTTTTGTCCTATACTACAACCACGCCCAACCAATATTCAGGGTGGGGTCTGGTGCTGGGCGTTCGAAAAGTCAGCAATCCGTGAGGCGCGCAGAATACAATAGAGGCCATACTGAACGGCAGACCCGTTCAGAAGACAGGATTAATGTTCAGCGCAAAGGAATAAGCCATGGGCAAATCTGCAGTAGCACTACCGATCGACCAAATCGCCGACGTATGCCGTATGTATCGGGTGCACGAACTATCTGTGTTTGGCTCAGTCCTGACAGACCAATTTGGAACCGCCAGCGATGTGGACTTCCTGGTTGTCTTTGAACCCGACGCAGAGATCGGCTTTTTGGCGATTGCGAAAATGCAACGTGAACTATCCAGTCTGGTGCATCGCCCTGTTGATCTTGTGCCCAAAACGGGTCTGAAACCAGCGATCCGCGAGGCCGTTTTAGCTGATGCGCAGGTTATCTATGCGGCGTGACTTCTTGTACCTAACAGACATAGTGGCAGCTGCTGACGCCATCGAGCGGTTCATTGCGCGTGGCGGGCATTCACGTGAGTCTTTCATGGATAAGGAGCAAGCCCATGCGGGTACGTGAAATCATCTTCCGCGACTTTCGAAACTTCCGCGGCGAACAGCGCATTTCGTTTGTCGATCCGGTGACCGATCAAGTGCGCCCGATCACGGTTATCGCTGGGACAAATGGCACTGGCAAGACAACAATACTGGATGCCATCGAAGCATTTCTCAAAATTATCCGCAGCCCGAACGACCAGGATGAAAATGCGCTCAAAAAGTCTGTTGGCAATGGGCTTGCCAGTGCGACGTTTGAAGCGTCATCCGACGATCTTGCCCATCTGCCTGCTCATAAACCGCAAAGCCTTACGCTGACATACGGGCGGCCTGATTGGGTGGCGGCTTATCAAAACAAGACTCATTCACACCGATGGCACGTCAACATATACGATCGCAGCAATATACAACGCGAGGCCATACCGACGTGGAAGCCGGAAACGCTGCGCGCAGATTTGCAGAAAGCCATTTCGGATATGGAATCCGGACAAAAGGAATTGTGCGGCGGCATGATTCTTTTTCCACAGGATCGCCGCATTGAGTCTGGAAAGGGAGGCACAATCCAGCCGGTAAACGCCAAACCCGAGTGGGTTTACCGGTACTCCACCAACACGAAGTGGCGCGGCAGTCTGGAAGAGTTCTGGGTCTGGCAGAATTATCTTGACCTTGAGAAGCGCGACCAGGTTTCAACTGGCAGCGATAGTTCATCGCGCTTGAGGCCGTTCGTCGAGTTGACTGAGAACATTCTTGGCGAAGGTCGCGGTATCAGCATTAAAGAAGGGCGAGTTCGCGTCAGTGCACAGTGGCAGGAAAGCGATGGCAGCGTTCCACTGCTCAAACTGGACCAATTGCCTTCCGGAGAACGCCAGGTGTTGCTGATGTTCGGAGAACTGGCGCGCCGCCGCCGCCCCGGCGCGATCATCATGATCGATGAGCCGGAACTGAACCTGCACCCGACGTTGCAAGTCCTTGTGATGCATCAGTTGCGCAAGATCGCGCGCGAATGGGATGCGCAGATCATCATTGCCACGCACTCGCTGGAAATACTCCGCGCCGTGCACGAAAGCAGCAGGATTTATCTGCATCACCTCGAAATTGCGCAGCCGGTTGCGCCAGTCACTGACTGAAGGACACCTCATGATTGACGCCACCGAAGTAAAACAACGGACAGGAAATGGTATTGCGGTATGTGTCGAAGGCGACTCCTATGAGGACGACGCAGCCTTTTACCGCCAATGGTTCGAGTCGCAATCGCGTCGGGTAATGTTTTTCCCGGCAGATGGTTGGCGGGAAATCTTTACCCAGCGACTTCAGTTGCTTGATGGCATGATGCCTGCTCAATTGC
>CAIQQO010000024.1 GCA_903873965.1 uncultured bacterium
TATGCGATACGTTCTTATATCAGTCTAGCACCGAAGCCGGAATGCGAGCTAATTAGACGCACGTAGTTCATGTTTTAACCCGCAGGTTGTGCAAAACGTTGATCAGACCAACACCAATTGAACTTCCTGGTCAGTCCACATTTCCCGCAGGCCTTTGCCGTCGCGCACGGCGTCGAAAGAGCGGATATTGCGCTTTGGAATGGGCATAGTGGATCGAGAATCCATGGCCGTGATGGCCATATGGGCCATGGATTCTGAACAGGCCGAGTTAATACTGGCCGGCGCCGCGTCCGCCAAATCGGCCATCGCCGCCCCATGGAGTGCCGCGCCCAGGGCCGTCGCCGCCCATTGGAGGGACTTCGTCCACGTAGTCCGGTCCACCGCTTGACGTGCGCAGGAAGATGACCTGGCTGATCATTTCCTTGCCGTTCTTGAACGCGAAGATCAAGGCGCGCGCCTTCTGAATGTGCATTGCGCTAAGAGCGTCCATGGCGCCTTGATCTTCGCCTTGAATCAAAAGATTGAGGAAAGCGGTCTCCTCGCTTGTATCAACTGGTGGAAGCGTAGCGTCCAGTTGAATTTGGTCGGCTGATTGGTTGGGGATATTACTCATTTTTTGACTCCTATAAAAACACTACAGGGCAGGGGGCGCACGGCGCCGACCAACTGCACTGCGACTCACTATTTTTGCTGTGGCAGGCGCTATGGGAACTCGTTGGGAACCGAGACCGACAATCGAGCCAGCTTGGCCAGAGCGGCGATTGCCAGCTCCCATGTTTTACGGTCTTCATCGTCGCGATTCAGACTGGCGATCCGGGTGAGATAGTTCGCGACGATCTGCAATTCCGGGCGAACGTCGGTTGGGCGGTACAAGCGCTCGTTGTCCAAAAGGAACATCAGATAGTTCGCCATATCGACGACAGTGCGCAGCGTCGGTTTCGGATTAGGGGATACGAGCGAACTGGATAGATTCTCAAGTTTGTTGCGAACGCGCACCATGATCTCGGAAGCAAGGTAGGTTTTCCAGCCAGGCTTAAAGTCATTCCAGCGCAGCTTGCTTTCCATGAGCAGCGCGAAACCGTTATCCAAAACTTAGACAAATAGGATCCGCGTCCGATTTGACGTTTAGTTGACGCTTCACTTTAGATAGTTTCGTTTTGACCTTGCGATCAAAGCCAGCGCTTTCTAATCCACGCCCATTTAGACTGTCCATGTAACTCACGGCCAGTTTCTTTATATTCAACGCTGCATTCAGGTCTCGATCTACTTCAAGACCACATGCATCGCATTTGAACGTTCTTTCCGAAAGACTCAGGCTGTCTTTGATACAGCCGCAACCTGAACACATCTTCGATGTTGGCGCGAAACGATCAATTACAACAATCGTCGATCCATACCAACGCGCTTTGTACTCGATTTGCCGTCGTATCTCACCGAAAGACGCATCCGCCAGCGATCCTGCCAGATGGTGATTTGCCATCATCCCGCGAACACTCAAGTCTTCAATCCCGATCACGCTTGACTCTCGCGTGATCTTCGTCGTGAATTTGTGCATCGCGTCTTTGCGCTTATTGGCTACTCTTTCATGCTGCTTTCCGAGACGCCGAACTGCATCCTTACGCCTTCCACTGCCTTTTACTCTGCGCGAAACGGCGCGTTGCATTCGCTTCAACTTGCGTTGTGCCGCGCGAAGATGCTTCGGATTCTCGATCACCTCTCCACTCGACAGTACCGCCAGCGACTTAATGCCAAGATCGACGCCAACAATGGGCATATCTGGTGTTACCGGCTGCGCTATCTCGACTTTAGTTAATACTGAAACATACCAACGTCCGTTCTTTTCGCTAACCGTCGCCTGCGACACCTTCGCGTTTACTGGCAAATAACCGGCTTCTTTTTGCCGTAATTCACCCAGTCTCGGCAGTTGGATTGTCCGATCTGACACTTTGATCGCACCAGTCAATCGGAAACTGCCGATCCCGCCTTTGCGACTCTTGAATCTCGGAAATCCTTTCTTCTTCGCCCCTTGCTTGCAGCGCCGAAAGAAGTTATCGAACGCAACATCGAGATCTCGCAGCGCCTCCTGCGGGGCGCACTTGCTCGACTCGTACATCCACGGAAACTCGGTTGCTTTTAGCGCGTTCAGCTTCTTATGAAGATCAATTGCGCTTGGTTTCTTTTCGCCACGCACTCGCGCCTGCATGACCTCGCGCAAACCCCAGTTGTACGCAAATCGAGCCGCTCCGGCGTGTTGTAAACACATCGTCACTTGCTCATTGTTGAGATCAAGCTCGGTTTTATATGCCCGTTTCGTTTCCATATCTGTCTACGTTTGACTACGCTATTAAGAACTAGATGCAACCCTGGACTCAGGAGAGCCCAGCCCGACTTCGCGAATAATGATCAAGAGGTTTCCTCGGAGTGAAGTGCAGCGGCACTCTTGGCGGCCTGCCCTGCCTCACAGATACAAAACATGCGTTTGCCACCCTGTTTAACCATGCCGCCATCACGGCAGATCGGGCACTTAAACATGCCGCTCTGCCTGGCGACGCTGGCGTAGGTCGGCTTGCTGGAATCAGCGTTCGCTCGCGTTCCTTCAATTACCGGCAAAGCGTCGCCTTGTGCAAACAACGGCAGGTCGCCCGTTCCGAACATGGATTCGTATTCCATCACAGCGCCCCGAAGAAGGCGTCAATCAAAGGGTCTGTTGCGACGCTTGCCTGCGGATCAGCAACGCTGCTGACCGGCGTTTCAGGCTGAACTGGATTTTTGAGGCTGGTTGACGGAAGGATTGCTATATTCTGGCCCATGCGATAGGCGACCCGTCCATTTGGACCGGACAGGAACTTGACCAGGTCTGTATGGCCCTGCGCACCTGCGGCGGAGAGCATCACATCCAAATCATTGACATCCACATACTGACGCTGCAAAGCCTCAGCCTGCCTTCGGACCGTGCTGCTGATCTGTGTCTTAAATACCGGCATCTTCAATCTCCTTGGGTGATTGTCGTGACCAACTAATCATTTGTCAATCAGACTAAACCACTTTCTTTTTATTTCTTGTTTTTGCGCTCGCTCATGACGCGCGCATAAATATCGTAATAATCATTAAGGACGTACTCTGGAACGGGCTGGTTTTCCTTCAAAGCCTTTTCCACGACCTGCCTGTGCGTGACGGGTGAGTTGAGTGTATCCCGCAGGTCTTCCCACGACTGGATATCAATCCGCTGCCTGCCTGATACGACATCTCGCGCAAATGCGGCAGCATTGTCGAGGACGCCAAAGCGCAGATACACCATTTCGCTGTCAACGTTATCCTCTACGGCGTCGCCCATCGCCTTATCCCACTCCGAGCGAAGCATCTCGAACGGTTTCTGCGAGAAGCGCATCTTGCCATAGTCATGGGAACCCAGCAGTATGCTATTACTCTCGACGCTCATTTTCGGACTCCTGCAAAGCCGCATAGTCCAACATGACCTCCTCTGCTAACGTCTGGCCTAGATCAATGCGCGCCTTGACTTCCTGCTCCCATTTTCCATTGCAACGGCGAGCCGCTTCCTGATCAATCGCCTCAAGCCGCCACGTCTGGTGTTTTTTGCCGAACTCCCACGGCAGCGGCCTGAGATCGTACTCCCTGCCGTCCGTGCGCGGGTTGCTGGCCATGTACTTCTCAGCGGACTTCCTCGACGGGAACGACCGGACACGGATGGACGCGCAAGCTCGCGCGTACTCTGACAATGTCATTTCAAATGGTTTTTTCATAACTGCCTACTTGAGCGCCAGACGGATGCGCTCCGGCAATGACATGACGTGCCCGTTCTGGCGCGGGATGCCGCGCGTATCCAGAAACGTGTGCGCCGCATCGATTTCCGTCCACAGGATGACCGGATCATGGCTCGTGTCTGGCTCCGGTTCGTCGTACAGATCGGCGGGAATCGTAGCCTGTGCTGCCTGTACCCTGACCGACTTGATCGTCTTGATGTCTTTGGCTTGCAGCTTGCCTGACTTATCGAAAACAGCAGCCGCCTCATCCTGCATTACCGGCATCATACCTGCTACGTGACACTCCGCTCGCCCTGAAGGGACGGCGGCTTCTTCCCGAAGGGAAGCTACTTGCATGGTGTCCGCATGGCTACGCTTTCCCGCCGAAACGGGTGACGATACTTTGGCTGATTCTGAATGAGGACTCTGCCGCATTCA
>CAIQQO010000025.1 GCA_903873965.1 uncultured bacterium
GTCCGCATTGGCGCGGGTTTGTAGAAGTAGCGGTTGAAGTTGATCTCGTAGCCGATGCGCGTCGCGGCAGGGTCGATCCACGCATCCGGCACGTGCGGCAACACTTCGCGTTGGAAGAAGGCCGCGATGCCGCCCTCCTCCAGCAGCGGGATTTGCTCGGTGTCGCGCAGGTCGCTGTCGGGTTCATATTCCACAACGCCGGTCGCAGCAGGGTGATGGGATGGGACGACACGCGGGTCGTCCCCTACGTTTATGCGGCTATTTTCTGCGTTAATGATGGGATTGAACCTGCCAGCGACGGCACGCGTGTCGTCCCCAACGTGTTCGTGGATTTCGAACAGGCCATGCACCGGGTCGGCTGCGACCTTGCCCGGTTTATGCGCTTTTTTGATCACCGGCGCTGCCGCCTCGTCGCGTTGCGCCAGACTGGTTTGCAGCAGTTTAAGCCGCTTGCCGGTCAGTTTGACGCCACCCCGCAGCGCGGCTGTTTCGACCTGGCGCAGGAAGACGTTGTAGTCCGTGTGCGGCCCCTGGCCGATGGCGTCCGCGTCCGCGAGGCTGTCGATCAGGTTCGCCAGCGGTTGCTCGAAGGCCGCATCGCAGGCGTTCCGAAACGCCGCGCGGGTTGCGGCATCCAGCCTGACGCTCAGGCGCAGCGGGCGCTCGACCGTGATCTTCCAGTAGCCAAAGGCCGCGTTGGGGAAAATGCGCGACTGCTCGCTTGCCTCAAAGTTCAGGAATACCTCGCCTATGCGCTGGATGTCATCGGGCGACAACTCGCAATTCTTCTGCCCCAGATTCTTGCGCAGCGGCTTGTACCATTGCGTCGCGTCGATCAGTTGCACCTTGCCGCGCCGTTGTTCCGGCTTGCGGTTCGATAACACCCAAATGTAGGTGGCAATGCCGGTGTTATAGAACATGTTCAGCGGCAGCGCGATGATCGCCTCCAGCCAGTCGTTCTCGATGATCCAGCGCCGGATGTTGCTCTCGCCCTGTCCGGCGTCGCCCGTGAACAGCGACGAGCCGTTATGCACCTCGGCGATGCGGCTGCCCAGCGCCGTGTGGTGCTTCATCTTGCTGACCATGTTGGCCAGAAACAGCATTTGACCGTCGCTGGTGCGCGTCAACAGCGAGTATTCGGGGTCATCGGCGTGCGTGATGACAAAACGCGGGTCGCGCATGTTGTCTTTGCCGCCCAGGGCATCCAGATCGCCCTTCCAGCTTTTGCCATACGGTGGGTTCGACATCATGAAGTCAAACGTCATCTGCCCGAAGTGGTCGTTGCTGAGCGTTGAACAATCACTGCCGCCGACGATGTGTTCACCCGCTTCGCCCTCGTCCTTCAACAGCAGGTCGGCTTTGCAGATGGCGTAGGTCTCGGCGTTGATCTCCTGACCATACAGGTGCGTGGTGACCTGCTTGCCGTGCTGCTGCGCAATATCGAGCAGCTTCTCCTCGCCCACGGTCAACATACCGCCCGTGCCGCATGCGCCGTCGTACAACAGGTAGGTGCCGGACTCGATCTGATCCGCGATGGGCAGCAAAATCAACCGGGCCATCAGTTCAACGGCGTCGCGCGGCGTCCAGTGTTCACCGGCCTCCTCGTTGTTGTCCTCGTTGAAGCGGCGCACCAGTTCCTCGAAAATCGTCCCCATGGCGTGGTTATCCAGGCCCGCCACCTTGACTGATCCATCCTGCGCCAGGACTGGTTTGGGGCTGAGGTTGATGGCTGGATCGAGATACTTCTCGATCAAGGCGTGCAGCTTGCCGCCCTTGGCCAGGCGCTCGATCTGATTGCGAAACTCAAAGTTGTTCAGGATGTCCTGCACGTTGGGCGAAAAGCCATCCAGATAGGCGGTGAAATCGGCTTTGAGTTGCTCGATGCTGGCGCGGTGGCGCAGTTCCTTTAACGTGAACGGCGAGGCGTTGTAGAAATCCAACCCGGAAGCTATTCGCAGTGCCGGATCTTGATTCGCAACACCAGACTCATCCATCATGCGCTTCATGTCGATGACCTGCGGCTTGGTGTCTTCCAGCACGGCGTCCAGCCGCCGCAGGACGGTCATCGGCAGGATGACATCGCGGTATTTGCCGCGCACGTATACATCACGCAGGATATCATCCGCGATGCCCCAGATGAAATTGGTAATCCAAGAAAGTTGCTGCTGTTCCATGTTGTTTGATCTCTCGGTACATAACCCGCTTAGGTGTAGACATATCCAGTTGTGAAACGGACTTTACGGATTCACCCCATCCCGCCTGACGCGTGCGATCATGCCATTCGCGTTTCATCCCAGTATACCGGATTAAGGGCTCA
>CAIQQO010000026.1 GCA_903873965.1 uncultured bacterium
AACGCGCGCCTGCCCATAAACGACGAGGTATTCCTGCAAGCCATACGGGTTTCTGTTAGTCCCCAGCAGCGACAGCGCCACACGCTCATCGCGCCGGATGTTTTGAACCTTACGCCATTCGCTCATATGCGCGCACACGAACTCGTCATCCTCGATACCCACCCAAACCACCGTCACCTGAGGGCTGCCGTCGGGATTCAAGGTGGTAAGATGCGCCAATGGACCGGTCGCGATCAAAGCTTTCACTTCATCAGGAATATGCATAAGGGTAGCCTCCACAAGTACAGATAGACGACAGAATGATCGACTGCGCGGATTATATTGGACGTATTTCTGGATTTCACGTTAACAAATCTACACAGCTCAGGTCCATAAACGCCGCCATAGCGCGCTCGAAACTTGCCCAGACGAATGCTTCTGGCGCTCCACTCGTCCAGAACCACATCGGCATGAAGAGCACCCGCAAGATCACAGCTAGACGGTAGTCGTTCCAGCATGCATGCCAGTCGTAGCCTTTGACACCGTGACACAAGAGTTGGTCGTGATAACGTTTCAGTAAGTCGCGCTCCAGTATCCTGTGATGATCCATGGGCCAATACAACGCGATCAAGTGCGCTAGATCATGCGCCGCGAAGTTAATGCCCCAGAGCTGCCAATCAATCATCAGTGCACCGTCGTGAACGGCATCGCGTGGCAGCATAAAGTTCGACAGGTTGGCATCTCCATGGATCAGCGTCAGGTGTTTACCCAGCGTTACGCGATTCAGCAGGCGTGGCAACTGGTTGAGCACAGCCGCGTACTCACGTCGTTGCGCTGACGAAAGGCGCTCGGATGCAAAATCGGCATAACGTGGGAAGTAAGTGCGTATGTCGGCAATATCACTTGCGACCGATTCGGCGTTTGGGAGCTGGGCGATTTCACCCAGAGCAGGATGATCCCACCAGAATGCGTGGAACGTTGCCAGCGCATCGATAACGCGGTTGGACATAGTCCTGTCTGGCGGCGCCGCTGAGGGCATGCTGAAATGCGTCTCAGACATGTCGTCGAAAAGCAGGCAACTCTCGCCTGTCTCAGGCGAAAAGGCAGCATAGTAACAGCGCACCAAAGGCGCGTCCGGCATGCACATTGCCGCCACGCGATGATGAAAGTCCACCTCGCGCCGCCGCTGTTCGCTGCCCACTACGCTTTGCGTTGCGGTCAGCCGCGATTGCTTCAGAAACAGGTGTGCCGGCAGAGCGACACACTGGGAACCACCGCCTGCTTGGTCCACTGCCGCGCCTGCGTCGTAGGTCACAGCCAGCCGCGTTGTGATCGCGGTGTACGAGTCCTCGGTCACAGCTTGTATGTCGGTGATGCAGCCAGAAGTCAATACGCCGTCCCGGCGCATGCCCAGCGCCATCATCAGCCACTCCGGTGTGATGGGCTGTGCTGTCCGGTTATCATGTTGCATGATGGCTAATTTCTGTTCATGCGAATCCACTCGCGTGCAGGCAAGTGCTGATCGGCATAGGTCTGCCACACGTCTTCAGCCCACTGCCGGATCAGCTTCATGCACGGTTCGGTATCTTTGACGGCAATGATATCGGCAACGGTGAGTGTCCAGTGTGGCGCGGGCGGTTTGGGGATTGGCAGCCGTACCGTGCCGTCCAGCGATCGGCGAATGCCATCAAGCACACGACCATCACCCTTGAATTCGAGCCAGCAGCACAATCGCGTGAGGTGTGCCATATATGACTTGGGTGATGTGCAGTATCTCTCCAGATGTTGCATGCAGTACGTGTCAAAAGCCATGTCGCGCAACGGCACGAGGCGTGTGTCAGACAGCACACGCACGCTGAACTCATCCCACAACTTCCTGCAGCCATTATGGCCATACTTCACATGAGCGCCGCAATCGGGGCAAACCATATCATCCATGCCATAACCTTATACCATGTTTTACTTCCTGCCCTGCGGACTTTACATACACTTCTGGCGTCGCCATGATAGCCGGCAATATCCACAAGATGGCATAAAATGCCTGCCAGTGTGCACTGCAGACCGCGACTTGTTCGCTTCGCCAACACGAGTTCAACCACCGAGGTGGATTCCACGATGTACTGCCCAACGCCGGTAAATTCAGTTAACGAAAGCAACTTTCCTGCTTCCGAACGGCATCGCGTACATATTACGGCGATTAAAGCGATGCAATTACGCGGGCATGGTCAGTCACTCGTCAAGATCGAAACCGATGCCGGGATATTCGGGTTGGGCGAAGCAGGCGCGCCCGGACCGGTCGTGCGTGCGCACATCCATGATGACTTCGCGCCTCGTTTGATCGGACAGGATCCGCTGAACATTGAGTATTTGTGGCACATGATGACTCACGGCGTCAGCCAGTGGCAGGCGCGCTATGTGCATATGCCGACGGTCAGCGGCATTGATATTGCCTTGTGGGATTTGGCGGGAAAGATACTGAACCGCTCGATCTCGGAACTTCTCACCGGCCGTTTCAGGGACAGGATTTCGTTGTATGTCAACGCCAACACCTACCCGACCGACTGGTTCAGCCCTTCGGCCTGCCGCGAGTGGGCGCAGCGCGAACTGTCACATCCCGCAAAGTGGAAGACGCTGAAAATCGGCCCGGAGGACATGCTGGTGAACGGGCCGCGCAAAGATCAACCCCGCCATCGCGGGCCATCTGGCACACTGAGCGGGATTGAACTACGCTTGCTCGGGCAGGGATTCATGAACTTGCGCGAGGCGTTGGGCTGGGAAGTCGATACGATTGTGCACTGTCGCAATGACTGGGATGTGCCGTCCGCGATTGGCATGGCAGAAGCGGTTGCCCCATCGCGCCCTCTGTGGATTGAGGATGCATTGCCGGTCATGTACTCGGATGCATGGCGTGTCTACAAGCAGGCATCACCGGTGCGTGTGCTTACCGGTGAGAAGCTCGAACTGCTCAGCGAGTACCTGCCCTTCCTGACGAACGGTGCAGTTGACGCACTGCATCCTGATCTTGCCTATGCGGGTGGCATTACAGGGTGCCGCAAACTGGCTGACCTCGCGGCGCTGTATAACACGCCCATCGTGACACACTGCCCGGGCAGTCTGATCCACTTACTCGCTACGGCGCATTTTGGCGCCTGTACGCGTCACTTCGTCATGACTGAAAATCGCATTCCGCATGGCGGGCTATACGAGGAGATGAGTGATGAACCCCTCATCGTAAGCGATAGCGCACTCACACTACCGGACGGGCCTGGATTGGGGATACGATGGAATCCAGCTGTGGCGCAAGAAAACCTGTTGCCTGACGAACCATGGTGGTGTTAAGAAACCCGGAATGATATGTTTCCTATAATAGCCTCAACTTATGACCAATCATGATGCACAACTCAGCATCCGGGACCTGTTATTCGGTGACTTGTCACTGGGTCAGATTGCATTGCTTGCCGGCAACGCGGCGACTGGCCGCTCGCCCTGGGTGCATTTCGCGATAGCTCAGCAGCGCCAACAGCAGGGAGATACGTTTGGCGCCATTGTTGAACTGGAGAAGGTGCTGGATATGGAGCGCCTGGAGTCGCGGGTTTATTTACAAGTCTGGCATTGCCTGCGCCAACTGGGTTCATTCCCGCCGGCAGATGCGGCGAATGAGATCAAAGGCGTTGTTTTCGAAGTAGCACTTCAGGAAGGGCTGGATATCGTCGCGGCTTATGCCGACCACACAGCGCGCTATTTTAATTACAGCGGTGCCACCGTTGTGTGGGACATTGCTGATCCTGAGATGGATAAGCTGATCGACAAGCTGCTCTCACTGGGTCAGGAGATCATCCCCCATATCGACCTGTGGGATGAACCCAGACCACCCGCGCCTCCGGCAGGATCGGTGCGCATCAGCCTGCTCACGCATGGCGGCATGTATCTGGGGGAGGCGCCCTTCGAGGTGATTGCTCAGGATGCGCTTGTCAGCCAGACGCTGCATGGCGCCATTGATCTGATGAAGGCGCTCATCGAGCGACAGAAAGGCCACCCGTCTTGATCCGGATTGTGCGTAGCGCTAACCGTGGATGGCGTAGTCGATAGCCTGTTCCTGAGTCATCTGCTGTCCAGCGTTCCAGGCAACAGCCAGATCAGGATCGTTCAGCCGTGCGCGCACATCCAGCATGCTTTGTTTATAGACCGGGTGATAAGTGATCCTGGTGATATGCAATGGGTACTTGACAGTGGAAGCGAGAGCTGTGGCAGCACCGAGGAGGCGCATCGAACGCTGAGTGTAGCCCAGGCGGTATGTTGACTCGCCAATGTAGGTCAGAATGATCGTGATATTGTCTAACCAAAAGAGGCTGCTAAAGTCCTCTAAATACTTGCGGAAAATGCTCTCACAGCGGGCATACTCGCCTTTCGCAAATAACATTTCAGGGATATCGGCTGAACCAAGCGCCAACTCCTGTGCAATCGCTATTTGTTCTTCCCATAGTGCGATGGCGCGAGCCGTGTCGCCCGTTGCCTGACAGGACAACGCCAGTTCACCTTCTGGATTCCAGATGCCCCCACCCAGTGTGTGCTTGTGCCCCAGTTTACGCCACAGGTCGACGCTTTCCTGCAAGGCGCTTCTGGCCAAATCCCAATCGCCTTCACGACCCAGGTCGGTTCCATAAGAGCACAACATCGTGGCCAGCATTTCATCGTCTCCAAGTCGCCGCATACGCGCGACCTCTTGCTCATGCAGTTCCCGTCCTCGTTTCGGATTGATCAGATACAACTGAGAAACCGCATTGGCGATTAAGTTATATTCATCTGCATCACGCGCGACCACTATGGCTTGATCGAAATATTCAGCTGCCTTGACAAAATCTCCTTGTTCATGCATCGCAAAGGTGCCAAGCGTTCGGTACATACGGCACAGTCCGGAGGCTGATTCGAGCCCCTCAAAAAGACGCACGGCTTCTTCAGTCTCGTCATATCTTCTCCGCATCCAGGAAAGCAATTCGAGACACCATGCCATCCCAGCGTGATGATCAATCGGGCGGAACAAAGCAAGGCTCTCTTGTGCAGTTTCCATGGCAGAATAAGTATTTCTTGTGACCAGGGCGGTCGCTTTGGCCAGCAAGGCCAGGGCCCTGGCCTCAACAGGCGCCTCAGCTCCCAGCAACAGCGCTTCGTCGAGCCAGGCCAGACCTTCCGCTGTATAGCCACGGTTGTGGCGGAATGGCCGCATCCCGGCGGCAAGACGTAACATCCGCTCTGCATGATCCATGGCCGCACGGCCCCGCGCCCAGTCAAATGCCGCGCGAATATTGCTGTGCGCGCGCTCGATCCGCTGCACCCACGCGTTTACCTCCCGTCCGCCCAGATCCATGGTTTCTTCGACCAGCGCGATGCAGTAATCCAGGTGCTTGTCGCGCAGGATTGCCGCCTCCAATTCGCCAAATGCCTGCAGCTTCTCAGTGGCATATTGGCGTACCGTTTCAAGCAAACTGTAGCGCATCTGTTGGCGCTGCGACGTTGCCACCACCAGTGACTTCTGCACAAGCTGGCGCAGAACCGGTATTTCCCCGTTACATATTGTGCGAGCTTCATCCGAAGTCCAGCCTCCGGCGAAAACAGACAGACGCGCCAGCAACACCTGCTCTGCAGGACTCAACAAGCCATAGCTCCAATCAAGCATTGTGCGTAATGTCTGATGCCGTTGCGGCGCGGTACGGCTACCGGCGCTGAGTAATTCAAAGCAATTATCCAGCCCTGCGGCGATCTCATCCACCGTAAAAGCCGGAACTTGTGCTGCCGCCATTTCAATGGCCAGCGGGATGCCGTCCAGACGGCTGCAGATGCGCGCAATCGTTGTGACATTGGTCGCAGTGAGTACGAAGTCTGTTTCGACCGCAGATGCATATTGCGCAAACAGGCTGATGGCTTCGTATTCGCGCGCTAATTCGAGCGGGGGCATCCGATCAGGATCGGGCGTCTGAAGCGACGGCACGCGCACGGTCTTTTCACCCGGAATGCGCAAGGCTTCGCGACTCGTGGCAAGCACATGCACATTGGGACAGGCACGCAACAATTCCTCAACCAGGCTTGCGCACATCGCTATGAGATGCTCACAGTTGTCAAGCAGCAACAGGATGTGTTTACCGCGCAAGTAAGTTGTGAGGGCGGCAACCTGTGCGTTGACCTGCTGATCGGGCAGGCCAAGGACTGCGGAAATCGCCCCTGAGACCAGCGCGGGATCGACGAATGCAGCCAGTTCAACCAGCCACACCCCGTCAGCAAAGGCATCGACCAGCGCTTCACCCACTTGCAGGGACAATCGCGTCTTGCCCACGCCACCGGAGCCAGTGAGAGTCATCAGGCGGTTGACGCCGACCATGCGCGTGATCTCTTCGATCTCTTTCTCGCGCCCGATAAAGGTCGTCAACTGGGTGGGCAGATTCGTCTGCCTGCGCCGAGGCGCTGCCTCTGTCGTCGGCTCAACGACGGGCTGCGGGTGAGGTTCGTTGCGCGCGATTGCGGCTAACTGGTTCAGGCGTGTTGCCATCGCGGGCTCGTTTTTCAAATCGAGCGCGTCAATATACGCAGTTTTAACCATCGCCGGATCAGGGAAACGTTCGCCATTCTCAAGGCGCGCGATCATGGCCGTGGAGTATCCCAGAGCAATGCCCAGTTCCTGCTGAGTCAGTTGCATCCTTTTGCGTAAAAATCGAAGGTATTCGCCAAAAGTGGTTTGTTCAACCACGCTGCTATCACTCATTCGATCATCCTCCCTGTTCGCTATCGCACGAAACGAAATGCATATTACCCGCTGATTCGGTCGCGCATCGACCTCGCCAAATCTTCGCTATTTTCATGGATTTGTCAAATTGCCTGTCAACTCTCTGTCAAACCAGTCAACTTTTCGAGCATGCGAATTCGTATAAATAGCTCATCAGTCAGACTAAAAAATACAGTGAATAAGGATAAAGGTACAAGCCATGAATACAAAACTAAAGGGAATGACAGTAGCGATAGCAATGTTCGGATTCACATTGTCGGCACAAGCCCAGACAGTTTCGGATGGCGGTCCACAGGCAGATCCATACTGGCGGCAATTCGCGCCAAAGCAGGACACGGTATTGGTGGTAGCAGACAGTGGCGGCGGTATCGAAGCCGATGCTTACTGGAGTCAGTTCCTGCCGAAGCATGAAGAAGCCACGGTTCTTGCAGACACTGGTGGCGGCATCGACGCCGATGCTTACTGGAGTCAGTTCCTGCCGAAGCACGAAGAAGCCACAGTTCTTGCAGACGCCGTTGACGGTCCCACTGTGGATTCATACTGGAGTCAGTTTGTGCCAACCGAAGAGGGTGTCTAGGGTGAACAACTCCTCCCATTGTGCGCTATGTTACAGCCGCAGTGCCACTGCGGCTGTTTCCGATATCCC
>CAIQQO010000027.1 GCA_903873965.1 uncultured bacterium
ACCGTTGTTAATGTGACGCGAGTTGCGGATGTCATGCCACTCCTCGAAGAGCGAGTGCCAGATGTCATTCTGCTTGATCTCAACCTTGCTGATGGGTCAGGCTGGGATGTGCTGGCTCAAGTGCGTGCGCGATGGAATCCGGCTCAATTGCCGGTGATTGTGGTGACAGCAATGGATCGATATGGTGCACTTGTTATGCGCGCGGGACAGATAAAAATCCACTGTACAAATGGATTTAGTCAGCGGCAGACAGTGTTATGCCTGCAGAATGCACTTGACGCCGTTCTCGGCTAGATGATTCGTCCGGTGGGTAAGCTATGCCACTGCGAAGGGTTGCAGGTGCTTCTCAACACAAGATAGTAAATCAGCACGCTCGATGGGTTTCTGAAAAAACATGTCTGCCCCGAGTGAAATAGCCAGTTCGCGTTCGTCCCATATAGAGCAGATTGCCAGGCTGATATGGTAAGTATCTGGATTTGCCTTTAGCTCCTGCAGTACTTCCCATCCATCTCGCTTGGGCATCAGCACATCAAGCAATATCAGAACAGGATGAACCTCACGCACGAGCTTTAGTACATTGTCGCTGGATGTGCATCCAACGACTTTCACTGGCTTTAAGGCTAAGAAACGCTGAATGATGCGGGGCATCGACGGATCGTCATCGATTACCAGAACTGTTGGGCGATAGAAAGTAGTCAGTTTTACTACCAGATGCAGACTACCTGATACATCGTTTTCACCAGGCAGGTTCTCGGTAGAAAGCGTTCCTTGCGCAAGCGTGAATAATTGCTGTGCTTCATTCAATATGGGATCATGCCGGGTAATCGCATCAATACCATCAATAAAAAGATTCACACCGTCAACCAGAGCTTCAGAATGAATTCGCAGAGAATGTGCATGTGCATGTGCAATGGCCAGGCGCAATACTTTAATCAGAGCTAAACGCAGTGCGACGCGGTCAGCCGCAACGAGTGGTAAGTCTGAGGGGATATCGACAGTGAGTTGCGTGTGTGTGGTATTGATGATGACTGACAGTGTTTGTGCTGCATCTACAACGATATCGAGCAGATTATTCGCACTAATACTCCGGCTAAACTCAGCTATCTTTGTCGGCGTAGTGGATTCGCCGAATGCCTCTTTTGTGAGCGCGTTTATACATGTTACATCGTGCACCGGTCTTTCGTCATCCGCCTCTGCGATCTGACCCTTATCGCTTGAAAGATGATCCCTCATCAGCTCTTCTTTGGATACACTGACAGTTCTCGGAGTAGAAAGGTTCCAAAGTATGAGAACCAGCTCTTCAAGCGCACGGTGATTGTCTCGACGAAACTGACGGCTGCTGCAATTAAACTCAACTTCAAGTTGTTGAATCGGAACACCATCAAGATATCGCCGTTTCAAGATGAGGTAAGTACGGTGTCGAGGGATGTTGGCGTTTACCGGCTCGGGTGGTTTCATGCACTCAATAGTTTGGGTGAGGATCATGTGGAGCCGATGGCCGTATGACTGTTGCTCATTAGTCTGATAAACAGAATCCAACCATTCTGTAAGCGAGCGCCCTGGCCCTTTATCAAGAACACTCACTTCATAGAGGTGCAAGAGTGAGAAACGTATGTGTTGGGTGAATTCAGCCGACGTCATCACACATACTATAACCGATCCATTGCCTATAATGCCAGCATGCACTACAACAAACTAGGCTGGTCAAATCTGAGCGTGTCAGCAGTGTCTCTCGGTTGCGCGCAGTTTTCAGATCAGTTTACCAAGACGAAAAAAACCGAAGCCGACATGATTGCGATTATGCACCGTGCGCACGAAATCGGTATAAATCTGTGGGACACTGCCCCAAGTTATGGAAATGGCGCATCTGAGACCATTGTCGGGAAGGCATTGCACGGTAGACGCGATAAAGTAATTCTTGCGACAAAGGTGCGGTATGGCGCCACCATGCCGGAGCAAGTTGAGGAATCATGTGATGAAAGCCTGCGTAGGCTGAACACAGACTATATCGACATACTTCAGATCCACTGGCCCTCTCATGATGAACCTAATGAGCTAACGATTGCGGGTTTGGCAAGAATGGTTAAATCTGGCAAGGTCCGTTTTGCCTCACTTTCCAACTTCAACAAGGACCAGACGGATCTGGCATGGTGCGTGTATCCGGTTATATCAAACCAGCTGCCCTATGCACTTGTGTGGCGCTATGAAGAACCGCTGATTCAACACTGTGGGGAGCAAAAAATCGGCGTCCTTGCCTATAGCCCGTTGGGCGAAGGCATTCTGACAGGGCGTTATGATGAGAATACGCATTTCCCGCCTGGCGATGTGCGCAATCATGTCGTTTTCTTCCGTGATGAGGTAAAAGCCCACGCGCTTAAAGTTACTCATGTTGTCAAGCAAATCGCCGAAAAGCATCGCGCGACACCGGCGCAAGTGGCCATCAACTGGACAACGCGACAGCCTTTCATCAGCAGCGTCATCGTGGGCAGTTCATCAATTGCACAAGTGGAGCAGAACGCATCGGCTGTCGATTTAATGCTTGATTCAGAGGATGACCAGCGTTTACGAGCTGCTAGTGACCATTACATGGCATCGGCGCCACGCTTCCAAACCATGTGGTCTGGTGACTGAATTCATCCGCTATACTCAAAACCTATGCGCGTTCCATTATCCTGGTTAAAAGAATACGTCGATATCGCTTTGCCTGTTGAACAACTTGCCGAAAAACTGACGTTGGCAGGGCTCGAAGTTGAGCACGTTGAATACATCGGTCTCCCTGGTTCAGAACTGCCGTGGGACCGTGAGCGGGTGTTTGTTGGTGAGTTACTTAAAGTGGACCGACATCCCAATGCCGACAAACTACTGCTTGCCACTGTGGAATATGGCGCGCAACAGCCTATGACGGTTGTTACAGGTGCTCCGAATATTGCTCCCGGCGATAGCGGTCAGAAAGTTGTTCTCGCCCTGAAAGGGGCGCGCCTGTACGATGGACACAAAGAAGGGCGTGTCGTAATGACCCTGAAAGAGGCGACACTGCGCGGCATTAAGAATGATTCAATGGTGTGCAGCGAGAAAGAACTTGGTATGAGTGATGAGCATGATGGCATCCTCATCCTGCCGGCTGACGCGCCGGTTGGTAGCCCACTGGCGGACTATCTTGGTGATGTCGTTATCGATATCGCTATTCTTCCGAGCACGATTCGCGCTGCTTCGATGATTGGTGTGGCGCGCGAGGTGGCTGCACTTACGGGTAAGTCAGTTAACTACCCGGCAAGCGACTACCTTGAGGGTTCTGTCGATGTCAATGAGCAAGTCAGTATCGAGATTCGTGATCCCCATTTGAACCCTCGTTTTACCATCGGCATCATTTCTGGCGTTACACTCAAAGCCTCTCCGTACTGGATGCAACGTCGCCTGATTTTGGCCGGCATGCGGCCCATCAGCAACATTGTTGATATTTCCAATTACGTGATGCTCGAAACAGGACAGCCAACCCATGCATTTGATTATGATGCGATTTCGATGCCTGCACACATTATTACGCGCCTGGCCGTACCGGGTGAGAAACTAATAACACTCGATGGTGTGGAGCGACAATTGCAGCTCACCGACGTTGTTGTGGCAGATCAAGAACGAGCTTTGAGTATTGCCGGTGTCATGGGAGGCGGAACTAGTGAAGTAAAGGACAGCACATCGAAAATCCTGTTTGAGGTAGCAGCGTGGAACTGGGTCAGCATCCGTCGCACGGCGCGCTTCCACAACCTGAACAGCGAAGCCTCGTACCGTTTTGCTCGTAACATTCATCCTGATCTTGCTATGCTGGCACAACGACGTGGATTGGCTTTGTTGCAGCAATATGCTGGCGGTGTTGTTTCGAAGGGTATTGTGGATAGCTACCCACAACCGCTGGCGCCGGTGATCATTTTGCTTGACCCAGTTAATGTGACGCGCTTATTGGGTGTGGAAGTGAATACCTCTGAGATGATTCGCATATTGCGAAGTCTGGAATTCACAGTGGAGCAGGTGGAAGAACGTTTGTTAAGAGTGACGGCGCCAAGTCATCGTACTGATGTCGAAGGTGGGCATGATCTCATCGAAGAAATCGCACGCATTTATGGATATGACAATATCCCTACAACCTTGATGAAAGACGAGATCCCGCCCGGTGAAGGCAATCTAGTTGTGGATTTTGATGAGCGCCTAAAGGATTTGATGGTTGGTTGTGGATTGCAGGAGATCGTCTCTTATAGATTGACGACGGCAGAATCAGAAGCACGCATGCTTCCTCCTGGCACGCCCAAAGATGATCGTCAGTATGTTGCTTTGGCCAACCCAATTAATCCTGAGCGTGTTGTAATGCGGCATACTTTGATGGCCGGCGCGGTTGAGAACTTGGCATCGAACCTGCGACATCATGCGCGGGTTGCGATATTCGAACTGGGCGTTGTATACCTCCCAGGTGAAGATGAAGTCCTACCCGATGAGGTAAATCGCTTAATCGTTGCCATGGCAGGTGTGCGTTCAGAACCAACATGGCAGGCACACGACTTGGCTATGTTGGATTTCTATGATCTGAAAGGCATCGTAGAAGCCATCCTGAATGGTTTGCACATCAATGGCGCACGTTTTGAACAGGTGGAGCAACCGATTTTCTATCCTGGGCGTGTCGCAGGAATCACTGTCGAAGTGCGGGGTAAAGAACCACGCCAACTGGGTGTATTTGGCGAGTTGCATCCGCATGTGCGCGAATCGTGGGGATTACCAGTCAATACCCCTGTTCTATTCGCAGAATTTGATGTGGAGTCACTGCGGCTGGCATGCGCCGAACGCGCTGTAGTTGGTGAAGTACCACGGTTTCCTGCTGTTACCGAAGATCTTGCAGTGATCGTCAACGAAGATGTGACTGCAGAACAGGTCATTCAGGTGATTCGAAGATCCGGGGGGAGCCTGCTTAGAAGAGTTCACCTCTTTGATATCTACCGTGGCGATCAGGTTGGGGCTGGCAAGAAAAGCCTGGCACATTCGCTAACATACCAGGCCGTAGATCGCACGTTAACTGACGGCGACGTAGAAAAGCAACGCGCGAAGATCATACGCGCACTCGAAACCCAATTAGGCGGAGTTATCCGCAGGTGAGTCAATGAGTAGAAATGGTTGGATCGCACTGCTGGCAGGTTTGGTAATATCATGTCTGTGTTTGAGCATGTGCAGCGGTGTATTCATCATTGGGACAGTGATATCGCGTAATGCCAGTACTTTGCTGCCTGCCTTGGAAACAAGCTCGTCGTCACCGCGTCGCACGATAGTTCCGACAAACACACCGCGCCCGGTTCAACGTAATCCATTGCCAACTGCCCGAGTAACAGGTACTCCTTCCACCAGTAAGGTGACGCCGATCGCGCCAGTTGTAACGACTGTAGACATTACGGGTAAATTGCCACGTGAAGACCTTGCTGACCTTGCCATTCGATTTAAGGGTGTTTCTCCGCAACAGGCATTTGTAACGTGTACAGTTCAGGCTAAAGGTTTTGACGTCGGCGCTACACGCAAGTTTATCTTGAGTGATCAGGACGCCAGTCACGAGTTTACGATTACGGCGCAACTCAAGTACAAAACTGCGTACGCTTACATGTGGGTAGAAACGTCTCCTGTCAAACTCAACATTAACCAGAATAATCTTCAGAAAGCAGGAGACGTATTCAATGACAAAATCCTGGCCACCAATCGCGCTTTCTTTGGAAACGAGAAGCTCGGACCAGACTGCGATCCCCACCTGAATGTTCTGCATGCCAGCGGGGTGGGGAGCACCGTCGGTGGCTATTTCTCATCGCCGGATGTATATCCACGTGCGGTGCGCCAGGATTCCAACGAAGCGAAGATGTTTGTTGTGAATGCTGCACCAGGATATAACGGAGCAGACCCAGGCAGTTCCAGTTACATGAGTACCTTGGCACACGAACTGCAGCACATGATCAGCTTTGACAACGTGCATGCATCGGCATTATGGCTGGAAGAAGGTGCAGCACAACTTGCTGAACGTCTCAATGGCTATGCCGATGAGGTTGGCACCGTGTATACGTTTGCCAGTGCACCTGACACGCAACTTACTACTTGGTCAGAAGGCAGTGCCGGTGAAAACACAGCACATTATGGGGCAGGGTATCTGTTTTGGAGTTACCTATACGACCGATTTGGAACAGATACCGTGCAGAAACTCGTGCAAACGAAGGAACGTAGTATCCCTGCCGTTATGGCGGTTCTTGCAGATGCCGGTGTTACTAATCCGGACACAGGAAAGCCATACATCTTTGATGATTTGTTTGCAGATTGGGTGGTTGCTAACTATATGGGTAGCCAGAAAATAGATAAAACCGACAAGACTAACCGGTATAACTATACGGACACGAAAGTGCCCCCTATGACTACCTATACAGAGCTGAGCACGGCTGATTATCCTTATGATTCGACAGATCAGGTCAATCAGTACGGGACTCATTACATTGAGCTGAAAGGTAACAAGAAGATTTCTATTGATTTTGCCGGGACAAATACGACGCCGATTCTTCCGTCAGAAGACACTGGCGGTGCCGTATGGTGGTCAAACAGGGCGGATGCTAGTAACCCGCGGTTAACGCGCGAGTTTGACCTCACAAAAGTGAAGGCGGCAACACTGTCTTTCCGAGCATGGTATCGTCTTGAAGTTGACTACGACTATGGGTACGTGAGTATTTCGACAGACAACGGCGCTACATGGAAAATCCAGAAGTCCTCAACATGCGTTATCACCAATCCTAATGGCGGCAATCTGGGTTGTGGTTATTCTGGATCTTCTGGCGGTGAAAATAGTCCACAATGGTTGGATGAAACCGTTGATCTTTCACCGTTTGCCGGCAAGAAAATCTTATTGCGATTCGAGACCGTGACAGATGCGGGAGTGAACCGCGAAGGTTTAGCCATAAACAATGTTGAGATTCCAGAAATCGGTTTTAAAGACAGTCCGACTGATACCACATGGAAAAGTGAGGGCTTTGTCCGAGTTGACAACCTTATTGCACAGGCATGGAGAGTTCAATTGATTGTGACGCATAAAGACAATCATGTCACTTTAGAGCGTGTGTCATTGGACAATAATGCGGCTTCAACAATACTTGATTTCAGCTCAGCTTCGGGTGATGTTCGGAGTGCAATCCTTGCCATTTCTGCTGTTGCGCCTGTTGTCACCGAGCCGGGCAGTTACGAGTTGTCAATCAAGTAGTCTCAACAGATCAGTCATAAGAGAGGTAACCGTCAGGTTGCCTTTTTTATTTGTAGTAGTGTTATGAAATGGCACAAATATCAAGTGCTATGATCAATTAAGCAGTACAGATTACAAATACTGCAGATATCGAGAGGTAAACGTTCAATGGATAATTTTGGAATCATCGGTGTTATTGGATGGATCCTGATTTTTGGACTCATCGCTTATGTGCTCTATGTGGGTTCACAGCGGTCGCAAGGGCGACCAGTGAAGTACTCCTTCACTCTTATCGTAGTTACATTGCTTGCGGGTATCTTGTTCAATGTAGCAGGAAATGGCCTGGTGTTCATCCAACCTCAGGAAAGGGCGATCGTCATCAGCGCATTAAGTCCGGTCGGATACCGTGGACCTGCTTTGAGCCCGGGTCTGCATTTCATCATACCGTTCTTTGAAAATGTAAAAAGATACACCGTAGCGCAACAGGCGTATACGATGTCCAAGTCGAGTTCTGAAGGGCAGGTAAAGGGCGATGACTCTGTAGCCGCCAGAACTGCGGATGGCCAGCTGATTTATATTGATGCGACGGTGCAGTATCAGGTCGACGAAGATCAGGTAACCGACCTGTATATCAAGTGGCAAGATCGCTACACAGACGATTTTGTGCGACCGCAAAGCCGCAGCATCATCTATAACCAGGCAGCCCTCTATAAGGTCGAAGAAGTCTACAGCACAAAGCGTGTTGAGTTGCAGGCTCTGATTACAACCCAACTACGTGAAATATTTGGTCGTGATGGACTTAAGCTGACATCGTTTCTTCTTAGAAATGTGACATTTAGCGACGAATATGCAGCCTCAATTGAGCAGAAGCAGATTGCACAGCAGAATGCTGAAAAAGCGAAATTCCTGGTTGAATTAGAACAGCAGGAAGCGGAGAGAATTCGAGTACAAGCTAAAGGCCAGGCCGACGCAGCCATTTCCAGGGCGCAGGGCGACGCAGAGTCGCAGATCATTCGTGCTAAAGCGGAACAAGAATCGTTAGGTTTGATTGCCTCTGCACTTAAGGACAATCCGACTTTGTTGACCTATCGTTATATCGAAAAACTTGCGCCGACAATTCAAACAATATTCCTGCCCAGCAATCAGCCGTTTCTACTTGATCCGAAACAGTTCATATCTCAACCGACTTTAGGTCCGACGATTTCCCCAACACCGTCTGTCGTAACTCCACCAATCAGTACAACGACACCTATAACAAAATAGTAGGTGTATCAATGATTCATGCGAAATCTTTTAGGATTTCGCATGGATCACTTCACTAGTTGCGGGCTGGTTGATCTCCACGCATCTGCAAAAATTGCGCCTCTAGTTCTTTCCTGCGGATTTCTGAAGCACGACGGCCCTCTTCCAGGACTGCATCAACCTCATGCCTTAACTCAGATCTGATACTCTCACCTGACTTCGGTGTGAGAAGCAAAACAGTTATCGCTGCGATAAAGGCGCCCAAGAGTGCGCCGCTGAGAAAACTCAAAATCTTGTTCATGATCATTGCCCCCGTGGGTTGTCTACCTTAATTTACTCTCAACAATCCGATAAAATGAATTATAAACTTGACCAATTCATATACTTTCTGGAAATGAATCAACGCGACGTGTATGTCGTAGACATTATTACCCGGATATTTGAGGAGAACAAAAGGAACACATGAGTATTGAGCGATTGGAGAAACTTCGGAAGCTTCAGCAGTCTGCAGGAATTGATTACGTTGCGATTGTGCCAGGGGCAAACCTGCTATATTTTACGGGTGTTCACTACCATCTAAGTGAACGCCCCATCATTGCTATTTTCCCATCTGTTCCAACGTCACGCCCAGCACTGATTGTTCCGATGTTTGAGGCAGGCAAGGCGCTTCAGGGGCCGGTGAAGATAGACTGGCGCGTTTACACATATATCGATGGGCAAAACCCTCAGGACGTGGCTGACCAGGCCGTCCATGATCTCAGCCTATCAAATTCAGTGATTGGTGTTGAGCCAACGCATATGCGCGTTCTTGAATCAGGGTTATTGACACACAATGCGCTCAATGCGCATATGGTATCGGCGGCAGATATTCTGAAGCAGTTGCGGATGACCAAGGACTCCGATGAACTGGACCGAATGCGCCGTGCTGCGAAGGTTCCCGAGCGCGTTCTGGCAGAAGCTATTCGGCGGATAAGGCCGGGAATGACTGAGCGCGAAGTTGCCGGTGTTTTCATGAGTGTCTCGTTTGAGCAGAATCCTCAGGAACCAGCATCGGCGCCACTTATTCAAACAGGACTGAGTGCCGCTAATCCGCATGCGTTTGCTGGTGGACGCACTGTCGAGGCGGGTGACCTTATGGTCATTGACTTTGGCGCCGTTGTTGATGATTATGGTTCGGACATTACGCGAACTATTGCCATCGGACACGAGCCATCTCATGAGATGAAGCATATCTATGAGATTGTCAAGCAAGCTAACGCTGCAGGGCGCGCAGCAGTTCGACCGGGTATACGGGCAGAGGAAATAGACCAGGCAGCACGTTCTGTTATTGATAGTGCTGGCTATGGGGTGTATTTTACCCATCGCACTGGGCACGGGCTTGGCCTTGAGGGACATGAGTCGCCGTATATGGTTCATGGAGATACGACAATTCTCGAACCAGGCATGACTTTTACGGTGGAGCCAGGCATATATATCGAGGGCAAAGGTGGTGTACGGATTGAGGATGACATGGTTGTAACGTTAGATGGTGGTGAGAGCTTGACCACGTTCTCTCGTGACTTGATCATTGCGTGAAGACTGATCTGCTTATCTTATGGTCGTGGGAGTATGATTCGGACTTTCTTGACTTGCTCCGGACAGAGTGCATAGAACGCGGTCTGTCAGTGCTTGTGTTAGGCCCGGGAGACTTGGCCTCATTGCCAGACAGGCTCAATGACGGCAGCATCGATGCAGGTGTCGTGTTAGATCGCGCCTGGGATTGGGGTGGGGAGTTTGCGCGTCACTGTGATGCGGTGCGGGCAAGCGGCATCAAAGTGATCAATGATTATGATCTTGTGCGGCGAGCATGGAATAAACCAACAATGCACTATGAAATCATCAAGCATGGGCTAAGGGCACCTTACTTGATAGTCCTTCCTTCATATGAGTCTTCGCATGATCCTGCAGTTGCTGATATTCCGAGCTTAGGGAACCGTTTTTCCGTCAAAGGCGCACACAGTGGTGGCAGCGGTGTTCTTGTACCGGCGTGCACTTGGAATGAGGTTTTGCTGAAACGACAGGAATGGCCTTCAGATGAGTCAATACTCCAGACTTGGGTTGAGCCAATGCTGATGGGCAAAAGGCGCGCGTGGTTCCGAGTATTCTATGCATGCGGTGTTACGTTTCCATGCTGGGCGGATGATCTGACACATGAGCAGACACCTGTTACGCCTGAAGATGAAAGAAAATACCAGCTTTACGTGCTCAGAGGCATGGCGCAGCAAGTGGCTGGTTTATGCAGGTTAAATGCATTTTCTACGGAAATCGCGCTGAATCATCAGCACATATGGCAGATTGTTGACTATGTCAATGAGCCGTGCGACTATCGACTAAAGTCGAAGGCGATAAACGGCGTACCCGATGAAGTCGTGCACAGCATTGCTCAACGCATTGCAGGTTGGATCGAACGAATGGCCCAAAACACATGACGTCAATGCGGATCTTTAGGCGACTTCCACACTTTTATTGAAATTGTTGTACTATCGCATTGTTTGTGCTTTGACATGACTCATTTGCTCGGCTAGAATAAGCGGCTGCGAGTACTATCAAGAAAGTAACTTTAACAGGAGAGTCCCCGTGAGTAACGAAGTAATCACTGCACCGCAGGCTAATGACAGCATCCAGGAGAATGCTGCTGTCACGCCGGCGGTCACCCTTGACACCCTGCGACCACGCATGGGTTTCAAAGGTCATGTAACGCGCGTCGATCTCGGCGGAGCGTTCGTCAATTTAGGTTTGGAAGTCGAAGGCTATATCCATATATCGCGCATCGTCAGCGCCTCACAGAATCCGGTTACCCGAGTATCCGATGTAATTACTGCTGGTACTGATATTGATGTGTGGGTTGTTTCAGTAAACCCGACTACTAAGCGCATCGACCTGACTATGGTACGCCCGGCAACGTACGACTGGCTAGATTTGCGCGTTAACATGAAAGTGCCCAACGCGCGAGTTGTAGCGCTTGAGAGTTTTGGCGCTTTTGTCGATATCGATGGTCCAAAACATGGCTTGATTCCGTTTAACCTGATGCCCAAAGGTCAGCGCCCAAAGGTGGGTGATGTCCTTGAAGCTGTCTGGGTGATTGAAGTCAGTGAGGATAAACGTCGAATCGGACTAACCATGATAGAGCCACCAGCTCTTCCATGGGAAAGCGTTCATCGTGGCGAGATCTTTAAGGGAACTGTCACGCGCGTCGAACGCAAAGGCGCGTTTATCGATATTGGTGCCGAACGCGAAGGTTTAATCCGCTCTTCATCATTCGGATCAGGATTTGTGAACGTCAGTGACTTTGTCACTGTAGGTGAGCAGATTTCGGTGAAAGTGATCAAAGTGGATGCGCCGAAGAAGCAGATTGATCTTTCTATGGAAGGCCTTGATCCTGATGATTTCATGCTTTCATCAGGACCTGAGGAAGAGTTGAGCCCGATGGCCGCAGCACTTCAGAAAGCAACACGCGGTCGGCGCGGTAGCTGGACCGATGCAGCCAAGGGTGGTAAGAAAGGCCGTGAATCTGATGAGATTCTGGCGCGCACTATGCAGCACCTCTCAAGGAACAAGTAGATTGTGTGGGTAGTGGGTAGCGCCAGGTAGCGTTATCTACTGAGCACCTCGAACTTCGTTCCACGGACTGGATTTCGGAGCGCTTGCGAGGCGGGATTTCAAGTGATCTCGCCTCGTTTCTATAGAGTACAATCCAGCGTTATGGATTACTCCGAAGTTGAACGCGATCGACTCGCAAAACTGGAAAAAATCAAAGCGGCCGGCATCGATCCGTACCCTCCACGTCAGCAATTCCATGATTTGCGAATTCTGGCCAAAGATGCGATTGAGCATCTCGGTAAGTGGCAGGCTGGTTTACCATCGCAAAGCGAAGAAGACCGCCAGAAAACCCTCCATCAGGGCGACACGAGGGTGTGTGCCATAATGGGCCGCGTTGTCGCACGTCGCATAATGGGCAAGGCGAGTTTTGCGCAAATTGAAGATGGAAGTGGCCGCATTCAAATCTATGCTCGAATTGCAGAAGACTCGATTGATGCTACCTCTTTCG
>CAIQQO010000028.1 GCA_903873965.1 uncultured bacterium
CGCCGGAACCGGTCAGTGTGAGTAATCGCGTCGTGCCTAGTAAGCGCGATACCTCTGCCCGCTCGCGCTCGCGCCCGATGAAGCGAGTTAGTTGCACTGGCAGGTTGGTTTGTGGTTGTAACGTTGGTCGAGTTTCCGATTCGTTAGCAGGTTCAGGTGCCGATATGGGTTTCAGATCGTGCAGAAGTACAGATTCGAGAGGGTCGCCATCATAGAGCGGTGCCATCCTGCCTGCCTTCAACAGTGCGTTCGCCTCGACTATCGTGTGCAGTACACCTTCATCGCGCAACGCACCGATGATGTGTACAACGCGCTCGCGGCCTGACGGTCCGGTGAGGTCTTTCTTGCCCTGTCCCATGCGTGTGAGGATGGCCTGGTCGTAGCCAATTATGTGGGCGAGATGCGTTTGGGTCAAACCATGTTTGCGGGCGAGGTATTGGCGCAGAAGATCGCCGAATGGATGACTAAGCATAAGAATAGTCTAACACAGAAAATACCTTGCAGGTAGTTCATTTCTGCAAGGTATTTTCATTCAGTTTCCAGCCGTTTCAGAGCCCTTGTCAGCAACCACTGTCGTTACTGAGCTTGGGATGGTGACACCCAGGAAGAGCGATGCTTCCGGGATGCTGGCACCACTGACGCGTTTGATTTGCGAAGCGCCGCTTTCCTGTAGTTCAAAGTGACGCCAATTGAGTGCCGCTTCGGGAACAGTGTGCGAACCACTGACGCGCATAATCTGTTCAGCGGCAGTCTCGTCCAGCGGGGCATAAGTCACGGGAGCAGCCGGAGGTGTTAGTTCGCGTGCGGCGGTCATGCTGGAGTCGAGGAACAGAGCCGCTTCAGGAACCATGATGCCGCTGACGCGTTTGATCTGTTCGGCAAGGGTTTCCTGCACGATGCTCTTTGGCCAGAACAAAGATGCTTCGGGAACATTGTTCATACCGGAAATGCTGATAATCTGATCGGCACCCGTCTGAGGAGGGGCGCTCTCCTGAGCTATGACACCGTTGGCGCGCACGACCAATCCGACAACCACTACTGCCACTGCAGACAATTTGATATTCTTAAACATGATTTTGATCTCCCTTTTATTTCTTTCGATTGTTCGAATCTGATGTCATGTTTATACGGATGGGGGAGTCAAAAGCGTTGACAATCTGATCAAGACCTGGCGGTTGAGGGTTGACAGTGTTGTCAATCAACGGTTGGTTTCGCTGCCTGGCAATAACCTCTCGCCACAGCCACCTCTGTCACGTTTGGCAGTTGCGGCGGCGCGCGATCATCCCCGGGTAACTGGGGCCGCGCATCAGTATGATGTAGCCGTAAGTCTAGGAGGTCAGAAGTCACCTGACTTCTGACCTCTGTTGCACGATTCCGGGATACCCGAAAGGCGTGGCGACGTTTTGGCCTATTTCAACACCGTTCTCAACAGTCGCAGCCAGTTGCCATGCATGATCGCAGCGATATCGTCTGTGGCGTAGCCACGCTCGGCCAGCATCCCAGCGATTTTCTGCAGGTCGGCGATGGTGTCGAGATCGTGCGGCGACTGCTCGCGGCCAAAGCCGCCGTCAAGGTCGCTGCCGATGGCCGCGTGTCGCGCATTGCCCGCAAGCTGACAGACGTGGTCGATGTGATCCACGACCTCACGCAGCATGACTGGATTTGGCGCGGTCATGTTATTCATGCTCGCTGGTTGCCAGCCAGGCCTGACCATGATGATGTCGAGTGCGGCGCCGATCACGCCACCACGTTCGATGATCACCTTCAGTTGCTCGTCGCTGAACTGGCGCTGGAATGGCACGAGCGCGCGGCAGTTCTGGTGGCTGGCCAGCACCGGGCCATCGTATAGCTTAACGGCTTCCCAGAAAGAGCGGTCTGACAGGTGCGTGCAATCGAGCGCCACGTTTAATCGCTGCATCTCTTTGAGCAGTTGCGGTCCCATTCCGGCGGTCAATCCGATTTCGGTGCCTGTACCGCCGGCATAGCGATTTGCGCCGTAGTGCGCCGGACCGAGCAAACGCAACCCCTCTGCATGCCACTGTTCCAACTCTTCTGGACGCGTGATAGGGTCGGCGCCTTCCATTGAGAGGACAAAACCCAACGTTGGGGTGCTGGATGCCAACAGATCGACGGGCGAGGTGGCTTTCACCCAGCTGGCATCCTGCTGCCACTCGGCCGTGTGCGCATCCAGTTGCGCCAGCGACTCGATAACGCGCACGTGCCCAGCGGCTTCAATGGCGCGGTAATAG
>CAIQQO010000029.1 GCA_903873965.1 uncultured bacterium
CGATGATTCAAGCTGTGTTGGCCAAACGCGGCATCACATCCGATGACCGGCTCCCTGCCATTTGTGGTTTGTTCAAAGATCGCTGTGACACCTTGTTGGTCTTGGCCGATTGGGCGACAGCGTTTTACAACGACGTGAGTCCGCAAGTTGAAGATGTTGCCAAACACATCACGCCTGCTGTCTTGCCCGCTTTAGATGCCTTGGCCACCAAGCTCAATGCGGTGACTGATTGGACCATCGCGAACGTGAGTGCTGCATTTAAAGAGGTGCTCGCAGAGCAGGGTTTGAAGATGCCTCAACTTGCAATGCCTGTGCGCGTGTTGGTCATGGGTACGCCCCAAACACCATCTGTCGACGCGGTGCTTTGGCTGTGCGGCAAAGAAAAAGTTTTGGCGCGTTTGACGAAACGCTAAAAAATTAGCTATACTATCGCTCTCGACACCCAATGGGGGTATAGCTCAGCTGGGAGAGCGCTTGCATGGCATGCAAGAGGTCAGCGGTTCGATCCCGCTTACCTCCACCAAACTGAGTGTTGAGATGATTTGAAAGAATCAGTCCAGGATATGACCCTATCGTCTAGAGGCCTAGGACATCACCCTTTCACGGTGAGTACCGGGGTTCGAATCCCCGTAGGGTCACCAAGTTTTGTAGCACTTGGTTGAGTTGCATAGCAGCTCAACAAACGTTACAGCTATCAGGAGTGGTAGTTCAGTTGGTTAGAATACCGGCCTGTCACGCCGGGGGTCGCGGGTTCGAGTCCCGTCCACTCCGCCAAAATGCGAAGCCCTTATAAGTCATTGATTTATAAGGGCTTTTTGCTTTCTGGGTTTTGTGTTTCACCCCATGACTTCACTCCTTCGGATGCCCTCTCAGTAGTTGAAGATGCATCGAAAGAAGGCCCTCGCTGTGGCTTTCCTTTTCCGTATCAACTACGGATTTAACAGAGGACTGTGTTCTCGATATATCTATGCTTTTAGGGGTTGGATCAGGTTAAATCTCGATGTGCAATGTCCTGTGTGATTGGTGATTTTCTGCTGCTTAGTCAAAACGCCCGGACTCTGGGCGCTTCACTCACTCTGGACGGTGCAGGGGCGTCAAGTGGCATTCCACTTAATCTTTACCTCCTGTTTTAGCCTGCATTTGTGGACTCCTCATTAGCAGGCTATTCCGTTACTTATTTCGTCGGTAAGCTTCCTTTTGGCCGACAAGTACGACCCATGATTTATTTGGGAAACCGTTTTAGCTTTCGGTCTTTTCACCGTTAACTAGGAGTCCCTCATGTTGTCGATACCTCGCACCTTGTTTGAAGAGGATCACGAGCAGTTTCGCGATGCCGTTCGTCGGTTTATGGAACACGATGTCGCCCCCCATCACGCGCGCTGGGAGGAGCAATCCTGCGTCGATCGTGATGTCTGGACCAAGGCTGGGGCGTCTGGATTTCTCTGCGCAACGATTCCCGAGGAATATGGTGGCGTTGGCGTCGACAAGCGGTTTTCAGTGATCGTTATGGAGGAATGTGCGCGAATAAATGCAACGGGCCTCGGGTGGGGCCTCCATTCGGAGATCGTTGCGCCCTATCTACTGCATTACGGCAGCGAAGGTTTGAAGAAAAAATATTTGCCCGGTATGGCTAGCGGCGAAATGATCGGTGCTATCGCCATGACGGAACCGGCAGCGGGCTCTGACCTGCAGGGCATCCGTACCACTGCAGTGAGGGACGGTGATCACTACATTCTCAATGGTTCGAAGATCTTCATCACCAACGGCTACCTGTGCGATCTGGTGATCGTCGCCGCCAAGACTGATCCGACCAAGGGTGCTAAGGGAATAAGTTTGCTAGTTGTCGATACTTCGATGCCCGGTTTCTCTAAAGGCCAGCAGTTGAAAAAGGTCGGCATGAAGGCGCAGGATACATGCGAGTTGTTTTTTGACAATGTCCGCGTACCGGCAGAGAACTTACTCGGTGAAGAGAACAATGGGTTTATCTACTTGATGCAGGAACTGCCCTGGGAGCGTCTGCAAATCGGAGTTATCTCAATCGCCTCAGCAGAGGCTGCGCTGGACTGGACCATACAGTACACGAACGAACGTAAGGCATTTGGCCAAGAGGTTGCCAAGTTCCAAAACACCCGCTTCAAACTCGCTGAATTGAAGACAGAGATCCAGGTCGGTCGCATTTTTGTCGACCGGTGCATCGAATTGCTGTTGGCAGACAAACTCGACTCTGTGACCGCCTCGATGGCTAAGTACTGGTGCAGCGATCTGCAGTTCAAAGTCATGGACGAATGCGTGCAACTTCATGGCGGGTATGGTTATATGTGGGAATACCCGATCACGCGTGCATGGGCTGATTCGCGTGTGCAGCGCATCTATGGTGGCACTAATGAAATCATGAAGGAGCTTATCTCCAGAAGCCTATGAAGTAGGAATTCGGAGCTGAGCGACCCCAACAATCTCCCCACCAGACTCGTCACGCACTGCGTTCGACGGGGAGTGGGGACCGTAACCATCACCTAACGAATCTGACATGCTTAACTACTCCATTGATGCAGAAGGCATCGCTACCGTCGAGTTTGATTACCCGAACAAAACGCAGAACATCCTTAACGCAGGCTCACTCGGCGCCTATGCCGTAGCGATGAAGAGGGCACTTGCCGACCCCTCGGTGAAGGGCATCGTCCTTACCTCTGCTAAAAAGGATTTCATCGCAGGAGGCGACCTTGCTGAACTTTCAAGGGAAACTGATCCGGCGGTTATCCATGCCGCGATCAGTCGAACCCACAAGCTGATGCGCGCCATCGAACTTGGCAGTAAACCGGTCGCCGCAGCTCTGAACGGGACCGCCCTAGGCGGCGGTATGGAAATCGCTCTAGCATGCCACCATCGAGTCGCAGCCGACAACCCGAAGGCGCGCTTTGGGTTTCCCGAAGTCACCCTCGGCCTACTGCCTGGCACCGGTGGAACGCAGCGAGTGCCGCGCTTGGTCGGCATGCAGGCGGCCGCACCGTTGCTGATGGAAGGCAAGCGTATCAAGGTCGCTGAGGCGCAAAAGATGGGTTTGATTCATGCCGTCGTGCCTGTTGGCGATGAGCGTCAAGCAGCGCGCAAGTGGGTGCTCGATGCCATCGCATCAGGCATCAAACCGTCACAGCCCTGGGATGTCGATGATTTCAGGATCCCCGGCGGTGGACCAGACACGCCCAGCGGTATGCAGATGCTGATGGCGGCCAATGCCGTGATGAGCGAGAAGGTCAGCAACAACTACCCAGCTTCGATGCACATTCTGTCTTGCTTCTCTGAGGGATTGTCGAGCACTCTCGACACAGGGTTGGCGATCGAAGCGCACTACTTTACCGACTTGGTGACGTCGTCGGTGTCGAAGAACATGATCCGCAGCCTATTCTTTGGCATGAACGAAGCTAACAAACTGGCCTCGCGTCCTGTCGGCGTTCCAACGCAGAAATACACAAAAATCGGCATGCTTGGTGCCGGCATGATGGGCGCTGGCATCGCGATATCAACCGTGACAGCAGGTATTGATATTGTTCTGCTCGATGCTTCTTTGGAGACTGCGCAAAGGGGCAAGGACTACGCGCGCAAGCAGTGGAGCAGGCAAGTGGCAAAGGGTCGCATGACACAGGAAACGATGGACACTATGCTCGCTCGTATCCGACCCACGGCCGAATACGCTGACCTCAAAGGCTGCGAACTGGTGATTGAAGCCGTGTTCGAAAAGCGCGAAATCAAGGCCGAGGTCACCAAGAGGGCGGAGGCCGTGCTTTTGGCAGACCCAACGGTTGACGCCATCTTCGCCTCCAACACGTCGACTTTACCGATCACGGGCCTTGCTGCAGCAAGTGCGCGTCAGACTAATTTCATCGGCATGCATTTCTTCTCACCCGCCGAAAAGATGCCGTTGGTCGAGATCATCGTTGGTCAGGTCACTTCCGATGAAACGCTGGCTCGCTCAATGGACTATGTGCGGGCGATCGGCAAAACACCCATCGTGGTCAACGATTCACGCGGCTTCTACACCAGCAGGGTGTTTGGCACCTATATTTCGGAAGGCATGGCGCTACTCGAGGAAGGTGTACCGCCGGCGCTGATTGACAAGGCTGGTTTGATCGCTGGCATGCCGGTGGGGCCGCTGTCGCTGGCAGACGAAGTCTCGATTGAGCTGGTGTACAAGATCGCGCAGCAGAACAAAGCTGATCTTGGTAGCGACTATGTTGAGCGCGCCTCCGATCGCGTGACGGCAAAAATGGTGATAGATCTTGATCGTCTCGGTCGCAAGTCGAATGCAGGTTTCTACGACTACCAAGCCGATGGGACGAAACAGTTATGGGCGGGCCTGGCACAGCATTTCCCAACAAGAACTAACGACGACGGCACAGGGATACTGACAGTGACACAGATCGTCGAACGCCTGATTCTTGTGCAGTCGGTGGAAACCGTACGTTGCCTAGAGGAAAAGGTTCTGCGCGCTCCGATAGATGCAGATGTTGGCGCCATACTCGGTTGGGGTTACCCCTCGTTCCGCGGTGGCCCTATAGGCTGGCTTAACACGCTCGGTACGGCAGAGTCACTAGCGGCGCTGGAGCGTCTGGCTGAAAAGCATGGCCCGCGCTTCAATCCGCCGCGATTGCTACGCGAGATGGCGGCCAAGGGCGAGCGTTTCTATGCTTGAATTTTGACTCGCTGTGAAAGCGGCGTAGACCTGATCTAACCTGACAAGCCACCTGCATTTGCAGACCCTACAACAGCAGGCTATTCCATCACATACTTCTTCGGTAATCTTCACATACCAAAAAACAGGAGACAAAAATGCAGTTAACAAGAAAAGATCGGATGCTGACCAAAAGCCTGATCACCACTGGCATAGCAGCCCTAATGGGCGGTTCTGCTTTTGGCCAGGAATCGGATGTGGAGGTTCGTGGCTACATGCGCGGCTATGCTGGCATGACGACTGAAAGAACGATTGAAACGGACACCGGTAGCGGTGCCCTCAATATGTTGCGGGGTCAAGGTTATCTCGAGGCACAGAACAAAAAATCTGCGATGCAATGGAAGGTGTCCGGGCGGGTGGTGCAGGAGAGTAAAACCAGTTACCTGAATGATCTCCAGACACATAACCGGACCGTACCATCACTGTATAGCAATCCAAACTTTGATGTCATGGATAACTACAACAAGAACGAGATCCGCGACGCCTGGGTGCAAGTGCAGCCCACTGAAAACCTGAACGTCAAGTTCGGTCGCCAGCAAGTCGTTTGGGGTGAGACGGATCTCTTTCAGGCACTGGACATCATCCATGGCCACAACTTGACTTGGGCGCCATTGCTTGAAGAGGCAGATGAAACGCGTAAACCGCTAGTTTTGCTGAATACCGAACTGAGTATTCCCGAGGCCGATGGCTCGCTACAACTTATTCTTCGGCCCGGCTGGGACCCTTTGAGCTATAACGGATCCACTTGGGATCTCCAAGGTGGACGCGCCAGGCCCATTGGCTACAAGGGCGCATCTTCAGATTACCTTTATGACTACGCACATCCTGAAGGCGATTTGAAAAACAAGTTGACCTATGCCTTGCGCTGGAAGGGAATGGCCGCCGGTCTCAATTACCACATGAGCTATGTGAAGATGCCTTATGTGCGTAATCCGATTGCCAATACGAGTCTTGCTCCATATGAAAAGACGCCAATTGGGACTTCACCATCGGGAGTGGTCACCAACTGGATCGTACCTATCGTCGAAGTCTATGGTGCTGGCGTTAATGCATATGCTTCAAGCATAGACACGGTCCTCACTGCCGAGGTGGTCAATACGCGCGATGAACCCTTCAACGTTGGTAGTGCACCCGGCGCGTCGGCCGCTGCTTGTTTGGGTCCTACTATGGGTATGTCGCCAGATTTAACGAGTTTCAGTGGGCTGTGCGGCGTTAAGCGTAAATCGACCATGATGACCATGTTTAGGGCCGAAAAGTCATTGAAAACCAATGACATTCTCGGCACCAGTTCACCGATGACCGCAGGCTTGCAGGTATTCAACACGTGGATCAAAGATTTCAATGCTGCAGAGGGCTTGGTTCAGTCGGTCGGCTACCCCAATCCGGTGAAGGAGAACAGCACCTTTGTTTCACTGGTGATGCGCGCCCCCTTTATGCATGACAAATTGACACC
>CAIQQO010000030.1 GCA_903873965.1 uncultured bacterium
ACGGCAGAGGCCATCTTTTGCAGCATGGGCGCCAACTTGTCGCGGCGCATGGTGGTCAAGAGTTCCACCTCGCCCGTAGCCGCTACTGGTTGCTGTTCGATGCCGACGAACATGGCCAGATCGGCGCTGCGGATGCGAAACGCTTCCACGGCGGGCAGAGGTTTATCGTTGTCATCCCACTTGGGCAGCAGCACAACCAGGTCTTGGCTATAGAGTTTGCGCGCGGCATCCGCGGCTTTGGCGGCGCTGGTGATGACAGGCGGCACGGTCGTCAGCGGCAGGTTGAGTTCAACGCCACGGTAGCCCTTGACGGCGGCATCGATCAAGGCATAAGTGGTCACGGCATCGAGCAGAATGCCGGTCTGGGCTGGCGTTTCCACCACCCCACCCCGCGCGCTGTCAAAAGTCACCGCCGCGTTGCGCGGGGCGCGTTCGACCTCGGCCGCCAGTTGGCTGATCACCGTGCGCGCCTGTATTTCGTCGGTCACGATGACCGGTTCGACGTTCTGGCCGCCACCGAGCCAGGTGTGCAGTTGGCGACCCAGGCGCACCAGCAAATCCGCTTCGCGCCCGACATCAAGCGCGCGTTGCGTTGTCGCCGCAGGGTCCAGGCCGGTGCCAAAATCAACCGGGCGCAACGTCACTACTTTCTCAGGCAAATGCAGCATCAGCGCCGGGCTGCGGAAATAGGTCGACTGCGCCTGCGCCACGCGGAAGATTTCCTCCGGCAGCATACCCGATACATCAACACCCTTGACCCGCACACCCGGTAACGCCCGCCCGGAATAAGTGATCTGAAAAGCCAGCATACCGCCAACCAGAACGACCAGAATCGCCACGGCAATTCCAAACAAAACCAGGGTAATACGAGCAGGCGTTTTCATGTGAGACTCAGACCGAAGTGAAACGTGAAACGTGAAACGTAATTAAGAATACTCGCGGGACTTAGTTATTCCTTAGAAGGCGTGGCGTTGTTCTCGCCTATCACCCTATCATACGCCACCAATTACCCCATTACGCTTCACGCTTTCTGTTTCACGTTTTACGTTTTACGTTTCATGTCTGTCGCTTCACTCTTTACTCAAGCGACTCACATCTCACGTTTCCCTCTTTCCGTTTTACGCTTCACGTTTTACGCTTTCAGCTTTACGTTTCCCGTGTCACGCTTCCCCTCTTTCCGTTTTACGTTTTACGTTTTACGTTTTACGTTTCACGTTTTACGCTTCACGTTTCAGTCTGCCCGCGAGCGGTGAGGCGCACCGATCGGGCGTGGGTTGTTACGCCTTCCCAGTCACCGGCCTCAACCAGTGCCTGCGGCAGGAGTTCGGCAAAGCCGAGGCCGACGAGTTGCACGCCGGCGCGCAGGTAGTCCTGTGCATCGCGCGCGCCGACCATGCCACTGACCCAGAAAGGGATATCGGGCAACGGCCCGCGCAAGGCGCGAATGTAGGCGGGACCGCCCACACTGCCTGCCGGGAATATCTTGACCACGTGCGCGCCCATGCGATAGGCATGCACGATTTCGGTCGGCGTGAGCGCCGCAGGGATGGCAACAACGCCGGCGTCGCGACACGGGCGAATCATGTCGACCTCGCAAATGGGCGACACGATGAACTGCGCGCCGGCATCAATACACTGGCGCGCCTCATAACCACTCATGACAGTGCCTGCGCCGATCATCGCATCGGCGGGTACGATCGAGGCCAGGTGTTTGATGGCCTCAACCGCTCCCGGCACCGTCATCGTCACTTCGATATGCTTGAAACCAGCATTCAACAGCGCGTGCGCCGCGTTGATGGCGCGCTCGCTGTTGGCAGCACGAATGACACACACCAGTTGCTCTGCCAGCATCTTGCGCAGGCGTGTCTCAATCGGAAGGTCAGGTATTTGTGACATCAGCGATCTGCAAGATGGGTGAAGTGCATATCGCGCGGACCGACGTACTCGGACTGGGGGCGAATCAACGCGTTATCGTGATACTGCTCGATAACGTGCGCGCTCCAGCCAGACACGCGTGAGCATGCGAACATGGGCGTGAACAAGTCGATCGGAATGCCAAGATAGTACAGCATCGAAGCGCTGTAGAAATCGACATTCGGATACAGCTCGCGATGGCGCAGGATCGACAAAGCCAGTCGCAGCGACATCTCGTAATACTTGGGCTGGTTAACCTTGCGTCCCAGTTTCTCGGCCCAATAGTTCAGATGACGCGCACGCGGGTCCATGTTCTTGTAGATGCGATGCCCGAAACCCATGATCTTGCGATGATTGGTAAACGCCGCATCCACCCACGCGTCCACGTTATCGACTTCGCCGATTTCCTGCAACGCGATCATCGTGGCTTCATTCGCGCCGCCGTGCAATGCACCCTTGAGCGCTGCCAGCGCCGATGTAACCGCCGAGTGCAGGTCGGCCTGTGTGCTGGATACGACGCGCGCAGTGAAAGTACTGGCATTCATACCATGGTCAGCCAACAGAACGAAGTAGGCATTCAAAGCCTGCGTTAGGTCAGCGTCCGGCACGACGCCATCCAGCATGTACAGCGTGTTGGCCGCATGCGACAAACGCGGATTGGCCGCGATGGGTTCCAACCCGTTGCGAATGCGGTGATAGGCCGTGCAGATAATGGGCAACTGCGCGATCAGCCGAATGGCCTTGCGCTGCGTAGCTTCAGGGCTGACATCTTCAATTTCAGCATCAAAGTAAGCCAGTTCTGAAACGCTACTGCGCAACACTTCCATCGGCACCGTGTCGCGCGGCAACTGGCGCAACAGGTCGTACATCGGCGCGGGCAGCCAGCGGTTGGCTACTAGTCGAAAATTGAAGTCGGCGAGTTCGGCCGCATTGGGCAACTTGCCATATAACAGCGCATAGGCCACTTCTTCGTACTGTGCATAATCGGCGAGCTCATGGATATTGATACCGCGATATAACAACGTACTGGTAGGGCCATCTACAGAGCTGATCGCCGTCTGTACAGCAACGACACCAGCGAGACCTTTGACAAAAGCGGGCTTGGCAGCAGCGGCTGCATCCGCCTTATCGCTCGCGGATTGGGCAGTAGTGGTCGACATTTAACATCCTCCTGTGATCATTACGACGCGGGATCTATTCAATTGACAAGTTTCTTCCCGTATAAACATGCACAGGATTATATGACCTAAACGTGAACTCGCAGATATAATCTAGCCTGCCGTGTGGAAATTGTTCGTTCGAAAATCATTAGCTGTTGTCACGGGTTTGTCGATTGTGGTTCCGTTACTGCTCAGCAGCCATTTCCACGCCGGCGTGGCAGCGTCGCCGCCGGCCTTTTCAGCCTCTTTGGACAGCAAACGCCTTCGTATTGATGCCCACAACGTCAGCGCTGTCGCGACGCCTGATGTACAGGCATTGCGGCGCCGCATTCTGGCGGATCCCGACATCCAGCACCGCGAGAAGCCACCCGATCTGCCCAGCATCTCGTTGCCCAATGCGCCTGACGTGGATTTGTCTTTCCTGCCATACGTGTTCATGGCGATTGGCGGCATCATGCTGGTGGTGCTGATCATTCTCGTCGCGCCATCCCTGCTGCGATACTTCACGACGTTGCGACGGCGCGGCGCGACGCGGCATGCGCTTGTCGATGGACTTGATATTGCGACAGTAGACGAGGCCATGCGGCAGGGGCAAACGGCTGCGGCAGGGCTCGATTACCGCCTCGCTGTGCGCCTGCTCTATCTCGCGTCACTGTTGAAACTGGACGAGATCGGCGCGTTGCGCTATGACCGCGCACTGACGAACCGCGAATATGTACGCGAGGCCGCGGGCGTACGGCCAGCGCTTGCGGTAACACTACGCCCCGTGGTGGAAACCTTCGACGATGTTTGGTACGGCTATCGCACCTTGACGCTGGCCGGCTTCGACGCTTTTGAGGCCACAGTGAAATTGCTCATGGCTGAAGCCGACCAAGAGGCCATCAAGTGACGCTGAGTGTGTGGCGCACCGATGCGGCGATAGCGCAAGGGGAATGGCATTGGCTGCAATAAAGTCGCGCATCCACATCCCCGAGTGGGTCGTGTTGCTGGGTGCGCTGGTGCTCATTTCGCTGGCGTCGGTGGGATCACTGGTGTTGCAACTGAACGCGCCCGACGGACCGCCGCTGAGTTCGCGCGCGTACGGCATCACCGGCGGGTTGGCTGTGGCGCGCTGGATTGAGGCGATGGGCTACAAAACGCGCGTGATCGAAAACCGGCCGTACCGGATTGCAGACACGATCGACCTGCTATTCGTCCTGCAGCCCAGTGCAACCTATGCGCTGAGCGCCGCGGACAACCACGAGCGGGAACGCTGGGTGCTTAACGGCGGCACGCTGGTCGTGGCGGTGCAGAGCACGTTCAACTACGCCGTGACGCGGCGCGGGCCGGCGCAGACTTCGATTGGCGACCTCTCCACCTCAGGCGTGTTCAGCATGTCGGTTGAAACGGCAGCCGTCAACAACAGTGACGCCAAACCCAAGTTGGTGCGCATTGTGCGCGAGTTAAATGACACGACCACCTTGAGCGCCTTCACTACCCTTGGCAACAATGTATTGAAAACGCCCGACGACGCGACGACGCTGGCAACACGTGATGGCCGGGTGATCGCCGCCATGCGCGCGGTGGGCGCAGGGCATGTGATCGTGATTGCCAGCCCGTATCCGTTCAGCAACGAAGGGCTGGACAACGAGAACAACGCGCAGTTGGTGCTCAGCCTGTTAAGCATGGTCGCGCCGGGTAGTACCATCGGGTTCGACGAATATCAGCACGGATCACGGCAGGCCACCTCCATCGGGTCGTGGATGCTATCCGCGCCGACTGGACAGGCCACGTTGCTGGCCTTGATCCTGCTGGCGATTTACATCGTGTGGACCGGCCGGCGATTAGGACGCGTGTTCATCCCGCCCGAACTGCGCATCTGGCGCGTACCGAGTGAATACGTCATCGCGATGGCCAACCTGGCGCGCGCAGCAGGTCAACAAAACGCCACGCTGCTGCAATACCGCCGCACGCTGAAACAACGCCTGGGGCGACCCTATCGCATCGACCCGGCGCTTGCCGATGCGGACTTTGTGGCGCAACTCGCATCGTGCGAACAATCCGATGGCAGCCCCGCTGACAAACACCTGCTGACGCTACTCACATCCCTCCAACGCGGCACACACTCCCGAACCGAATTCATCCGCTTGGCGCGCGAAGCGGCCGAATACCGTAAAACGTGAAACGTAAAACGGATTCGGAATCGGAATCCGTATCCGTATCCGTATCCGACTCCGAATCATCGCAGGGGCGAAGCATTGCCTTACGAATCGCGGTTTACATGAGATGTCCTGGCAATGCTTCGCCCTTGCGACAACCACTACACAAAACTCCAATATCCACCAACCCGGACGATATCGAAAACACGAAGATACGGATTCGGATTCAGACGCAGCGCGACCCTCTGTTTACGTTTTACGTTTTACTGTAACCTGTGGATCAGACTTTTTTGCGCCTCAAATAATTCCGGTGCTATACTAATATTAACGCGTGTTCTCCGCTTGGTTGCCTGGGCGCCCACACCGTAGTTGACAATCCTTATCTCTACGAATACGCATAACAGGCGGCTATCTTGGCTTTCACATCACACTAAGCCCTGGACTGAATCCATGGACAAACTCACGCAGAATAAGAAGCTTCGTCATCTGGCAGAAGAAAGTTTGGCGTCGCAGCAACCCGTTTCCACTGCACTGTCTCACATCGATGCAACGCGTCTTATTCACGAGCTGCAAGTACACCAGATTGAGCTTGATATGCAATACGAGGCGCTGCAACTCAGCCGAGCGGAAGTTGATGTCGCGCAGAGGAAATACACCGACCTGTATAGCTTTGCGCCAGTGGGATACCTCGTTCTGGACAAAGACGGCACCATTCGGCAGACGAACCTGATGGGCGCCCGGATTATTGGTGTCAATCAAGGCAGCCTGGTAGGACGCCGTCTGGCTATGTTTGTGGCAGACTCCGACCTGCAGCTTTTATACGAGTTTGTCAATAAGGTGTTTGCCACACGCACACAGCAAGCCTGCGAGATGGCGCTGGCAACGGAAGAGCGTCGGAGCGATTGCCATTTTGTGAAACTGGACGGCATTATTTCCCCTGATGGCCAGGAATGCAATCTGGTGATCAGCGACATCACCACGCGCAAGAATGATGAGGAACGCTTGCGCCTCCTGTTCCAGGGGTCCCCCGATCCGATCATCCTGGTCGACAATATGTGGGCGTTGCGCGACTTGAACCATGCCTATGAAGTCATGACCGGGTACACCCGCGCTGAACTGCTAAGCATGACTACGGCTGAAGTGAAGAAAGTGATGCATGTCGCTTTCGAAGTCTTGCAAACCGTCATTGGAGCGCTGTCGCAGAGAAGGCAGGTCGATCAGTTCGAAATGACGATTGAATCCAAAAACGGTACGCGGGTTGATGTCGAGGTCAACATCCACCCCGTCACCATGGGCGCAGAATCGATGTATATGGCGTCGCTGCATGATATCAGCGCGCGCAAACAGGCCGAAGAGGCGCTGCGTGACAGCGAAGGGCGTTTTCGCGAGATGTTGGATTATTCGGTGGCGGCGTCATACAAACGCAATGCGCAAACCAGAAGCTACGGCTACACGAGCCCGGTTTTTACCCGGATTTGCGGTTATTCGCCGGACGAAATGAAGAACATGACCTTTGAGGCCGTGTTGAATCTTATGCATCCCGACGATGTGGCAGACGTCAATCGCGTCGTCGCTGAAGTCCTGTCGGGTGCGTCCGGCGCAACCTACCAGGTGGAATACCGTTTAAGGCACAAAGATGGTCAGTATCGCTGGCTGATGGATCAATTTTCCGTGATGCGGGATGCAGCAGGGCAGGTGTGGATGATCGGCAGCATGAGTGACATCTCCGAACGCAAGCATGCAGAACAAGCCTTGCTGGACAAGAATTGGCGGATGGAAAGCATCATTGAAGGGGCGCGTGCCGGCACGTGGGAATGGAACGCCCAGACCGGTGAAACGATCTTCAACGAGGTGTGGGCGCAACTCATCGGTTACACGTTGGAAGAACTGGCGCCTATCGACATCAACACATGGGAGCGATTTGCCAACCCCGATGATCTAGAGAAATCCAACGAACTGATGGAGCAACACTTATCAGGTCAGTTGCCGTCCTACGATTGCGAAGTGCGCATGCGGCACAAGGATGGCCACTGGGTATGGGTTCACGACCATGGTCGCATCATCACGCGTACAGCCGACGGCAAGCCGCTGATGATATTCGGCACGCACGTCGATATCAGCGAGCCCAAACATACGCAGGGCGTGCTGCAGGAAAGCGAGGTGCGCTTTAAGGTACTGGCGGATACGGCGCCAGTGCTGGTCTGGACGTCAGGTGTCGACGCACGGTGCGATTACTTCAATCGTCACTGGCTCGAATTTACGGGGCGCACGCTGGAACAGGAACTGGGCAACGGCTGGTCAGAAAGTGTTCACCCGAATGATGTGCAGCACTGCATGGATACCTACCTCGGTTCGTTCAAGGCGCGACGCGAATTCAAGACGGAGTATCGGCTGCGGCGCGCCGACGGCGAGTACCGCTGGCTGATGGATAACGGCGTGCCTCGGTTCACGCCAGAAGGTGTGTTTGCCGGCTACATTGGCTCGTGTTTCGATATCACCATCAACAAGCAAGCCGAAGCGGCCATGCGCGAAAGTGAAGCCCGCTACCGCACCGTAGTGGAGTGGTCGCCCAACGCGATTGTGATTCACCGCGGCGGTGTCATCCTCTACGTGAATCCGGCTGCGGTCAGCTTGTTCGGCGCCACATCCGCGCAAGACCTGACCGGCCACCCCGTCATCGATCGCGTGCACCCGGACTATCAGCAAAGCGTCCTGGATCAAGTGCATAACGGCATTGACAGTTCGGTCAGCGCGCCGATGGTCGAGATGAGCTATGTCAAACTGGATGGCACAATCATTGATGTGGAAGTCCAGGGCGTGTTAATCGCCTACGATGGCACCCCGACCATCCAGGCAACCATGCGCGATGTCACCGAGCGCAACAGCCTGAGAACCGCGCTGCAGAGGTTGGCCACCACCGACGAACTCACCAGCCTGCTTAACCGGCGTCACTTTATAGCGCTGGCATCCGGTGAGTTGAAACGCGCCGCGCATCAGAAACAACCGCCGGCGCTGGTCATGCTCGACGTGGACAGGCTGAAGCACGTCAACGACACCTACGGCCATGCGGCAGGCGATCAGGTGCTGGTGACCTTTTCAGAGGTGTGCAAACAACACATCCGCGACATCGACGTGTTTGCGCGCATTGGGGGCGACGAATTCGCCTTGCTGTTGCCGGAAACAACGAGCGAGGAAGCCTACCAGGTGGTTGAGCGCGTCCGGCTTGCGCTGGCAGCCAGGCCGCTTGCGTTTGATGGGCAGCAGCATGTGGTCACGATCAGCGCCGGCATCGCAATCATGGCCGACGCGAGAGAATCACTCGACACCCTCCTGGCGCGCGCCGACTTGGCCCTGTACCGCGCAAAAGAGGCAGGGCGGAATCGCACCGCGACGTGAGTAAAACGTGAAACGTGAAACGTAAAACGTAAAGAAGAACGGATTCGGACTCGGATACGGATTCCGATTCCGAATCCGTATCCGAATCATCGCAGGGGCATGCCAAGCCACATTGCCGCACGAACCTCATCCTACATGAGATGACATGGCAATGCTTCGCCCTTGCGACAATTACACAAGATTACAATGGCCACAACCCGCACCACATCCACGCAACGTGTGAATGCCGTGGCCGGGGGGTGGTGCCATGGCCGGGGTGAAGCATTGCCAATTACGCCGTAATAATCATGGTTATGTCGGGCAATGCTGTCACCCCTAACGTCCCGGATGACGCCAACAGAACGGATCATCATCGCCGTTCCTATCCGTGAAATCTGTGGATTAGGCATTGTCCGTTCGCCCCGGACGACGCCTACACCGAAACCCCAAGGCCACAAACCCGCACCCGATCTACACAACGTGCGATTCATGTGGCATGCGTTGGGCGTGGCCGTGGCATATCAACATCGGCTGGAAGCCGACGTCTGGTTCACGGAGAAACCCGCTGCGCGGGTTGAAGAGAGGCGCGATCCTTCTTTTTACGTTTTACGCTTCACGCACCGCAGCCCGTTTAGCTCTCGCCTTCGGGCGTTTGGCGGCGGTACGGCGCCGAGGTGCGACAGTGCCAAAGACAGGTTTTGTCATTGCTGTCGCCAATACCTCTTCCATCGTGCTGACCATGACAAGGTTCATATCGCGCTGAATCTTGCGCGGCACTTCTTCCAGGTCTTTCGCATTTTTCTTGGGCATGATGAAGGTTTTGATGCCGATGCGATGCGATGCGAGAAGTTTTTCCTTCAGGCCGCCGATGGGCAGCACGCGCCCGCGCAACGTGATCTCGCCGGTCATGGCGACATCGCGACGGACAGGGGTGCGCGTCAGCGCGGAGATCAGCGAGGTAGCAATCGCAATCCCGGCAGACGGGCCATCTTTCGGCACAGCGCCTTCGGCCACATGGACGTGGATGTCGCTTTTCTCAAACTTCGACGGGCGCACGCCAATGCGCAGAGAGATGGAGCGCGCATAGCTAAGCGCAGCCTGCGCCGACTCCTGCATCACCTCGCCCAACTGGCCGGTCAGCATCAAGGTACCCTTGCCCTCGATCAGTGTCACTTCGATGGGCAGCAGGTCGCCGCCGCCCTCACTCCACGCGACGCCATTCGCCACGCCGATCTGATCCAGCTCATCCAACATGCCGAAATCGAAGGTGGGCGGGCCAAGATATTTGTGCAGCGTGGTGGGCGTGACGCGGTGCAATATCGCCTGCTTCTCGGCCAGGCGGCGTGCCAGCTTGCGACAAATGGTGGCGATTTCACGCTCCATGTTGCGCACGCCGGCCTCGTAGGTATATTCGCGCACAATGTGGCTCAGGGTGTCGGTTGTAAAGACAGGCGGATGCTGCGACAGGCCATTCTCCTCAATCTGACGAGGGATGAGGAAGTGGCGGGCAATTTCGATTTTCTCTTCTTCGACATAGCCGGGAAACTCGATCACCTCCATGCGATCATCCAGCGCAGGCGGAACAGAATCGAGCCCGTTGGCGGTCGTGATCCACATCACCTTCGACAAGTTATAGGGCAAGTCCAGGTAGTGATCTTCAAATTCAAAGTTCTGTTCCGGATCGAGCACTTCAAGCAAGGCGGCGGAGGGATCGCCGCGCAGGCCAAAGGCATCACCCAGTTTGTCGATCTCATCGAGGACGAACAGCGGGTTGGTCGTCCCGGCGCGTTTCATCGTCTGCAGGATGCGCCCGGGCAACGCGCCAATGTAGGTGCGGCGATGCCCACGGATCTCGGCTTCATCATGCACGCCGCCCACCGACATGCGCACAAATTTGCGCCCCAGTGATTCGGCGATGCTGCGCGCCATGCTGGTTTTACCGGTGCCGGGCGGCCCGACGAAGCAAAGGATAGGCGTGCGCGCACTGCGCGTTTCGCCCAGCAACTGGCGCACGGCAATATGCTCCAGGATGCGCTCTTTGACCTTCTTCAAACCGTAGTGACGCTCGTTCAGGATTTTCTCGGCCAGCTTGACATCGAGCCGCTCAACATTCTGCTCCGTCCACGGCAGATCGAGCAGCCAATCCAGGTACGAACGGGTCATACCGAGTTCGGGCGACATGAAATCCATGCGGCCCAGCTTGACCAGCTCCTCTTCGGCCTTGGAGCGCACGACATCGGGCATGACTTTGGCGCGCAGGCGTTCGCGCAGGGCAGTCACTTCAGGCGATGAAGCATGCTCGCCATCGGCGCCTTCGCCCAGTTCAATCTGAATGGCGCGCAGTTGCTCGCGCAGGAACACTTCGCGCTGACTCTTGTCCACCTCGTTCTGCACCTGCAACTGGATGCGATCTTCAAGTTCGAGCACGTCCAGTTCGCGCGCCAGGATGACGCTCAACTTCTGCAGGCGCAAGGAGGGATCGATGGCTTCAAGAATGACTTGGCGCTGCTGAAGATCGAGCGAGATCGTTTGAGCGATCAAATCTGCCAATCGCCCGGCCTCGGTGATATTCATGGCGTACACGAGCGTTTCTTCGGGCAGATTGCGATCAAGCTTGATGACCTTTTCGAACAGCGCCATGACCGCGCGCATCAAGGCCTCCGACGATGCGGTTCTCAACTGCGTTTCGGGCATGACCTGCACGCGCGCCGTCATATAGGGCACCACCTGCAGCCATTCAAGTACACGCACGCGAGCAAGCCCGCGCACAAGCAGATTGGTCGCGCCGTCGGGCATGCGCAGTGTGCGCCCCACTCGACTCAACGTGCCAAATGAGTGTAGGTCGGAGGGGCGCGGGTCGGCCGCCTCTATGTTTTTTGCCGCGATAGTCAATATAAGGCCATGATCTCCGGCGGCTTCAATCGCGCGCAACGAGCGCGGGCGCACCACAGAGACCGGCAGCAACGCGCGCGGGTAGACAAACGCTTCGCGCAACGGCACAACGGGCACTTCAACCACCTCGGGCAAGGCGTCAGTCAAGCCATCGGTAGTTTCAAAAGTGGTGCTGTCGTTGAGGTTCTCACCGAAGGTAGCAGCGACCAGCCAGCTACGCATTTCGGGCGTCAGGTAATCTCTGTTTGGTTCTAGGTTCTCAGTCAATTCAGAGAACACCCTCTCGTCTTTCATCCTTTCTAGTTTACACCAGTCATCGACAGAAAGGGGTCAGGGATTAGGGGTTAGGGGACAGAAGTCTGATCCCTAATCCCTGACCCCTTTCCCCTGTTCCCTAATCCGTCTCCGGCGGCGGGAGATTCATTCGATCGGCCCATACTTCACGCGTGGCGCCCGTCAACGCGATACTGCCGGTAATGCAGATCGGATCATCGCCGTGAATCACCTCATCCATGGCATCGCCCAGATCGGGCAACGCCATTGCCTTGAGGTGCAGCGCCTCAGCCAGTTTCATCAACGTTGCCACCGGCGTCGCGCGCGGGTTATCCATCTGAGTCATGATCCAGCGCGAGGCGCGCCCGCCAAAAGCCTTGAGCATGCCTTCGGCGTCTTTGTCTTTATAGCACCCGAAAATCACAGCCCAGCGCTTGCCGGGAAACACCTCGGCCAGCCCGGCCGCCAGCTTGCTGATGCTGTCTATGTTGTGCGCACCATCCACGACAAGGGGCGGATCGGGGCGGAAGATTTCGAATCGCCCCGGCCACGTCGTCATGCGCAAGCCATCTCGGATCGGGCGCGCCGAAACTGACGGCCCAATGCGCGCATCGACGGAGCGCAGCACATCCATCACGGCAATAACGGCCGTCGCGTTATCCGCCTGGTGCTGCCCCAGCAGTTGCAGCTCATACCAACCCTCCAGCTCATTGATGAAAGGGTTTTCTACTGTGCGATGGCGCGCCACCTCTTTCACTTCAAAGCTCTGCTTCTGCAATGTGACCGTGCCGGGCGTCCAGCGCCAGTGTCGGCCGGCCACCACCAACGGGGCATTGCGTTCCGCCGCGATGTGTTCGATGACGGCCATCGCTTCCTGCGGCTGCGCATGACTGACCACCGGCACGCCCTGCTTGATAATGCCGGCCTTCTCCGTCGCGATCTCTGTCAGCGAATTGCCCAGCCATGTGGTATGGTCGTAACTGAGCGAGGTAATGACGCTGATCACCGGCGTGATCACATTGGTCGCATCCAGGCGCCCGCCCAGACCTACTTCGACCACAGCCCAGTCAACGCCCTGTTCGGCAAAATAGACAAATGCCATCGCCGTAAACGCTTCAAAAGTAGTGATGCCGGTATGACCCTCGATCAGCGGCTTGAGCCGGGAGGCCAACCTTGCCACATCGTCCTGGCTGATATAGCTTTCATCGACCTGAATGCGTTCGCGAAAGGTGGTCAAGTGCGGCGACGTGTACAAACCGGTGCGTTGTCCAAGCTGGCGCAGACACTGCGAAATCATGGCAGCCGTAGAGCCTTTACCCTTGGTTCCGGCAATGTGAATCGATTTGAAACGCTCTTGTGGATTGCCAAGCACAGCGAGTAGCGCGCGCATACGGGTAAGGTTCAACGTCTCAGTTGAATAACTGACTGGCGCTACCCGCTCGTAGTTCCCGAGTGAATACATATACTCGAGCGCTTCGTGATACGACATAGTAATCATCACGGCAAGTATAGCCCGACGCGCCATTACTGCAGCGCCATAGAACATCGCCCCGCTGTCATGTTCAATGCGAGGGCGTACACACAGATCGGTCAGCGCGACCATCGCGTCATCGCTACGGTTATAATCCTTCATACTATGAAAGCGCTATTATCCGTGTCCGATAAAACAAACCTGATTGAGTTTGCCTCGGGCCTCAAAGAATACAATATCGAACTGGTGGCAAGCGGTGGAACGGCACGCGCGCTCAAAGCGTCTGGTCTGCCCGTGACTACCGTAGAAGAACTCACCCATTCACCCGAAATCCTGGACGGCCGCGTCAAGACTCTGCATCCCCTCATTCACGCGGGCATTCTGGCGCGCGATAACGATTCTGATCGGGCTGATCTGACCAAGATTGGCGCGCAGATGATCGACCTCGTTGTGGTGAATCTATATCCCTTCCAGAAAACCGTAGCCCAGCGCTACGTGACCCTGGCCGATGCGATTGAGAATATCGATATCGGCGGTGTGGCCTTGATTCGCGCGGCGGCCAAGAATTACCAGCGCGTGGCCGTTGTGTGCGACCCGTGTGATTACGACCTCGTGATGCGCGACATCGCTCAACACGGCTTTGTTTCACTGCAGACGCGCGAAGTGCTGGCGCTCAAAGCCTTTGCGCATACAGCAGCATATGACGCCGCGATCCGCGATTACCTCACCGGCGTGCAGTCGGCTGAAGCCCCCGTACTCACATTAACTCTGCAGAAAGTGCAGGAGTTGCGCTACGGTGAAAATCCCCATCAGCGCGCCTCACTGTATAGCTACACCAACGCGTGCGAAGGTCCGCTGGGTGGCAAGATGCTGCAGGGCAAAGAGTTGTCGTATAACAACCTGCTCGATCTTGACGCTGCATGGAAAGCCGCCGTGCAATTTGATCAACCGACAATTGTGATCGTCAAGCATCTCAGCCCATGCGGCATTGCGTCTGCTGCGGAGTTGCCTTTGGCCTTCAAAGCCGCTTTCGCCTGCGACACCACTTCGGCCTTTGGCGGCGTGATCGCTTCAAACTGGGAGATCGACCTGCCGACCATTGAGGCGATGGGCGACCTGTTCGTTGAGTGCATCATCGCGCCCGGCTTCACCGATACAGCGTTGGCGCGGCTGGCCAAGCGCAAGAATTGTCGCGTGGTTGAAATGCCCGACCTGAAGGTCGAGCCCGACTATGAATATCGCAGCATCACGCGCGGCGTGTTGCGCCAGTCGATTGATAAGGGCGATCCCGCCATGGCTTCATGGCGCGTAGCCACACAGGTCGCGCCCAGCGAACCGCAGTTGCGCGAGTTGCAGTTTGCGTGGAAAGCGGCGCAGCATGTGAAGAGCAACGCCATCGTGTTCGTCAAAGAAGTCGACGGTGTGATCGCGACAGTGGGCATTGGCGGCGGACAACCCAATCGCGTCGACTGCGTGCGCATTGCGGCAACGCGCGCCGGTGAGAACGCCAAGGGCGCTGTCATGGCCAGCGACGCCTTCTTCCCCTTCCCCGACAGCATGATGGAAGCGGTGAAATACGGCATCGTGGCGGTAGTTCAACCCGGCGGGTCGGTGAAAGATCAGGACGTGATCGCCGCTGCGGACGGCGCGGGTGTGCCGATGATCTTCACCGGCGCACGGCATTTCAGACATTAAAAGCAAATAAGGCTGGAGATTAGAGACATAGAAACCCGGGTTGAAACACAAACCGGGTTTCTTGTTACATCAGGGAGAGTGGCAGTGGAAATTACAGAGGCTTTAACCTTTGACGATGTGTTGTTAACGCCCGGGTACACCGAAGTGCTCCCGTCGCAGGTGAGTGTGAGTGCGCGATTGACGCGCACGATACCCCTGAGTGTGCCCATTCTGAGCGCCGCTATGGATACCGTGACCGAGGGGCGCATGGCGATTGCACTGGCGCGCGAAGGCGGGCTGGGCATCATCCACCGCAATATGACCATCGATCAGCAGGTGGAAGAAGTGGACAAGGTGAAACGCAGCGAAAGCGGGATGATCGTCGACCCGATCACGCTGCCGCCCGAAGCCACGCTGGCCGACGCCGAAGTGCTGATGAACCGCTATCGGATCAGCGGCATACCCATCACGCGCAACGGCATATTGGTCGGCATTTTGACCAACCGCGACGTGCGCTTCGTCGAACCGCAGGATCGCAACCAGCCCGTGTCCAGTTTCATGACGAGTGAAAACCTGGTGACTGCGCCGGTCGGCACGACGCTGGATGACGCCAAAGCCATCCTGGGACGCCATCGCATTGAGAAGCTGCCGCTGGTCGACGCGCAAGGTCACCTGAAGGGTTTGATCACAGTCAAGGACATCCAGAAGAAGCACGACTATCCCTTCGCGGCACTGGATCAGCGCGGCCGGCTGTTGTGCGGCGCTGCGGTCGGTGTGGGTCCCGATGCCGAAGCGCGCGCGCGTGCGTTGATCGCCGCCGGCGTCGATGTGATGGTGATCGACACGGCGCATGGACATTCAAAAGGCGTTCTCGATGCCATCGCGCGTATCAAGAACATCGGTAGCAGCACCAGCGTCATTGCCGGGAATGTCGTCACGGCAGAAGGCACCCTGGCGCTGATCCATGCCGGGGCTGACGCGGTGAAAGTGGGCGTGGGCGCGGGCAGCATCTGCACCACGCGCATTGTGTCGGGCGCCGGCATGCCGCAGATCACGGCCATTCAGAATTGCCTCGATACCGCGATGAAACACGGCGTGCCGCTGATTGCTGATGGCGGTATCCGCTACAGCGGCGACATCGTCAAGGCACTGGCCGCAGGCGCGTCCACCGTCATGCTGGGGAGTCTGCTGGCCGGACTGGATGAGTCGCCGGGCGACGTGGTGCTGTATGAAGGGCGACGCTTCAAGGATTATCGCGGCATGGGTTCGATGGGCGCGATGCAGGGCTTCGGGCGCGACCGCTATGGCACAGGCCAGACAGGCGGCAAGAGCGTGCCGGAAGGGATTGAAGGGCGCGTGCCCTATAAGGGTTCATTGCGCGAATACGTCTATCAGCTGGTTGGCGGCCTGCGCAGTGGCATGGGTTACGTGGGCGCAGAGAACCTTGAAGAACTGCGATTGAAAGCGCGCTTTGTGCGCGTCACACATGCCGGCTTGATCGAAAGCCATCCGCACGATGTGATCATCACGAAGGAAGCGCCTAACTATGGCGTAGCAGCGAGTTAATCGCCGGCCGCGGCATTAAGCTATTATTTGATACTGAGAGTAATTTTGTATTGGATGGATTGGGTGAAGTATGGCTGATTCTGAACAGTATTATCAAAGTTTGAGTGACGAGAACAAGCGTATCTATTTTTCGCAGCGCTACTATACTGAAAAAATAGCGGCTTTGGAGTCCCGGGTGGCCGCACTGCAAGGCGGAGGAAGTGGCAAGGCGCCGGCGGCCGCCATGGTCAGTTCCAACGACGCAGCACTGGCAACAGCGCAGGCCACCATCGCGGCGTTGACCGCGCAAAACGCAGCGCTGCAGTCCAATGTGGCAACGCTCGATGCGCGCCTGGCTGAGCTGGAATCAAAGAGCGCTGCCGCAGATGCCGGCAACGATGCGGCGACGGAAGAGACGAAGCAAACCGCGCGCAAGCCCAAGGCAAAGAAGAAGGACGACGCGGAAGGCGAGTAGAAAAAGACGGCTGGGTGTGGATTGGCGCGATGGCGAGTTTGGGATACCATAGTGTGTATCTATGAAACCACGTGATCGCATGCTGGCTGCTTATGAAGGGCGCTTCTCTGATGTCACGCCGGTCGCGCCAGAATTCTGGTACTACGTCCCGGCGAAACTGCTGGGCTTGCCGATGGTGCAGTTCGAACTCGAAGTGCCGCATTGGCAGGCGTTGCAACACACTTTCAAACACTACGCGTGCGAGGGCTGGGGCATTGTGGCGCCCGGCACGCCTTCGCTCGCGGATCGTCAACACACTCACACGCACAAACTGGCAGAGGGCCGTTACGAAAGCGTGACGACCATCAACGGCGGCAGCCAACCTATGACCTCGCGCACCATCTACGATGATCACGAGCCGTCATGGTTGACCGAACGCTATATCAAGGATTTTGACGCCGACTGGCCCACCTATGCGGCGGCGACGCTTGTGCCGCCCGAAGAACTCGACTGGGCGCCTGTGCAGACCGCGTTGGATCAAGTGGGCGATGATTATCTGCTTGAGGTCTTTGCGGGATTTCCCTTCGTCGATTACGCGGGCACGCAACGCGATGGCGGGTTGGAACAGGTCGTGATGGATTTGATCGACCGCGAGAGCGAGATGCGTGATTTGCAGGAGCGCCACATTGAGCATGTGGTGGGCGCGATTCGCGCTGCCTTTGCGCAGACGACGGCGCGCAGCATCTTCATCGCGTCGTCATGGTCGAGTATGTCGCTGCTCAGCCCAACGGTGTGGCGCAAGTGGGAGAAGCCGTTGCTCGATGCCGCAGTGCGAACCACGCATGAGTGCGGCGGTTTGATCCACCATCACTTCCACGGGCGCTGCATGGCCATTCTGCCGGATCTGGCGGCGCTCGGGCTCGACTGTATCTGCCCATGGGAACGACTGCCGGGCGGCGATGTGACGAGTGTGGCCAGAGTGCGCGCGGCGCTGGGTGATCGAACGGCTTTCAACGGGAATATCAGTACGGTCGAAGCCCTCATCCGCGGCACGCCGGAGGATGTGCGGCGCGAAGTGCAGGAGATCAAAGCCGCGTACGCCGGTTCTCCGCGCTTGATCATTGGCACTGGCGATCAGGTCGGCGCCGAGACGCCCGAGGACAACATCCACGCCCTGATCGACGCGGCGCGCAACGGATAACCCTACTTCGCTTTCGGTTGCACAGGCCATGCAGCCGTATAGAAACGCAGGTAAGTATCGAGTTGCGATGACCAGTACACATCATCGTGTTTGCCGGTGCTGAAGTGGTTGACGTACGAGAGCTGTTTCGCGCCAAGCGCCGTGGCGAGTTCAAACACGCCTTGCTGTGTGACATCGCCCGAACCTGAATCGAGGAAGATACGCGTGTTTTTTAAGGTATCGGTAGAGCGAACCAGATCAAGCATGTTGAAGTCATCCGGCGTGCCGATGAGAAAGTCCGACGTGATCGCCGGACTGTGTCCGCCGACTGCGCTGAAAAGATCGGTATGCAGGAAAGCAATTTCGAGCGACCAGTAACCGCCACGCGAAATGCCTCCAATGGCGCGCCCTTCGCGGTTGCCCCATGTGCTGTAGTTTTTATCAATATAGGGAATCAACTCATTGACGATGAAGCCTTCCCACGAGTTGGGACCATTGCGCGTGTAGGCAAAGCGGCTCTTGGCGCCGTTCTGCCAGTCGTTGGCGGGCATCACCATGATGAACGGCGGTAACTGTCCTTTGAGGATGCTGCGGTTGGCAACGGTATCGACGCCGTCATTGACCCACTGTCCCTGCGTGTAGCCCAGGCCCTGTATCAAGTACAACGTCGGGTAAGTGTACAAGGCCTTGTTGTAACACGGCGGCACATACACATCGACAGCCAACGTCATGGCAAGAGTTTTACTCTTGATCTTGTCGGCGATGACCTTGCCTTGCTTTTCACCGCACAGGCTGGCCTGCGCAGGCACATAAGTCACCGCGGGACGGGGCGTCGGCGTGACATCCGTCTCCGAATCCGCCACAGCCTCGATCGGCACGGCCGTCACATCGGCGGGATTAAACAGGTCATACGATTGCGACGATGAAACACCTTTGCCAATCGCGCTTTGACCAGTCGGGATGGCAGCGGCCATCAGCCCACTGCTTTGCGGACGCAGGCCACCGATGTAGATAACGGTGATGACAGCCACCACAATCACCATCACAGCCAGGCGGCTGATCAGGTAAAACGGATTCTGCGGCGCACTGGGCGGGCGCGGCTGATCACGAGCTGGCCTCACAGCACGCGCCTGGCTGTTCCTGCCAGGGCTCTGATCGTATTTGTAATCCTCGGTAAATCGTACTTGCTTCTTCACGTGTCACTGGTCTAGTTATATCACGGCTGGCGCGATGTTTACAGCCGATATAGTGCTGATTTTCCAAGTGATTATCGTGATCTTGTCATCGGCAGATACATTTTGTTGCCCAGTCGCGCGGAGACGCGCACATAATCGACCAGCATGGTAGCGGGAAAGACGGTGCTGCTGTCGGGATTGCCAGGCCAGGTGCCGCCCACAGCCACGTTCAAAACCACAAAATAGGGGTGATCAAATACCCAGCGCTGGGTGGGCAATAGATCGGCGCGCGTCACTGTTTGAAAGAGGGTGCCATCGACATAGAACCGCACCACGCCCTCCTCCCATTCGACGGCGAATAGATGGTAATCGGCGCTGTAATCGACGCCGCCAGGCAATTGGAAGCCAGCGCCAATGCTGGTGTCACTGCCCGCTACTGTCGGCATGTGGATGGTACTCACAATGGAGCCATCAAAGTTAACATGCTCCATGATGTCGATCTCGCCGCATTCCGGCCAGCCCACTGTATCGATATTCTCGCCAATCAGCCAGAACGCGGGCCAGATGCCTTTGCCATTGGAGATTTTAATGCGCGCTTCAAAACGCCCATACTTCAGGCTGAATTTGCGGTGACTCTGAATGCGCGCCGAAGTAAACTGACTGCCCAGATAGTTTTCGCGCAACGCCGAAATCTGCAGCGCGCCATTCTGCAACGACGAATTGGATCTGCGGCCGGTATAGTATTCCAACTCGACGCCATTCCCCCAACCATTGCCGAGATCGTAGCTCCATTTCTTCTGATCCACAGCCGAGCCATTCGCGCCGCTGAATTCATCCCACCACACCAACATCCAGTCCACAGGCACCACCGCGGCGATGGTCGACTGCGCAGACACGGGCGCTGCCACCACAAACTGCGCGCAAGCTGAAAGCAAGATGACGCCGAGCGCCGTAGTGCAATGCATTCGAAATTTCATACTGCCTCGCTTGTCTACACGACCTGCCGATATGGATTCTGGATTCAAACACCAGCGGCAACAAGCGCAACACTAAACGCAACACTCCGTCCCCCAAACAGCAAACACTCCGTCTCTGTCTCTGTTTTACGTTTTACGCTTCACGTTTGACGTTTCACGCCTTAAGTCTTCTGCGCCTTCCCCTTACCCGTCTTGGCTGTCAGGATGCGCATGATCGTTAGAAACAGAATGACCGCCAGCGAGCCGATATACATGATCTGCATCGAGGACGTGTTGGTGTCTGAACCAGCCTGGATGCTGTGTACCGTCACCATCAGATAAGACAGAAAGCTGACATAGTGGATCAGGCGCCAGATTTTGTGGCCGATCAGCTTTTTGGCATAGAAACTGGCCACCACGATCGCGCACATATAAAAAGCAATCTGGCCGATACCCACCCAGACAGGCCGGTATTCCGAGTTAAACGGCACCAGGATATTGACGGGGGTGTACTTGATATAGCCATCCCACATCAGCACCACCGCATGCGCCAGCCCAAGCACCAGGCCAAGCCACGAGATGAATTCGTGCATGCTGAAGGTGACCGGCGCAGGAACGGCACCAGTGGCGGTTTTCGTCGTGATCATCAAGCCATACATCATCGATCCCGCGATCAGCAGATAAGACGCGATGCCCGCCCCGCGCGAAATGAACCACGCCATCGTCAGATCGCCCGTGGCCGCGCGGATCAAAGAAGCCACACTGACCGCCAGCATCACGACGATGACAGCAAGTGCGCCGGTGATCCACCAGGCAATATCGGCCAGAATCGGTGGGGTTGTGGCCGCGGGCGCCAGTTTTGGCGCGACAGTCCGCGATACCGCTGTGGAGGTCGTTTGCGGCTGGGTGCCTGCAACCTTGCGCGGTGCAGCCGCTGGGCTGACTGGCGTCGCTGCGTCACGATCTGCGCCTGGCTGATGGAAGGTAGAGCGAGTGTTAAGTATTGCCATTGGATTTTCGAACGAACCCTTGTCCAGAGACAGTG
>CAIQQO010000031.1 GCA_903873965.1 uncultured bacterium
CAGATCACTTTTTGATTGGGAATGTCAGCACGGCAATTCTCACGTTTGGCACGACTGAAGATGTGCGGCGCGAGGTCAGGCGTTGTCTTGATGACGCCCGGTCTTGCTCAGGACACATCATCAAGGCAACAGCCGACTTACCGCACAACATTCCGGTTGCAAACAGGCAAGCCTATTTTGATGCCGTTAACAGTTTTGGCCGGCGTTGGGTGTTACGGTTGCCAAGCAAACATGGGTCAGATAGAACGTCAAGTTTCTATCTGACCCATTTGACAGAAGGGCGGGCCCTCGATTGAGGCTTTACACAAACTCAAACGTCGCACTGACCATCGCAGGGGCGCCAAGCGTTATGCTTCGCGCAGAAGGGGAACACCCGCCAATGGCGACGCGGAAGGCGCCGGGTTCCAAAGAGGCTTTGCCATTCTCATCAATAAACTGCATCATCTCGTTTGTAATCGTGAACGAAATGTGGCGACTTTCGCCAGGTTTGAGCGAGATGCGCTCAAACGACACTAGTTTATGAACTGGTACAAGCGCTGATGCTGCTATATCGCTGAGGTAGATTTGAGCCACTTCCTCAGACTCTACATTGCCACTATTGGTCAGGCTATAGTGACCATGAATAGATTCCCCAGCCTTTGCGCTGTTTTCGGTGAAGCTAAGGTCGCTGAAAGTGAACCGGGTGTAGCTTAATCCAAACCCGAATGGGTAGCGCGGCTCAACTGTAGCATAGCGATAGGTACGTCCCGCCATGGCGTAGTCATCAAATGGAGGCAAATCGTTAACAGACATGGGGAATGATATCGGCAGTTTGCCCGATGGTGCCGCGTTGCCAAAGAGTACATCAGCAATGGCGTGGCCCCCTTCCTGGCCTGGGTACCATGCAAACACGATAGCATCGACCAACGGTTCGATCTCACTCAAGTCGATAGGGCTACCGCCAGTTACGACAAGTACAACTTTACCGCCACCACGCACCAGGCGCTTGATGAAATTAACCTGAACCGGCGGTAATCCCAGTTGTGAACGGTCGCCATTCTCAATTGACAAGATGGCGTCGCCCTCTTCACTTTCGAGCAGCGGTGACAGTCCGATGCACGCAATTGTCAGGTCGGTTCCAGCGACAATGTCATAGGTCCAATCCATGTCGTTCTGGTTCGGAGCAGCCAGCGTGCACCCGGGCCGATACTCGATGGCCATACCTTCGGGCACGCGATTCACGATGCCCTCCAGTACGGTTGTCAGGCTGTTGCTCAAACCGTAATAGTTACCCAGAAGCACTTCAGTATTGGCCGCAGTCGGCCCGGTCACAAGTAGCGACCTGATTTCGTCACTTACAGGCAGGACGTTGCTATTGTTCTTCAACAACACGACTGATTTGACAGCGGCTTCACGTGCTAGAGCACGATGGGCTGGACTGTTCACGACGCTCATTGGTGTGGATGCGTAGGGCACTAGTGCGGGAGGGTCAAACATACCAAGTTTGAACCGTGTTGCCAATGTGCGCATGAGCGCTTTATCGATGTCCACTTCACTTATCAGCCCGCGTTGTATTGCCTCGCCCAGTTTGTCATAGGTTGCGCCGCATGCCATGTCACAGCCAGCTTTTAAGGCAAGTGCAGCGCTTTCAGGTGCGTCAACAGTGATGTGATGGCCATTGTGGATATCACTGAGCGCGCCGCAGTCCGATACGACGTGTCCGTTAAAGCCCCAATCGCCGCGCAATGTTTGCCCCAGTAAAAGGTCACTTGCACAAGCCGGCTGTCCATTAACACGGTTGTAGGCGCCCATGACGGCTTCGACTTTGGCTTGCGTGACAAGTTTACGAAAGGCGGGCAGGTAGGTGTCGTTGAGATCGCGCAGACTGACTTGCGCATCGAAAACGTGCCGATCTTTTTCTGGACCGCTGTGAACGGCATAGTGCTTGGCGCAGGCTGCAGCCTTGATGTACTTTGGATCGTCACCTTGCAATCCGCGCACAAAGGCACTGCCTAGCTCGCCTGTCAAATAGGGATCTTCTCCCCAGGTCTCCTGACCTCGCCCCCAACGCGGATCGCGGAATATATTGATATTCGGCGACCAGAATGTGAGACCGCGCGAGATGGCCGAGTTGCCAAATTGGCGCAGCGCAGCATGATGCTTTGCGCGTGCTTCATCGCCGATGGCCGATGCGATACGCTGGATGAGCGCAGCATCCCATGTTGCCGCCATACCGATGGCTTGCGGAAAAATCGTGGCGCGGCCGGCGCGCGCCACGCCGTGCAAAGCCTCGTTCCAATAGTTATATGCGGGCAGGCCTAGTCGCGGAATTGCAGCCGTGCCGCTACTCATTTGGCTGATTTTTTCATCAAGCGTCATACGGGATATCAGGTCTGCTGTGCGGGTTTGCACAGACAACTCTGGATTGAGGTAGGCAGGTGCGGAATTGTCGCTCATACGTGATTCCTTTGTGTTGGTTCAAAGACCAGTTTGCTTGGCTTCATTTTATGCGTGCGCGCGAATTGGACAAATCCGGACTATTCGCTGAAAGGTGCATTAATGCGAGGTCAATGAAACCAACTCACTCACAGGTATGATGGCTACGTCAACATCGCCAAGGATGGTTGTTGTGAAAACGATGTATTGGTCAGCGCAGCAAAAGCGCGGGTGTGGATCGATATGATAAGTTCTGCCAGTGTAATCGCTGCGCTCTGGATTCTCGACCAGCGTAATAACCCGTCCCGTATGCCGATTCATAAAATGCAGTGTTGATGGACAGCCGCGGCGGAAACCCGAATTGGAATCACCGACGATCATTTGTCCATCCTGTGAACTGTGGGAGTGCCAGCACCGTCGCGGGAAGGCGATGCGCTCCTCCTCACCTGTCTCGATGTCGACTCGCCACGTTTCATTTTCCCAGACACACCAGACGTGACGCCCATTCGCATCCCACCATTCATGTGATACCCAACGCGGCTCCTTCAAAATGGCGCGCGGAATCTCTCCACGCCGCATGAGCCACAGCCGGTTGGTGATTGGGAAAGTTAAACCAGTTAAAGGATCATCATGCATCTCTTGTGCAAAGAGCACGGTATCTGGATCAGTGGGGCTGAACTGGGCGTGGTTGTGATAGCGATCAAACCGCATCCATTCCTGCCATGGGCTGCCGTCGACGGGCAAAGAGCCAAAAACATATTGCAGCCCGATTCTCGCGTCGGCGAAAAAAGCCTTGCCATCAGCTGATCGCGTCAGATGCGTTGCCAGTGTGGGTACTGCGCGTGCGCCTATGATCGCGTCGGGCAGTGCATTAATGTGTTCAACATGACCATTCGAGGCAGGGCTGCGACGCCATAGGTGGGCGCCCATACCCCAATAAGCATCGCCTGTGGCATGATCAACATAAGGCGACGCATCAGTAAACTGCGTCTCGGGGAAGTGCCGTACTGCATGATCAACAAAGTCGACTACACCCAGGGTTCGGCCTTGATCGGCCGAACCACTTGGAGGAAAAGCGCAGTAAAACCACAGGTAACGTCCGTCAGCACTCATCCCATCGTTGGTAAAGTAAAACGACTGTTGTACCGGCGCCACTTTACGATTAAGCACGTAGATGGTGACGCCGGATTGTGCATGCGCTCCACGTACCGGTGTAAAAAGGGACCGATCACTTAACTCGATCATCAGATGGTTACTCTCAACCGTTGAGTACTCTCAACCGTTGAGTACTCTCAACCGTTGAGTACTCTCAACCGTTATCCAGCCATGTGATACAGCCATACCGCCCCCTGGCGTTGCGATAGAGTGATCGTGAAACCATCGCGAATCAGCACGGCGCCACTCACTTCACAACTCTCACCTGTTTCGGGATTGTTGAAGATATAGTTGGCGTCTGCGTTTATTGCGCGCGGCTGGATGGTGATCGATGCCTGCGGTGCTTGCTGTAAACGGATGGCCTGAATGTAGCCATGATTTTCTTCGGGTTGGTCGAATTGCCATGCAACCCACCGCGCGTTGTCCTTGTGGAAGTCTGTATGCGGGTAGTAATCGCCATGCAACAGTACATCCGCTACGCTGCGCCATACATCGAGCATCGTGCGAACTGTGCCGAAATCATAATCATCGCGCCGGATATCCATCGTTGCGAATAGCATGGCAGCCATGCCGCAGTGATATGAGAAGCTATCGGCGCTTTGGTCGAAGCGATCAGCCACTGACTGATCCCATGACAAGGTGCATTCCTTGAAGTAGGGAATCCACTCATACATAGTGTGATGGAATGCAAGCTTGATCTGATGATCGCCATAGCCGTAGTCGGTGAAATGAAGTGGAACGGAACGGCGCATGGTCTCAAGATCGTTGCGACGTCCGCCGCTGGCGCATGAGTCGATCCAAAGCCCGGGGTTGCGCATGAGCAGATCATCCCAGAATTGCAGATAGCCCTGCACATGCAGGTTCTCGTTTATACCTTGCCGATCCTGCGCTTCATTCTTGCGCCAGTGATCGAGGGGTGGGAAGTTGTGATCCTGCCGGTAGATTTTGATCCCATTGTCCTGGATCAGCTTGCAGTAGTGATCGGTTAACCATTGGCGACATTCTGGAATACCAAGATTAAGCAATGCATTGTCATTCTCGGGTATCCGCAGCAGCCAGTCCGAGTGCTCGTTATCGAGCCATGTACCCGGTTGGATGCGCTCCGGCTCGAACCATACCAATAGGTTTGCTCCTGCATTGGCTGCATGGTCAGATATCGGTTTTAGCCCATTCGGGAAACGCTCAGGATCGGGCATCCATGAGCCGGTACGCCACCAGCGCCGGACGCCTTCCGCGTTGCGGCAAGGATACCAGCCCGCATCAATCCACCAAACCGTCGGTTGAATGCCTTTTGAAAGGAAGCGGTCAATATAGTGAATCTGATTCTCTTCAGTAGCACCGGTAAATTCTTCACCTTCATCCGTAGCAGCGCAGGCTAGCAGCGTGGGCATAGGCTGGCCATTCGGACGAGGCAAGATGTGCGCCAGGTACCAGCGTCGCCATAGATTGACAGCACGCGCGTTATCGCCTGACCATGCCATGACAGTCATGCGCGGCGTCCGTATCGTTTCACCGGGTTGCAGACGCAGGTTCGTTTTCTGCTGTCCGGCCAGAACATGGACACTCTCGCCTTGTCCATTGAATGTAGCTTGCCACTGTGCAGGCCAGCCTACCGCGATGGTAGCTCCCCAATCTGCAAACGCTACCCGGAAATAGGGAAATGCGCCATCGCAGGCTCGTCCTCCATTAGGCGCAAAGGTGTAAGTATCGGCATCGTGAATTGGCGTCCACTGTGGCGTATAGCCATCGATGCTGTAGTAGTCACCGTTGCAGTGATATAGCTGCGCTGGGGACGACGTGCGTGTCGTCAAATCGCTATCCGATGCTGTCTTCGAGGCAGTGGAACTGGCGTTAAGTTTGACGTCCATAGCCTGGATGTCGCTGATAAGGGGCGCAAATTGCTTTGAGTCCAGAGAATCAGTGCGTGAGTTGCTGAACCATGCTACCCATTCGACGACGGGAAAATCTCGATAGGTTGACGCTAATACACGCACTTTAACGCCACTGGCAGGATCTGTGCCTTCATATTGGGTTTCGATGATATTCGCATCGATCCAACGGGACTGCATTGATGCATGCCAACTTGCTGGAATTCCTCGAATCTGTTGACCGTCAAGAACGAAAGAAATAGGGAGGTTCGATGGCTGATCGAAATATCCCAGCGACCATGCGCGACTCGCTGCCATGTCCTGGACGTTTGTGCCGGGATTATCGGCTGGTGTATGGTTTATTGGTTTCATGTTTTAATATTTGTTAGTGTAGCCCAAAGTTCGCGATTTGCGCTGACTCCTGTTTTATTGGGAACGACCATCGAGGTTACTTTTCGTGTGTCGCTTAGGAGCGTTGTTGAGTACCTCGGCCAATTAAGATTGTCGGCTTCTTAACCTATGGCGGTTTGGTCACCCGCACCTGGTACAGAGACCAACTTGGAGGACTAAATGCCTGTTCATCTCGCCAGCACAATTGAAACTCCTGATTATGGTGCGGAAGTGATCCGCGTAGGTGATCTCAACGGCGATGGCGCCCCCGACATCCTGTTTATCCAGAGCGATTATGGATCGCGTGCTATTTCCTGTCTCACGGCTGTCACGATTCACGGCACGTTTTTGTGGCAGGTTGGCACCCCTTCTGCAGCTAATGGGCGTATCTACAGTGATTTACCCGTGCAAATCTATGACTGGGACAATGATGGCTGCAACGAAGTCCTTTACGTGCGCCAGGCCATTTATGCGGATCCTGTTCAATATCCGCTAGGTGACATCATAATCCGTGAACGCGCACATCGTTATGAAGGCGACGCCGTCATGGTGGTGCTTGATGCTGCAACCGGCAAACAAAAACATTCATTCTCTATCCCCGCACCCGCGGACGATTGTTTTCTGTTTGCAGATTTGACAGGTCGTGGTCGACGAGAAGACTTCGTTGTGAAAGACCGTTACTGGACTATGTGGGGCATTGCGCATTCTGGCGAAGTCTTGTGGCGGTGGGAAGGAGCAACTGGACACTTCCCGGCGATTGCCGATGTGGATGGTGATGGACGGGATGAAGTTTTTGTTGGTTACGCTCTTATTGATCACGATGGGTCAGTGATGTTTCAACATGATGCTGGCGACTCGCATCAGGATGCAGCTTACATTGTGCGCTTGCCTGATGGTGAGTGGCGACTTATATTTGGCAACGGTGGTGTGCACTGTCTGGATGTTCAAGGCAATGTGATATGGCACAAACCTATGCGTGAAGCGCAGCATGTCGTGGCCGGTCACTATCGTGATGACTCAGCCATACAGTTAGCGGTTATTGACCGTGGATGGCCGCGTTCGATCAATGGCAATCCTGCAACGTTGTATTTGTTCGATATTGAAAGCGGACGCGAGATCTGGCGCCGTGTGCAGCCTCCGGGTGGTTGGGGCGCCGGCTGTATCGACATCCGCTGGCAAACGGTGCATGGTTTACAGGACATCATGGTTTATATGCGCGGAGTAGGGCAGCCTGCAGCGGTTTATGATGGTAATGGCGACATCGTTGATGAAATGCCAGTGCCGGAGCACTACTGCGGTGATTACGATTCTGGCGAAGGCGTGACGCCATGCCATTACTGCGTGAGAGCAGATGTGCATGGCGACGGTCGTGATGAGGTGATCGTCTTTGGCTGGAAAGGCGCACGCATTTACTCCAACGCGCGCCCTCTAGCATTGCCGACGCTGTATAACCACACGTTTTATCCCGGCATGTGACTTCGTCCTTGCAAAAGTGTAGTCACCTTTTCGGAGCGTACATCTCGGTGGCCGTGACGTGCTCAGGTGCGATTTTGAACCGGACACGTAATTCCTCGGGTGGTGCGCCAAACGTTTCTATACCCATATAACGCTTGGCAAGAGCGTTAACATGTGTCCGATCTACGTCGTCTTTGATCTCTACGACTGGCCCTCGAATGGCCAGCCAGCGCGCCTTATTGTCAGGATCGAGGATGATTAGAGAGACATAAGGTCGCTTGCGCAGAATACGGTGCTTCAGTCGATCCTTTTCGCTGTTGAAGTAGATGTATTCACCGTCAAAGTTGAACCATACGGGCGTCATTTGTGGTGCGCCATCAGTCAGTGTCGTTGCCAGAATCATCAAAAGAGGTCGTTCCAAAAGATCAAGGAAAGCGTGCGGAATCGGTTGTACTTGCATAGGCTAATACTACAGGAATGAAGAACGTGCCCATGTCGCAAATGCCGGAAAGGCGATTTCCGGCTCAGGCAGATTCGGAATCCACCGTTTTTCGTGCTCGAATTGCAGCCAGCCGTCATAGCCGGTCGCTTTAAGTTTATTAATCATTTCCACTAATGGAAATTGACCGCTGCCGGGTGATACGTAATGCCAGCCATCTTTCATCGCCAGAGGGTGTTGTGGATCATAGATGGCATCCTTGATATGCGTATAACCGATGCGTCCGCGCAGTGCGTTCAGTGTATCTTCAGGCGTCTCTTTAGCCGCAAAGCATGTGTTGCCGATATCCCACAAGGCGCCGAAAGCAGCATTCGGGATCGCATCAAGCAACAGGCGAATACCGGCGGCATCGCCCCAACGGTCGTGCGTTTCGAAGAGCCAGTGCAGGTTCTGAGCGCCATCCAGTGCCAGAATCGACTCGATGCAGTCACGCCCTATAGCTGCCAAGTCGCGTGCTTCTGCCTGAGGATCACCGCCGCCAAAAATGCGTATATTCCGTGCGCCAAGACCTTCTGCCACGGCGATAGTACGGCGCGCTTCATCCAGGTTGGATTTAAGCTTCTCGCTGACACAAACGGTGATGCTGGAACTAATAGCGCTTATTTCCAGCCCGGCATCGTTCAGCATGCGGCGCGTGCCTATCACTCCTGTTGTGAACTCGTGTCGTTGGGTAATATCAATAGTGTCAAGGTAGCCGCGGAAATCGACGCCATCGTAGCCATATTCATGGCCGCGAGAGCAGATCATATCCAAGTCCCAACCGGGACATCCGAGTGTCATGAAAGCGATTTTCATCTTTGCCTCAGTCATCAATAGTACCTTCATATTATGGGAATATCTCCGAAAAATACATCTGCCCGAATTCGCGCATGGACTGATCGGACTGGTTCAGTGGTAATCAGGTGGAACCTTGTAATAGGCGTGTCAATTCTATTCAGTCTGCTTGCTGCCTGCAGTGCAACGACGGATCCAGCAGCCCCAGAAATCGCGAGGGGAGTGCGGGCACCGTCTTTTGGGAACGCAAACACCATCATTAACAGTATTCTCATGAAGCGAGACAACGGTAATAACGAACCTGGTGAAGTAGTAACCCAGTTCAATGCAACAGATCATACTCAATACTTTGAACTTGGCACAACGCGTTTGCTTGATCCAGGCACAAAAGTGAGATGGTCGGTCGTTGGTTTGGTCACTCAGGCAGGAAAAGATATCCCTATCACCGAAATCACAACCGATGTCATTGTAGGCAAACCATTAACCGCACATGTAAGTCTCCCAGCTAATCTGGAGTCAGATGGAACGATGCGCAAAACCCCATCCACCCTTAAGGACTGGCCAGTAGGTACTTATAAAGTTGATATTTTTCTGAACGATATTCTGGTAAAGACCATTGTCTATATAGTTGCGGCCGGGAAGTAGACCAATCACGCATACATACGCGCCGTTCTCACAAATGCGATGAAGTTTTCGGCAGGAGTGTTTGGCAATACAGCATCGGCCGTGGAGAAGATGTGGGCGTAACCACGCACAGCATCGACCATTCTGCGTGTCGTTTCGGTGATCTGCTCTGGTGTGCCATCGCGTAGCAAGCCGAGGTCGAGATTGCCCTTGGTGGTGACGCGCCGATCGATCCATCGCCTTGACTCCGCCAGATCGTTGTCAGCTGAGGGCGGTGGCGCCACGGTTTCAATCACGTCAGCTCCGATTTCATTGAAGAGGCCTTGCTTGATCATGGTCCGTGTCAATCCGCAATTGTGATACCAGAATAACCCACCGCGTGCGTGTGTCCAATCGCTGAATCCGCGAAGATAAGGTAAGTCCATCTCGCGGCATAGTTTCACTGAAGTCATCTCCAGGCCATAAGAGCTATCGCTCATGAAATCAATACCTTCCTCCATCGCGATAGTCATCACGAAAAGTGCTGCTTGGTAAATGGCATCCATGCTTCTGCGATACGTGTCAGGGAAGTCCATCCAATGCAGAATGATATTTGCCTGGCTGATCTGGAAACTCAGCCAGAACGGATGCGGGTGGCCGATCACAATGACGCCATCCTCGCCAATCCGCTGCCGCCACTCGCGATAATACTGTCGCATCTCAGCAGCACGCCCTTGAACCTGCGAACATGCCGCAATAATATAGGCGTGGTCAGCTTCGGTTTTTACCGGGAATCCGCTCTCATCTCCCCATTCACCCAGGCTGCGTGAAACACGTCGCGTCCACTCTCCGATAGGTGTCTGAATAGTCATCAACCGATACTCGGCATCAGAACGGCTTTCGTCGATCTGCCATGGAAAAATGAAACTATCACACGCGATCATGAACATAGGCTCGTAATCGAGTTCGCGCGACAGGTTGATTTCATTCTGTACGGGGTCATCCGTGACAGGCATTCCAAGATATCTCAAAGAACGTTCAATCACATCAGCATAGGGCAAAAAAGGCGATACGACGGGGCGCTCATGCCCGAATTGGCGAACATAGTTCAGGAAACGCTGTCGAGGTGAGTTCATGGTCACTCCTGTGATGAAAGGGCGATATCGACAATATTGTCGGGTTCAAACATACTGATAATGCTGTTCAGGGCGTCAACCTGTGCGCTGGTACTCAGTTCTGGCAGAAGCGCGACACGTTCTGCATAAGCAGCCAAGTCCTGGATTGCCCAGGCATGCCGGTAGTACGAAAGCGCTGTTTGGTCGATTTCGCAATCGCCATAGCCCTGCAGAAAACATTCGGTTTCACGTGGTGTTACCAGGTTACGACCTATGCCGCGAATAAAAAACATCAAATCGCGTTCTTTGGGTGCCATGATCGTTTCATCCCAATCCACGATCCACATTTCGCCTGCATGGTCCACCACAATATTCCATGTATGCAAGTCAGCGTGGCAAAGTACAGGCCGATTTGCGTCTGGTAAAAAGTCAGCAGGCATATCGCGTGCAGTTCGTAAAGCTCGTGCCAAATTGTTCGTGCGTCGTACAAGCTGCGCGATGACATCACGATGCGCTTGCCAGAATATTGCAAGATTTCGTTGTTCTTTTGTGGGGTGGTCAATCTCGTACGCGGGTTTAGTCGCAGCAGGTTCCGTGATTTGGCGCAGAATTGCTTCGATCACTGGAACCAGATCGTTGCGACTGGGCACGAACACCTCGGTCAGCATGTCCGGAATGTTTTTATGATTCACGTGATGGATGTGGCGTACAGTTTTTCCTAGTGAAAACCACTGCAATTCTGACAATCCCACCTCATAGGCAGGTCTGCTTTCGATGAAGGGATACACTGTCAACGCGTACCTATCGAGATTCACCCATAGCTCATGCTTTACCGTAGCCATTGGAGTCAGAACGTGCGAAACACATTCCGTTTGTAGCAGGTGCGGCACCGCTAAACTTGCGATCCTAAAGCCCTGATGCGAGCGTAGCTTAACAAAATAGGACGTGCCCATTACCGTCTCGGCCCGGAATGCTGATGATGCGGAATCATCTCCTAGAGGAAGAAATGTCAACTCTGTAGTGACGATGCCGAAACAAGATTCAAGCGCTTTTGCGATCTCATATGTGGTGATGTCAATAGGTGCTTCACGCATACCCCTAAATTACCACATTATTAACTATGTTAAACTCGCGGCGTCAGATCGATTCTTAAGGTTCAAATCTCTCACTAAGTCGTATACCCCTCAGGAGTAATACCATGAATATTGTCAGTATTGGTGCACACCAGGATGATATCGAAGTGCAATGTCTGGGTACGCTGTTGCGGTACCAGAAGCAGGGCGGTCATACTTTTACCAATATCGTCATCTCGAATGGTGATAAAGGCGCGCAGTACGATCACAAAATGCCTTACGAAGAGATTGCGCGTATTAGGGCTGGTGAGGCTGCGTCTGTAGCGGCTGCTCTGGGCGGACGCTATATGTGCCTCAATCAGTCAGATGAGTATATCCGTGATACTGATGAGGCGCGCAACTGGCTGGTTGATGCGATTCGTGAGGCTAAGGCAGATCTTGTATTCACGTTGCCACCAGTCGACTACAACACAGATCATATGGTGACGAGTCAGCTTGCATTTCATGCCACCATGCTTGCGGCTGTCAAAACCATCTTCACAGCGCATGATGCACTCCCAAAAACACCATCGCTGTATTACATGGACGCGATTGCAGGTATTGACTGGCAACCAACCCATTATGTGGACATCACCGGTGTATGGGAGCGAAAGTGTGAGTTGGTGTGTCTACACAAAAGCCAGATGGAAAACTCGTTGAAATGGGGTGGGCTTGACTTGGTCAAGTTTGCGCAGATTTCAAACGCATTTCGCGGATTGCAGAGCGGTGTGGAATATGCAGAAGGTTTTAAGCCATGTCAGGCATACCCACGTTTCCATGCGGGGAATGTCCTTCCGTAACCACCAGGGCAGACCGGATTGAGATTTGATACAGACGGGCTGACTCTGTGTCAGCCCATCTGACCTGCGCGTCGTTTCCTGCAGCATCAGTGAATCATGCATAATCAAAGGTATGGGCCAAGTATCGACACTGGATGTGTATCTGGAAATAGGCAAGAAAAAGGTTTTCGCGAGCGCGACACACTGGCCTGGCTGGTGCAGGAGCGGGCGAAGTGAGAGCGAGGCACTGGCGTCGTTAGCGAACTATGCACAACGATACGCCGGCGTGTTAAAACTGGCAGGGCTTCCTTTCGATCATCAGCCAGATTTAGCCGATTTTAATGTCACCGATCGGATGATAGGTGACTCCGGCACTGACTTTGGCGCACCAAGCATCGCACCAAGATGTGATGCTGATGAAGTAGATGCCATTGAACTAGCGCGCATGAAAACTTTACTTTCGGCCGCATGGCAAACTCTTGACCTGAACTGTGAAAACGCGCGAGGCAAAGAATTGCAGAAGGGTCCACGGGGAGGAGGCCGTAACCTTGGCGCCATGGTGAAGCATGTTGTGGATGCACAAATTGCTTATCTCGGCCGCATTGGCGTGAAGTTAGCTCTGGCGCAGACCGAGCAGTGCGTAGTGTCGGACTATTTCAGGCAAGTGATTGTGGATTCACTTGAAGCCTGTGTGCGCCGCATGTTGCCAGACAAAGGTCCACGTGGAGGTGTGCTATGGACTCCCCGTTACTTTGTACGACGCACAATGTGGCACATTCTTGATCATGCGTGGGAGTTGGAAGATCGCATCTTGTAGCACATCATAAACAGACAGGCGGTATGCAAGCCATGAATCCCAGGACATTGACGTCATTGCTCTTTGTCGCCACTTTGCTGATTATTTCAGGATGCGCCAATACTGCAGATCAAGCTGTACCTGCAGTGCGCATCATAACGCCTACGTGGAACGCAGACCAGCCTCTTGCCCGTGAAAATACAGCGACTCCCAAGGGGTTAGCTTCACTGACAAAAACACCGCGACCAAGTGCAACGGCACTGTTTTTGGCAACACCCACGCCAATGCCAACGGCGCCCCGTCTGACACTGACCGCTTTGGATTCCACAAGAATTCAACTTACGATATCTGTCGTCGTCAATGCAACGTCCCGAGTTTTAACCGCCACTGCGGTCATAGCCGATGATTCGCATACCATCACGCCTACACGCGTGCGTGCCATGGTCACTCCTGCTGTGGTAAAAACGAGTAACCCTGTAACAACAACAAACTCCAACGGGAGCGCTACGGACACTGATTGGTATCCTTGTGCAGAGGGGCAAATAAAAGCCAATCGCAACTCTAGCATTTATCATGTGCCAAGTGGACAGTCATATGCAAAAACCCGACTCAATGTGCAATGCTTTGGAACGGAGGCACAGGCACAGGAAGCCGGGTTTCGTCGCGCTAAGCGCTAAGCAGTTCCGCTCGTTACTGTTGGCTCCAGACCACGCTTAAGGTGCCAGGTCCGTTGACGTGGCGATAAGCGATGGTAATAGTATGCCATCCCTCGGCGACACTGGCATGCGTCTTGCCAGAAACCGTCCAAGCTGGTGAGTTTCCCCAGTTGTTGATGACCATGTCCTTGTCAATCCATACCAATGCGCCGTTATCTGCTGATGCGGTCATTACATAGTTACCGCCAGACATATAAATCGATTGCCTAAGTCTTAATGACCAGTTGCCAGTCGGAATGCCGGGGTAGGGCGAACCCGTCGGCCAGTAGAAGTAGATGGTACTCGCATAACCTGGCACTTCGAGTATGAGTGGGCCGTTAATAGTATCTAGCCCCTGGAAAAATTCCGCATTCCATGTGTTGTAGGTTTGCGGTACGCACCCATTGCTGTACACACAAGGAGGATTGACGACTGGTGGGATGCACGTCCAGCCCAATGGGCATTTGTTAAATGGCGGTTCATGCCGTGGGGCGGGTGAAGGTGGTCCTGCTGGTGGCAAGGAATCTGGAATACACAGCGACTGCCCTATGAGTATCTTGGTGCTGCGCAGGCCATTGGCTGACTGAATCGCCCTGATGGTGGTTCCGTAGCGAACTGCCAGCCGCGACAGATTATCACCACGTCGAACTATATATTGCCAGCACCCGTATCGACCAGCATCGGAATATGATGCTGAGTCTCCCAATGCGGTTGATGGTGTGCTTATGGCAATGAGTGAAACCACAAGAAAAACGACTGCGAATCGATTTACCAACTTGTTCTGACTTCTCGTTATCATCTTACCTCCACTGCTGGTCTAGGTATTCTCTACTTGCCCTCTCATTATACGTCGGCCTTCAAATATCACGTAGGCGCAGTTTTATGCCGTCACTTCGATAGCGCTTTATCGCAGACAGTGCCATGAATGATCTCGTTTGTCACGCAATGCTTCAGAGAATTCACCTAAAAATCATATTCCAATGCAATATTGTGTTGAGAATACTCAAACGCGCGCCGGTGCATCCAGCGTCCGCAATTGCCTGATCTCGGGCCATATGCGTGCTATCACCAATACGACGATGATGGTGCCGATACCTCCGCCGACCACTGAGATAATCGGGCCAAACAAAGCAGCTGTTAATCCTGACTCAAAACCTCCTAATTCATTGGAGGCGCTGATAAAGATACTGTTGACAGCTGAAGTGCGGCCACGCATCTCATCAGGTGTCCATGTCAGCATAAGTGTGCTGCGGATTACTACGCTGATATTGTCCAATGCGCCCAATATGCACAACATGAGCAGCGTGAGCCAGAATGTTGAAGAAAGGCCAAAGATAATTGTGGCGACACCGAATCCGATGACCGATATCAACAAGGTTGATCCGGCGCGTTGGAAGGGCGGTAGATGCGCCAGCACGAGGGCCATCAGTAAAGCGCCTATGGAGGGAGCTGCTCGCATTAGACCCAGTCCTTCAGGCCCCACCTTCAGCACATCCGTGGCATATACAGGCAAGAGTGCGACAGCGCCACCAAACAGCACAGCAAACATATCCAGCGTAATAGCCGACAGGATAATCTTCGTGCTGCGTATGAAATGAATGCCTTCGCGTAAAGACTCCATGGTCGCGGCTTTGCGAGATAGCGCCAGTGGCCGCCCCTTGATCAGTGAAATCATTACCAGGAAAACGATTCCTGACAGTGCCGCCAGAAGATAATTTACTGTGACACTGTTCAACAATGCGACAAGTGCTCCTGCTATGGCGGGGCCTGCAATACTTGCTATCTGCCATGCGCTGCTGCTCCACGTTGCTGCGCTCGTGAAAATGGTAGGAGGCACTGTTTGCGGTAAAAGGGTATTTGTTGCCGGTCCGCTGAACGCGCGTGCCAAACCAATCCCGAATAAGCACAAGTAAATTAAGGGGATCGGGCCTTTCGTGAATGACAGTGCCGCAAGCGAAAGTATCGAGATAATCTGAAGCAGCATTGCCAAAATAGCGATGTGTTTTCGGTTGTATTGATCTGCGACATGCCCAGCAGGAAGCGAAAAGACGATTACCGGTGTTACTTGTGCAAGTCCAACCAGGCCCAGAGCCAGGGCATCATGGGTTCGCAACCACAGTTCCCATCCAATGGCGAATGACAGCATCTGCTCGCCCAGCGCTATAACCAGTCGGCCTACCAGCAATAAACGGAAATCCGTATACCTTAGTGCTGCGTAGGGGTCTCGTTTCTCAATAGGATCCTGATCAGGATGTTTCTCTTGTCCGGTCGTCAATCTGCGCCTCGATTCGAAGGGGAGAACCTATGTCCCCACCTGTCTGTCTCTGTCTCAGCCAAAGCTGGCTGCTCCAACTGGAGAATGCAATATAGACGTAGCCATGCTGATTGTCAAACAGCACGCCTTTTAAGGTTGCCGGCTTGTGTTACCCTAGAACATATAAGGAATTTACCGTGTCAAAACTAAGTATTTACCGTATTTCGGCTGACGGCAATATCAGATCCATTGACACTATTGCCAATGCCCTGGCTCAGAAAAAAGCAGACTCTTATCTATGGCTTGACTATCATCAGGCTGGGCGAGAGGATCTGGAATCGCTGGTTGAACCATTTGGTTTGCATCCTTTGTCTATTGAAGACTGCGTGGATGCTAATCAAATACCCAAGATTGAAGACTATGACCGAAATACCTTCATCATCTTTAACGCCCTGATTTACTCCAATGGTGAACTGCATGTTGATGAAGTGAACCTCTGCATAGGTGCAGAGTTTCTTCTATCGGTCAGTGGTAAAAATGCCCCTCATTTTGATCCACTAGCAGACATCGAGCGTATCGTAAAGCAACACATAGAGTCGGTTCGAAAAGGGCCATCATTTTTGCTGCACGTGTTGATGGACTTTCTGGTCGATCGCAAGTTCGATGCGGTTGAAGCGATTGGCGACGAACTTGATGCTGCAGAGGAAGTGATGATGGCGGACCTTTCAAGGTCAAAACCAGAAATCCTGATGGACATGCGGAGAAACCTCTTGGCGGTAAGGAAGGCGTTGTTTCATGAACGCGAAATCCTGCTCAAAATATGCCGTCGCGATTGCTCCTATATTCCAGAGCCTGCGATATACCATTTTCGTGACATATATGATCACCTGACGCGCTTCTTTGAACTGGCGGAATCTTACCGTGAAACTGTTACCAGTCTGCGTGAAATGTATTTGACAATGCTTAATAACCAGATGACGCGCGCCTCCAACGAGACGAATTTGTCAGTGCGTCGATTGACCATCATCACCACCATTTTCATGCCGCTTACGCTGTTGGCAGGTATTGGCGGCATGTCCGAGTGGTCTATGATGACCGGTCCGGACAATTGGCACATCGCCTATCCTGCCTTCTTTCTCCTAATGCTTGTTATTGGTGTTGCGAATTACATCTTCATTCACTGGCTTGAAAAAAAGTCGCCCAATCATTAACGACACGTGCGATGGAAATTTGTTTTCCTCGCACGTGCCATACGGTTGGCTCCTTCCCATATGATTTAAAGAGCACTTATTGTGCTAAATCTCTTCGCCTTTAAACTGGCTGACATACAGATGATGGTAGAAGCCGCGCAGGTTCAACAACTGATCGTGCGTGCCCTGTTCGATGATTTCGCCATTGTTGATCACAATGACATTGTCGGCGTCGCGAATGGTGCTCAGCCGATGTGCAATCACAAAACTGGTTCGGCCTTCCATCAACCTTAGTAGCGATTTCTGAATACGGGCTTCGGTTCGCGTGTCAACGCTGCTGGTGGCTTCATCCAGTATCAGTATCGATGGATTAGCCAGAATAGCGCGTGCTATTGAGAGCAATTGGCGCTGTCCCTGGCTCAGGTTGCTGGCTCGTTCCGATAGCAGTGTGCCATATCCATCGGGAAGCTGGCGGATAAAGTGATCGGCATCTGCCATCTCAGCGGCCATGATCACCTCAGCGTCTGTGGCATCCAGTCGACCGTAACGGATATTCTCCATCACCGTGTTCGAAAACAAGTAAGTGTCTTGCAGTACAAGCCCCAGCTTTCGACGCAGATCGGATTTCCTGATCGTGCGGATTTCCTCGCCATCTATAGTGATCGTGCCTCCGTTGATTTCATAGAAACGCGTCAGGAGGTTGATGATTGTTGTTTTGCCTGCGCCGGTTGGCCCTACCAGCGCGATCATATCGCCGGCATGAGCGCTCAGTGACATGCTTTTAATGACGGGTTTACCAGGATTGTATTCAAACTCAACCTGGTTAAAAATGACATCGCCGCGCAGCATGTCAAGCGGGATTGACGTTGCTGTATCCTGCACTTCCGGCGTTACATCGAGTATCTCAAAGACACGTTCAGCCCCTGCCAATGCGGCTTGAATGGTGTTGTATAAATTGGCAATCTGACGAAGTGGATTGATGAAATTCTGTCCGTAGTTGATGAACGTTGCGATGATGCCGACACTGACCAAGCCTTGCAACGCCAGATAACCACCTAACCCTGCCAGTACGATGACAAAGAAGTTGCCAAGGACATTGGTCAACGGCATCAGTAACAAGGCGTAGGTGTTGGCGTAGATGCCGGCTTTGTAGACTTCCTGGTTGCTTACCCGAAACGCTTCAATTACGGATTCATTGCGCCTGAACGCCTTGACTACCTTTTGCCCGCTGATAGCTTCTTCCATCACGCCGTTCAGCCCGCCAAGGTGCTTC
>CAIQQO010000032.1 GCA_903873965.1 uncultured bacterium
GACCGGGATACTGGTCGGCCTCATCATCCTGGTGTATGCGTTGATCCGCGTGGGCGCAACGCCATCGCTGCCGCAGTGCGTCCTGTTTGTATTTCTGTGCGCGGGAGGTTGCGTCCTGTTGTATGCGTCCATGACGATCCTGGGGACGCTGTCATTCTGGGTGGTGGATATGAGCAACGTGGATGAGTTTATCGTCGGCTTTCTGGAGGCTGGGCGCTACCCGTCCGATGCATTCCCGGAGCCGGTGCGCGGCATCATTACCTTCATTGTGCCGATCGCGTTCATCACGACCGTTCCGGCAGAGGTATTGCTGGGCAGGTTGACGCCACAGTTCGTGCTGTACGGTTGGGTAGTAGCCAGCCTCCTGCTGATCATCAGTGTCGCCCTGTGGCGGGTGGCGTTACGCCAATATAGCAGTGCCAGCTCATGAGCAAAACCAGCATGAAAACACCCGGCGAATATATGCGCAGCGTGCCTGTACGAACCAACCGCGTGCTGCTGGATGCACTGGTCGACGTAGCGTTGACGCTGGTCGGCTTGTATTTATCCAGCGAGATACGTCTGGTGTTGCCCTTCGGCCAGGACCTGCGCGATACCTTGGGGCAGTCCGTGCACGTCAACGCGCTCGTCTACGTGTTCACGGCATTGATCTGGCTGGCTGTGCTGGCGCAATCCGGCCTGTATACCCGCCGCTGGGCTCGCTTGCGTGACGAATCGGGTGCCCTGGTGATGGCTGTACTCGTCGCGCTCCTGATCCTCGCCGGCGGTTTGTACATGTCGTTCCGCCAGATATCGCGCCTGCAATTCATCTACTTTGGCGGATTGGACATCATATTGCTGCTGATCGCGCGCGTCGTGCGTACGTTTTGGCACGCCCGTTCGGCCGATCGTGAAGCCTGGCGCATCCTGATTGTGGGCAGTGGGGTTGCCGGAAAATCACTGGCTACACTTCTCAGCAGCCGTCATTCGCGGCAGGACGCGGTACAAGTCGTCGGTTTTCTAGACGATGTGGGGACCGCCCCTGCTCAGCCCATTGAGGGTTTGCGCGTGATTGGCGCGCTGGATCAGGCTACTGAGATCATCGCGCGCGAAAGGATTTCGGAGGTCATTCTGGCGCTGCCGCGAGCCGACAACAACCGCATGCTGGCATTAATCACCGAACTGGAAAGCCTGGCTGTTCCCGTACAGGTTAGCCTCGTTCCTGATGTGTTGGACCTGGCGTGGTTTCGCACGCGCGTGGATGACGTGAATGGCGTGCCTTTGCTGCGCCTGCGTGAGTCGCCGCTGAATGGTCCGGCCCGCACGGTCAAGCGGCTGATGGATATCGTCGTGGCCGGCGCGATGCTTATCTGCACGTTACCGGTGATGGTCGTTGTCGCTCTTGTCGTTCGGCTGGATTCCCCCGGCCCCATTCTCATCCGCCAGAAGCGCATAGGCGAAAACGCACAGCCGTTTGAAATGTTAAAATTCAGGACGATGGCTTTCGCACCTACATCGAATGACACTTCGTTGCATAAACGGCCCGATGATCCGCGTGTGACGCGGGCGGGACGCCTGTTGCGGCGTTACAGCCTGGATGAGTTGCCGCAACTGGTGAACGTGTTGCGCGGTGAGATGAGCCTGGTTGGCCCGCGCCCGGAGTTGCCGTGGCTGGTAGACACCTACGAGTCTTGGCAGCGCCATCGGTTTGCAGCGCCCCCCGGGATGACAGGTTGGTGGCAGATTCATGGCCGCAGCGACCGACCGATGCACCTCAACGTTGAGGATGATCTGTACTATATTCGCAACTACTCGCTCTGGCTTGACATTCTTATTCTGTTGCGGACGATTCCTGTTGTGCTGACCGGTAAAGGCGCGTATTAAGCGCGTGAAACGCGCGCATTACCTGATTGCGCGTGTCATCTAGTGTGCCGCTGGTGTCTATAACTACATCCGCGCGCGCGACTTTATCGGCCTGCGGATTCTGTGCCAGCACACGCGCGCGGGCATCCGCTTCGCTCATCCCGCGCGATTGCATTAAACGCGCCACCTGTGTTTCGGGCGCGCAATGTGTTACCCATACCTCTGTGCAGCGCTCCGCCCAACCGTTTTCAAATAGCTTGATCACTTCGATTACTGCGACAGCGTCCGCGGCAAGCGCGTCCAGTTGTCGTTCCATCTCGGCGTGCACCGCCGGGTGCACAATGGCTTCCAACTGGCGCAAACGATCATGATGAAGGAACACGATCTGACCAAGCATGGCACGGTTGAGTTCACCATCAGCGCGCACCACTTCGATGCCAAAGGTACTGACAATCTCATCGAAGGCAGCCTGCCCACGCATGACGACTTCGCGCGCGATTTGATCTGCGTCAATGATATGTGCGCCTAAATCGCGTAAGTCGTGCGCCACGGCGCTCTTGCCCGTGGCGATGTTGCCGGTTAATCCAATCAGAATGCGCTTTGCCATCGTGTTAACGTCCATTTGCCGCGTTGAACCCGACGCCTGTCGCCGTGTCCTGCGTTGCTCCTTCGGTATTTTCCCACCATTCCGCACGCACGCTACGCGAGCGGGCGCGATAGAATAAGCAGCACGCATGAAAAAGACCAAAGCGATAGAGATTCTGGATAAACTCGGTGTGCCGTTCGAAGTACGCAGTTTCGAGGCTACCGAATTCACGGCGGAAGAAGGTGCGCAAAAAATGGGTCTGCCGCCGTCCGAAGTATGGAAGACACTCGTCGCGCGCGGTGAACGCAAAGGTGTGGTGATGGCTATCATCCCTGGACCGTGTTCCCTCAGCATGCGCAAACTGGCCAATACTATTGGCGACAAGCGCGCTGAAATGGTCGATGTCAGCGAACTGATGCGCTTGACCGGCTACTTGAAAGGCGGTTGCTCGCCCTTGGGTGGGCGGCGCGACTATCCCATCTACATCGATGCGACCATTCACCAATACGGGCGCGTCAGCATCAGCGCTGGTTTGCGTGGCTTGCAGATTCTGATCACGCCTGCCGACCTGATTCGCGTTACACAGGCTGTTGTCGCCGATCTGATCGAGTGATGTGTGGCGCTTGTCGTACCTGCTGACTATGTCGCCATGACGGTCAGCAGTCTTATGGCGCTACAACCTGCACCGGGCTGACGACCATCTCGCCCTCGCTGCCGTCGACTCTCAACACGGTGATGCCGTATTGATACGTTGCGCCCCGGGTCGCTGTTGTATCGGTGTATTCGTATGTAGCTGCGCCGTTGCTGTTACGCGATGGTGCAAGCGCCGATTTGCTTTGCCACACCGTCTCGCGCACACTTTTTCGCATGACCTTGTACCCCTTGATCTCAGTACTGCCATGATTGACTGACCATTGCACCACGATGCTTTTGCTGTGCACCACACAGGTGACTTGTGTGATCACTGAGGCGGCTTCGCGCGACGCTGGTGTAGTCATGCCTTGTATCTGGCTCGTGATCGTAGTGACGAAGTCCGGTAACCGGATGGAGGCCACATCGATTGATGATATTGCACCCGGCACAGCGATGAGCGCGCAGCCCAGTAACATGAACGCGATCATCATGATGAGTACCAGCGGAGTAATGATGATGTACTTGATGAGCGTGAAGACAAGGTGAAAAGGGATGGATATGATGTGCACTAATAAATGCAGAAGTCCTTTTACCAGGAACATGGCTGTTGACACCTCAATGGAATATGTAATCGTCGCGGCAGGCGCAAGGGCGTGCCACTACTATAAACCAAGTCAGTATTGCCGAAAACCATGCTTCCCTGAAAAAGGGCTACACTTTTGTGTGTCTTTTGATTTCATTGCCGGGGCATGGCGTGACTCGACATACGGTTGCCCCAGGAAGGTACGAGAACGATGCAACATCCTTGCCATCACCACCAACGGTATACGCGCCGTGAATTTCTCGGCGTGCTAAGCGCTGCAACCATCACCGCTGTCGCCACTGGCTGCCAGTCCCAGACTCAGCCATTACCTGCTACTGATGCCATTGGTGCGAAGAAAAAAACACCCGCCGGCGCTGCATCGGCCACTCGTCCCATTGTTGCTGTCACAACGGCCAGGGACTACACCCCTGCCACGGTTCGCAAACAAGTGCGCGAACTACTGGATGCCACTGGCGGATTGAAGGGCATTGTCAGTTCCAACAGCAGTGTGGCTATCAAGGTCAACCTAACAGGTGGCGTATCCAGCCCGCCGCTTCCCGGTGTGTCGGCCATTGAGAGCTATGTCACGCATCCCGAAGTCGTACGCGCGCTCGGAGAGTTTGTGCTGGAAGCTGGCGCGAAGAAACTGTATATCGTCGAAGCTGTATACGAAGATGCCAGTTGGACGACATGGGGGTATGACGCCGTCGCGAAATCCCTCGGCGCTACTCTGGTCGATCTGAACAACACTTGGCCGTACAACGATTTCGCCCAGGTTCCGGTGGGCGATGGGGCGTTCATCTACAAAAACTTCAACCTGAACCACATCCTGCAGGATGTCGATACATTCATGTCTGTGCCCAAGATGAAGACGCACCACATTGCCGGCATCACCCTGTCGATGAAGAACCTGTTTGGCCTGGCGCCGTTGCGGTTTTACCGTCAGAGCGAGCAGGATAACTATCGCTCTGGCTTCCACGGTCAGGCAAATGAGACTGGCAATCGCGTCCCACACATCATCGTCGATCTGAACCGCGCCCGCCCAATCAACTTCGCTCTCATCGATGGCATCAAATCGAGCGAAGGCGGAGAAGGGCCATGGATCAACGGCGTTGCACCACTGCAACCCGGCCTGTTGCTCGCAGGTGCTGATCCTCTCGCGACAGATACGGTCGGCACTGCGTTGATGGGCTACGACGCTACCACGCCCGCCAAGAAAGAGCCGTTTGTGAATGGCGAGAATCATTTTGCGATTGCGGCCAGCATCGGACTCGGCACCAACCGGTTATCCGACATCGATGTTGTCGGTCCTGCTATCAGTGATGTGATGAAAAAATTCAAGTCATCGTACTAATCACTAATTTCCACTCGCTCTGCCAACCTTGGCCTGCCAATCGCTGTCGCAGTGACCGTACTGTCGATATACATATCGTCATACGTGCCGTCTTCCCTGCGCACGCGCGCGATGTGATCATGGCGTTGTGACTGCACCTGTGGATCGCTTGCGCCCGCGGTGTGCGCTAGTGCTTCCACCAGCTTTCCGGCCTGTTCCACGGCAAACGCGCCAGCATCATCGAGAGAAACGAAGTCGTGTATGCCAGTCGGCAGATGCACGCGGAATCCCGAACCATCTTCGAGCAATTTGATTTGCGCATGCACCGTCTGCATCACGCCCCCGGCGACCGCTCCTACTGCGTTGGCCATTCCGGCATGCGGTGGAATACACAGCCGCGTATGCAACCGTTCTGCCACCGTCGGATAATACGTCGCCACTGGCGCACCAATCGCCACGATTGGCCGCTGCAGTGTCAGGCTGACTGAGAGCACGCCTTCGGGGTATGCCAACCCATCTAACGGGCGGTCAATCAGCAAACGCTGTGCGGGATGCCGTTCATCCAGGATCACGCCATGCGCCTCGGCCAGCGCTGCGGTTACCAGTGCTCGCCCCGATTGCACCACCACTTGTCGCACCACGCGCCTGCAAATGGATTGCGCGTCTTCGTCTGCGCTGCTTGTTTCCTGTCCGGTGTGCATTAAGGTGTTCCAGCGGTGCGCCCACAGCGCAGCCCCGATGTAGGCAGCCTCAGTGTTCCAGTCACTTTGATTTCCAAGCACGTGCGCGGCGTCACTGGGTGTGAATCCCGCCATGACCACCGCGCCGCGATCGATGAGTTGCGTTAGCGCCATGCGCCGGAAGTAGGCCATGCGAGGTTCGTTGATGATCTCGGCCAGCGCCATCGGGCCATTCGCGAGCATTTCCCAGATTAACCGTTGTTCGGACGACAGGCTTGCCCCCGATTCAATGGGTCGCTGTCGCAACGCGAATGTACCGGCGTCCTGGTCGCCCCGTCCGACTCTCTGACCCTTGCCTTCTGACCCCTGACCCCTGATGGCGTCCAGTTGCTGCCGCAGCATATCCAGAGCGTGCGGGTGCTGATGTGCCAGCAGACTGAGCGGCGTCATGCGGCGCGGCCCGACGATGATTTCGCCGCTGTCGTTTAACCTTACCTCGCTGTCGCCGCCCAGCCCAAAGGTGTGCACGGCCACGGCCTCGACCATCGTGCGCCATCCGCCGACGGTAGCGCCTTCTTTGTTTAAGACAGGTCGACCATCCTGCAACAACGCCACATCGCTGGTTGTGCCGCCCATGTCGACCACCATCACGTTATCCTCGCCCGACAGATGACGCGCGCCTACCACGCTGGCGGCAGGGCCAGACAGAATGGTCTGCACGGGCTGGCGCAAGGCCATTTCGGCGTCCATTAGCGAGCCATCGCCCTGAACTACCATTAACTCAGCCCGGATGCCCTTTTCGGCCAAAATGCCCCGCACCGCTAGAATCAATTGCTGCAGCAGTGGAATCAACCGCGCGTTAATCACAGTTGTCAGAGCGCGGCGTGGCGCGTCGAGGTTCGAGGTCAACTCGTGCCCGCACGTCACCGGCAGGTGGGCGATCTCGCGCACTAATTCGCATACGGCCAGCTCGTGCGCCGGATTGCGCACCGCGAAATACCCGGAGACGGCGAACGCTGTTACATTGGGCGCGTGCAAGGCGATGGCCTGGCGCGCCGCCTCAATATCGAGCGGCATCTGCTCGTCACCGCTGACCGTATGACCTCCGTTGATGAAGGCCACTGGATCTGATCCTACCGCCTGCCGCAACCCGGCGAGGTCGAGCGCATCACTCGGATAGCCCAGCAACAGCAGGCCGATGGGCGTGCCATGCCCTTCGACGATGGCATTGGTGGCCAGCGTAGTGGAAAGCGACACCAGCCGAATGTCGCGGTATTCGGCCGCACCCGACGCGCCTGGCTCGCGTACCTCGCGTTCCGCGTCCTGCAGCACTGCGCTGATGGCGTTGCGAATGCCTTCTGCGAGATCATATTTGGTGGTGAGTGCCTTGGCCGAGCGGAGAATGCCGTTGTGCGGCGCCGTTGGGGAGTCATCATAGAGAACCGCGTCTGTGTATGTGCCGCCGGTGTCGATGCCGAGCAGAATTGCCATGGATGCTTTTGCCTTTTAGAAGTAAATTGAAATGCCGGCACGATTGTAAGCCAGAATGTGCCAAACCGCAGCCGGTGGTAAACTGTCTTTAGAGGTTGCAAGCGCGTGATCGGAGTGTGTGTTGAGTTGTAAAGATTTATTGATCTGTGGCTGCATCTCGAACAACAGGTGACGTATGAATACGCAAACTAGAAAAGCAACAGCCCTGGCTTTTCCAAACATCGCCCTCATTAAATATTGGGGCAATCGTGACCAGTCGTTAAGGCTGCCCTCGAACGACTCGTTATCATTCAACCTTGGCGACCTGCGCACAACGACGACGGTGGAATTTGACCCACTGCTCACGCGTGATGAGGTTTCCATCGATGGTTACAAGGTCAGCGCGCAAGCCTATGAGCGCGTGGCACACCATCTGGATCGCCTCGCGGATTACAGCGATATCGCTGAAATTGATTGCGGCGAACGGCGTGATATGTCGGAGTGTCGTCCCAGGGCGCGCGTGATATCCAATAACACATTCCCCATGGGCGTCGGCATTGCCTCGTCCGCTTCGGGGTTTGCGGCACTCACTCTTGCAGCGTGTGCCGCACTGGGCATCAAGAAAAGCGAGTCCGAGTTGTCCGGTCTGGCCCGGCTTGGCAGTGGATCGGCTTGTCGCAGTGTGCCCGGTGGTTTCGTGGCATGGCATGATGGTTATGCGGTCAGCATTGCGCCGCCTGCACACTGGCCATTGATGGATGTCATCGCTGTAGTATCCAGGGCGCATAAAGCTGTTGGCTCGACCGAGGGTCATGCGATGGCCGATAACTCACCCTTACAGGCAGCCCGGTTGTCTGATACGCAACGTCGCATCAGACAGTGCGAAGAGGCTATTGCCAATACCAACTTTACCTTGCTCGCTGAAGTGATTGAGCAGGATGCGTTGCTAATGCATGGCGTGATCATGACTTCGCAACCGTCTGTGCTGTACTGGGAACCGGCTACGCTCAGTGTCATGCGTGCTGTGCGCGAGTTGCGCGAAGATGGGCTGCCGGTGGCATTTTCCATCGATGCCGGACCGAATGTGCACTGCATCTGCGAAGCGCATGCGCTGAAGCAGGTCAAACAGGCTATTCGCCAGATCGAGGGTGTGCTTGAAGTCATTGAAAGTGGCGTGGGCGGCCCGGCTACCGTCATACCGCATCAGTCCTAAAGGACGCAGAGCCGTGAGTGATTCCATGATGACGCATGGCGCGCGCGTGCGAAGTGGACGGACTGGGTAGGCAACACCATTCAGGATGCTCTTGCCGGGCAGGCTGCCACGTTCGTCCGCTAATCCGTCTGTTGTTGGTTCGGCATCCGGCTGCAACCGTGGGCCTCATTCCAATGGCCGATATTCCAAGGTAAACGGTTATACTCAAACGCAGATGCGGAATCGTGATCGCATAATACCCTTCATATCAGCGGGCATCATCGCTGTTCTGTTGTTGCTTGCCATCGGCATCAATAGCCTTCAAATGCTGCCTGGGCGCCCGTTCTATCTCGGCGACCCCGGTCAGATGTCCACGGGCGGCTCTGACTTGTCGGGAGATCCCAACAATATTGTCATGCTGATCTTCCGCGTGATCATGATCGGGGCAGCTGTCATTTTGCCCGTCGCGTTGCTGCTGGGGCTATCCACGCCCGATGGTCGACGCCAACTCCTGGCCTATCTCATCATGGGCGGGATGCTGGTGCTGGCTTATTCGCTGTTGCAAGGATCCGCGCGGAACACGCAAGACACACAGGTGGCCAAACAAGCTGTGGCGCAGGAAACGGCTACGCTGGAGGCAACGCGTCTGCCTACCGATGTCTTTTCTCCGACGACGCCTGACTGGCTGGTGACCGCGGTCAGTATCGCAATCGGGATGGCGGTGTGCGGCATCATGGCTGCCGTTATCTATATCGCGTGGCGACGCAGCCGTCAACCCCAATCTGCTTTGCAGGAGTTGGCGGCCGAGGCGCAGCATGCCATGCAGGCATTACAGGCCGGCGAGGATCTGAAGGACGTGGTGTTGCGCTGTTACCGCGAAATGAGCCGCGTGCTGCAGACGGAGCGTGGTATTCAGCGTCAGGCGGCGATGACGGCGCGCGAATTTGAAATGGCGCTCAGCGATAAGGGCGTTCCGGCAGAGCCCGTCCATCAACTCACCAGCCTGTTCGAGAAGGTGCGCTACGGGCATGAACCACCGGCGTCGCACGACGAACAACTCGCTATCTCCAGCCTGAGCACCATCGTTGCGGCGTGTAGCTTACGGACGCCGTCACACAGTTCAACATGAGCATGATGGCGTCACAACAAGCGTTCTTGCGACGACGGCGCATCAAACTGCTCGGACGCGGCGCGGTGGCTAGTGGCGTCGTTCTCCTGCTGGTCGCCGTGATCATGTCGCTCTTCGTGCGCGATTTTGTGCGCGAAGCGATCGTGGTTCCTGTCAGCTATCTCATCTGGCTGGTCGACCTGGTTCTTCGCAGCATCCCGCAGTCAGCCTTCTGGGGCGCGGTCGTTGCGGCGGCTGCGCTGGTGGCGTGGCGCGGGCTTGGGTCGGCGCGCACACGTACGGCCGCGCAGCGTCTCTTGCACAGGCGACCGACCGTTGTGCCTGTTTTGCGCGATCACGCAGCGCAGTCCGTGTTTTCCACCCGCTTTGAATACATTGCCCGCATGAATGACAGCCTCTTCGCGCGCGAGAAGTTGGCCTTTGATTTGCGCATCCTGTTGGTAAAGTTGCTGTCGCATCGCGAACGGTTGCCCGAGGCTGAAATTGAGCGGCGCATTCGGGCGGGAGAGGCGGGAGAATTGACAACCCCTCCCGCCGTCCACAGTCTGTTGACAAACTGGCAGACATGGCTAAGTGTGCCTGACGCCGGATCACCAGTGCGACAGTTGACACGTTTGTGGCAATGGTTGTTGCGTAAACCGACCAAGGCGTCGCAACCGAATGTGGCGATGGAGCAGCGGCTGACGCAGGTGATTGAATACATGGAGATACTAATGAGCGGCGGCCCGCTGGGTTCGTCAGAGGAAGAACATGAGTGAAAATCCGCAAACGGATTTGAATGTTGCAGAGGTCTCTACACTCACGCAACGCGTGATTGGACAGGTTGAGCAAGCCATTGTGGGCAAACGCGCCGTCCTGGAAAAGATCATGGCGGCGGTGCTTGCTGGCGGGCATGTGCTGCTTGAAGATTACCCTGGCCTTGCCAAGACGCTGATCGCCAACAGCTTTGCCACGGCGCTCGGCATTACCTTTCGCCGCATCCAATTCACACCCGACCTGCTACCCGGCGATATCACCGGTGGTTACATCTATAACCGCGCGCAGAATGAGTTTGTGCTGCGTGAAGGTCCCCTCTTTGCCAACATCATCCTGGCCGACGAGATTAATCGTGCTTCGCCGCGCACGCAGTCGGCTCTGCTCGAAGCCATGCAGGAGCATCAGGTGACGCTGGAAGGTGAGACGATGCGCCTGCCGGAGCCGTTTGTGGTGATTGCTACACAAAACCCGATCGAATACGAAGGCACTTTCCCTTTGCCCGAGGCGCAACTTGACCGCTTCATCATGAAGTTGTCAGTCGGTTACCCCACGGCTGATGAGGAGCAGGAGATTCTGCAACGCCGCCGCATGCGCCATCAGGATGCATTCGATCTACATGCCGTCACTGACGCGCAGGGATTGCTGGCAATTCGGGCGTTGGTCGAACAGGTGTATATCGATCCCGACATTGAACGCTATATTGTTGATCTGACGCGCCGCACTCGCACGTACCGCCAGGTGGCGGTGGGTGCCAGTCCGCGCGGGTCCATCGCCTTGCTCAAATTGGCGCGGGCTGCGGCAGCCATGCAGGGACGCAACTATGTCATTCCCGATGATGTGAAGTCATTTGCGCAGTCGGCGCTCAGCCATCGTCTGATTCTCGAACCTGATCTGTGGACGTTCCCACATGCCGCCGCCGATATCGTGGCCGAACTGGTGAAAATCGTGCCGGTGCCCGTGCTCGAGACGCGCTAAAGAACGCAACCATATGCCAAGGAATGACGGCAGATCGGCTGCTTTACTTGCACTTATCTTTGGGTTGCTGATCTTTGGATTGGCGACGCTAAAGGGCGGCATCATTGCGCTTGCTATTCCGCCTGCGGTGTACCTCGCGGCGGCGCTGCTGGGCAGGCGCAATATGCCGCGCGTGTCAGCCGTGCGTACGCTTAGCAGCGGGCATGTTGCGCCCGGGCAGGAAGTGACTGTTACGCTGGTTGTGACGACATCCGGGGATCAGGGGATAGGGAACAGTGGACAGGGATCAGGGATGACACACGGGACGCCGAACCGCCGAGGCGACGCTGGTACTGGCGTCATTGGCGTGCAGGACATGATTCCGGATGGTCTGGAACTCACTTCTGGCGATGCCGACTTGCTGACTCTGCGTCAGCCACTGACTCTTCTGCCCGATGATGGCGTTGTAAGTCTTTCATACACAATCCGTGGGACGCGCGGTGAATTTGCTTTTCGCGATGTTGTAGTCAGCCTGCATGATGAGTCGGGCGTATTTCTGCGCGTTATTATCGTCACAGCCCCGGCCACGTTGCTGATTCGCCCGAACCTGCGCAAGCTGCGTCCCATTGTGCTGCATCCGCCGCGCACGCGCGGCTTCGCCGGTCCGATTCCTGCGCGCCAGAGTGGTTCCGGCGTGGACTTCTTTGGCATGCGCCAGTATCAGTTGGGTGACCGCTTGCGCTGGATTAACTGGCGCGTTTCGGCGCGGCACGAGCGTAGGCTGTATACAAACGAATTCGAGCAGGAGCGCATCGCCGATATCGGCATCATCCTTGACGCGCGCGCGCAGACCGATGTGCGCACGCCTGCCGGTTCGCTCTACGACCACTCGATTCAGGCAGCCACAGCGCTGTCCGATATGCTCCTTGATCAGGGCAACCGCGTCGGGCTGTTGATCTATGGGCGCGGGCGCGAGGGCGTCTTCCCCGGCTACGGCAATGGTCAACGCGAGCGCATCTTCCGCGCATTGGGGCGCACGGCCAGCGGACACAACTATGCTTTAGAGAGCCTGAATCACCTGCCTGTGCGCTTCTTCCCGTCTGGATCCGAGATCATTTTTATCGGTTCGTTGACAGGTGTTGATGACATTAGCGTGCTTACACGCATGCGCGCCAATGGCTATGGCGTTATGGCGCTCAGCCCCAATCCCATTGCATTCGAGGCCGCGTCGGTGCAGGCTGACGCGCGGGCTGTCTCCTATGCACGTCGCATTGCCGAAGTGGAACGGAGGCTGGCGACGGTAGAGTTACGCCGCGTGGGCATACAGGTGATCGACTGGGTGGTGGACCGTCCGCTCGATCAAACGCTGCATGAATCATTGACGCGCCAGCCCGCGCAATCACGGCCGCTGGTGGGAGGCGCACGCTGATGAGGCGCAACTCGCTGCTCCTGTTTGGTTGTGTGATCGTGGCGGTGGTGGCAATGGGCATCGGTTTTGCGCTCGGTGGCAGCTGGATCGGCGTCGCTGTGGCCAGCGGCCTTGGCGGGGTGTGGTTGCTTGTCCACATGCTGGGCAACCGTTCGACAGGAAACCTGGCGGTGTGGTTGTGTTTTAACGCCCTGGCCGCGGTTGGCCTGGCTATCGACCTGCCGGCAGGCTGGATGCTGATCGCTGCTGTTGCTGCCTTGTGCGCCTGGGATATGATCCACTACGAGCAACGGCGCGCCTCAGCCACCCGCGTCGACGCTATCGACCTGATGGATCGGCGCCACACTATCTGGCTGGCTCTGACCGGCGGCGTCGGGCTGGTGTTAGGCGCGGCCGCCTTGTTCATTCGGGTCGATTTTGGTTTTGGCATCGCGCTGGTGCTGGCGTTGGCGGCGGTCATATTGCTCAGCCAGTTGATGCGCGTGGTATCGAAAGGCTGACGGCCATATCGCAGCAATTTGGTCAGGCAGAATGCCCGATCAGAAGCTGTTCGTATTGATCGGTCACGCTGTCCCATGAGTAATGTTTCTGTGCGTACGCTTGTGCTCTGGCACGGTATGCGGCGATGATGTCGGGTTGATGCAGCAATGTGGCCACAGTCTCGGCCAGCGCCGACGCGCCAATTTGGCCTTGATAAGAGAAACCCGCATCGCCTATCGTTTCCACGTTCTCAACCGTGTCGTTCACGATGACACAGTTGCCCACTGACATGGCTTCGACCAATGCTGGATGCGTCCCCCCCACTTCTGAGGTTTCAGCGAACAGCAGGGCGTTACTGGTCAATTCGGCATAGGCTGCACCGAACTGATAGCCGGTAAACACAATCGCCGGGTTGCCCTGCGCACGCGCCTTCAGCGATGCGATATAACTCGCCGCATACGGCGCATCACCGACGATGACGCACTTGATTCCGCTGCCTGCCTGCGCCTGTATGGCAGGCCACGCTTCTACCAGGTGATGGGCGCAGTTCTCGGGCACAAGCCGCCCGACAAATAGCACATAGTGCTGTGGTTCGAGTCCGAATTGCCGCAGCACGCTGCCGGGCGGGCGCACCGGAATGTCAGCGCCATACGGCACAAACTCCGTTTCAACGTGATACTCACGGCGATAGTATTCCTGCACCCGCCGTGAATCGGTGATCACCACATGCGCAACGCGATGCGCGATCTGTTCCGACCAGCGCAAATACCCGCGCGCCATGCCGCCCCATTTTTTACGTTTCCAGTCCAGTCCATCGACATTCAGCACCACCCGTGTCCGGCTGAACAGACGCGGGATCAGGCACAGCGGTGCATTACCGGCGATAAATACGGCCATGGCATCGTTACGCTGCGTCAATGCGTGCAGCATCGATAGCGTGGTGTGTGTGATCGTGTCGAGGTGCTTGGTGGCCACACCACGAACTCGCACCAGCCGCATGCCTTTATAGGTCGGTTCGGTGTACGGGATGTGGTGCGCGCGGTTATATACAGTGACACGGTGACCTCGGGCAGCCAGGCGCGCGCCGAGATTTTCAACGCACGTCTCAAAGCCGGAGTAGGAGGCGGGAATACCACGGGTGCCGATGAGAGCGATGTTTATGGTTGCAACTCCTTCCTGTAAACGATGAAATCAGTGTGTTCGTTGATAGGCGGCGATGCGCGCACAAATCCCGCATTTTTCATCTTATCTGCCGTGATGGTTGACCCATCCGTAACGACAATAACCGATCCGGGTGGCGCCGATTTCAGCATCGAGTAACTTTCTGCGACTAGAAGATCACCTGGTATTTTCAGCCACTTGAAAGGAACAGGAGGCTCCGTCTGTTGTTCGCGGGCATGATTGAGTGCAAAGCGCTCAATGTAATAGTCCACTGATAACGACATCCACTTCGGAACAAACCATGCGCGAGTTGAGGCGCTATCCACCTGTTCAGCCAGGTAGCGCGCAACGGAAGATGACGATCCAGACTCAAGGCGGTTAACCCGCATGGTGGTATACGACCCTGCAGATGAGATAAGGCACAAGATAGCCAGAATCATGATGGTGACCTTCACACTGCGCATCATTCCCAAGCCTTGTAAGGTCATGATGCGCTTCTCGATCCACCATAATACTGCGCCAAAAAGAAGAGCGCGTTCGGTCAGTAGAAAGAGATATTGACGGGGATGAAAAAAGTAGTGGACGCGCACTGTGTTGATCGATACAAACGCTGCGGAGGCAACATATAGCAGGATGATCGATAACCATAGACCATTGCGTCGCAACCGTGGCTGATGCAGAGTCAGCGGCTGACACAGTGTCAGCAATATGGCATAGATCACGGACGCAACCGACAGTACACGAATAATCAAGGGGTAAGTCTCGGACCCTATGCTGGGAGCGAAGCCGGGGTGAGTTTTCGTGAGTTCCAGGCCGGCCAGAATCCACCCCAATTCTGCGGAGCCAATTGACGATACGCCGGGTGGTTGTGGAGTGGCGTTGAATCCTCCAAAAAACCATGGCAGAAACAGAATGCCGGCAGCTGCAATCGCCGTCCCAAACCAGATCATCAGGCGCATACGAAACTGGCGTTTTGAGCAGAAAATAATGATGAGCATGCCAGCACAACCAAGCAGAATAGCATAAACAAATGTGTACAGAGAAGCTGCAGCCAGGACTGTCACGATGCACCAAGTGCACCAAGAGGCTTTGATGCGGGATTGAGCTGCCAGTGCTGCGACTGCGATGACCGCAGAGCCCAGCATCAAACCCAGCGAATAGAAGCGCGCTTCCTGCGAATATCGGATAGCCAGCGGTGAAATAACGATGATAAGAGCCGCCCATTTTCCGCTACCGCGGTTCACTAGATTGCCTGTAAGATAGACCAGTGCGATGGTAATGACATTCCACACCAAGGCCATATAGCGCACGACAAATTCAGTTTCGCCCGCTACATGGATGACAGCCCATGTGACCATGTAATCCAGCGGTGTTGAGCCAACAGATTTACTGGTGGCTGAGATGGCGTCTGCAAGCGAAGGTGATCGTCCGACTAGAACACTTCCAATTTCATCGTACCAGAAGTCATATTGTCCCAGGTTGATAATGCGCGAGATATAAGCCAGGAGCAAAGCAGAAAGACAAATCAGTATTGATGTGCTTCGGCCATCCATGTGGAGAAAAGAAGATATGCTCCATCCTCCTGGCTGAGGGCTTCCAGGCGAGTTGCCTCGATAGTGTTCTTTAGGGAACCCAGACTTATTTTGTGCACTGTTGTTGGACGCCATAGGATGTTTGGCTTATATCGTAAATGTTTACGAAACTGTCATGGTAGACCAGTTCTCCATCTATGCGACCTAATCGCCACGATACATAGTATAGGGGATAGCAGCCCTCCAGTACATAACGTGATTTCAGCGTCTGGGCAATAAGAGATTGGGAAGGGTCATCCTGTAATAGCTGATTGAGCGCATCTTGACGTACCGATATAGCTCTATCGAGTTGAAACAAATATTCCCGTGGCGTCTTGTCTAGTTCAACCTTGTTCATGAAGCGTATACGCTCCATCATTCTGTAGCGCCCATTCTGCATGAGCTCCGTTGGCATTGACTCCAGTGGAGTCTCTTCGATGATGAGGGCATTAGCAGGCGTATTTGCATTGACCCAATGGATGTACTGTAGCGCATCCGGCCAGGTTACGGGAGACATTAACGTCATACTAGATAGTTTGACAGTGCTTTTAATATTAAAGACACTACCGAGTGGCTCAGAAGACCGCTGGTTTAGTTCAAATAGCCACGTGACGGACTGTGACAGGGTAATAACAATGGCCAGATAAACCGCTGCTATGCGCACAGGAATTGGCAAACGCGGCCAATTCACATTGTCCAGAGATAAGGCGGCTATTATGTCTATCATGACAAGTGCAGGCAAAATGCTCCGCATGACGAAATTTTCGCCTCCGCCTTTATCCTTAAGAAATGATATCGCGACAAACATCAAAATGGGATAAATGATCGCAAAACGATCCCAGCCAAAGGTTTTCCGAATTGCGGCACGCGTGATCCATACACAGTAAAGGAGAAATGGTAAGCCCATTTCAATTAGCAGCACCCAGAAATTGACGACAGGCAAAGCAATGATCGTTAATATTTTGTCGATTGCAATGCCAGTATCGGTGTTGACGCCCGTATATTTCTCAAGAAGAGGGACGCGGAATAAGTTGATCGTGAAACTTCCTCCCTGGCCGGCCGTTAGAAACAACTGATACCACGCGCCAAGAGCAAACACGACGAACACCAGCAAACCAGGCAAGATGGTCTTAGGCTTGATGAGTGCTCTTCGATAAATAAGGCACCACACGGCAAAAGCGAACACGCTGCCTATAAAAACAAATGCACTGCTTCCAAGTATAAATGCACCGGCTATGCCTAGTATCACGGCTTTTGTCATGGGTGATGCGCGAACGTTACGCCAAATGATGATCTCCATAACGAAGGCCATGGTTGCCGCAATGTGTTGGGGAACCCAAATGTACAAAGTACTAAACGAAGATATCTGGTTTGTAGATGTGAGCCACGGTACTGCTTTTTGCCACCATTCATTATCTGTACCCATGGTGACAAAGAAATCAAAACCGCTCAGTAAAGAGATTCCGGCCAAGCCCATCAGACGTGCAGTTTTTGACCTGGTGTTCAGGCTGAGCAGATAGTACGTTATTGCCATGAAGCATACTGTCTGTGCCCAACTGCCAAGGCTTAGTGCACGTGCCACAGATACATCAAGCACAGGTTGATTTACCAGCACAGACGGATATATCCATGCCCAGAAGTAATAGGCTAGTTTTACATCAGGGTAGAGATAGTGAAGTGGTGGAATGCCTGTACGCGCGATGGAGGTTGCTTCCGCAATATGCCAGTACTCATCGAAGGTCGCCGCGGTATTTGCTTGTGCCCCGTTTACGAACATATCGATCCTGGGAAGGTTGCACAAGGTTGCATACGTGATGATGAAAACCATGACAAGAAGCCATTCTGTGCGCGTAGGACCGGCAATCGAATTGCGCTGGTGAATGGTCACTACTGGCCTGCGCCGCAGGCGCTGAAGTAAAAAACCTGTAAGTGCAAGCGCAATTGTGAAGATAAGCAGCAAATAGAGTGATGGTTTTACTCCAATGAGATATCCAAGTGCCGCTGTAAGGTATGGCAAGACCAATAAAGACAGTGGAAAGGCCAACAGAATGCGTGTTAATCTAGTCACCCCACGCCACTCGCATAACTGCGAGAACGCAAATCCTGGTATCCAATAGGCTGCGAGGGTTACGCACAGGAGAGACGGCCAGTAAACTGCAGAAGAGGTATTAACCATTTTTCACATCTAGCAACGCTCAGTCGCAAATCCGATCGACGTCAGACGCTAGGCAGCGCCGGCGCCCCTTTCGGTCTCTGTCTGTGTAAGCTGGGATCAACGACGCCAGCCATGCGGTTTTGATCTAGCTTTCCCCCGAGAAAGGCGTTGATGCCAGGTATGACCGCCATGGGTGTATGCACTAAGCAGCCATAATCCACATGCAGCACCTCTATATGGGCTTGAGCCGGCAGCCATGCATTGATTTCCTGTAAATGCCTGGTAAAAAGGCTTGCCAGTATATCGTCAGCAACATGCTCGTTGGACGCGCCGCGATGGATGAGCATCTGACGTTGTGATGCGAGCACTTCCTGCAGATTACGATCCATGAAAATGATCTTATAGTGATACTGGGGAGGGAGTGTCTGCAGTAATGCGGAGATGATCTTGACGCATTTCCCGGAAGCTGCATCCAGCCATGAGTTGTCCTCAACCAGTTTCTTTACCTTTTCAAATTCGAAATAACCGTTTGGATTGTCTTCGTCGGCCTGCCGAATGTCGTCTACCAATGGC
>CAIQQO010000033.1 GCA_903873965.1 uncultured bacterium
GCCCACGGCTCAGGCGCGCGCCGATGTTGAAGGATTCCAGTGTCTCTATCCAGCGCTTCGACCACCATGTCTCGCCGATGGCGCCGCGCTCTTTGCGCGGCTTGATGCCGTTCTTAACCGTTTTTGGCGCTCTTTTCTTGAAGCTTTGTCCCCAATAGCTCATGTTAATCCGCGACGGCCTCCTGCCCTAAAGTGAACAGATCGCGCAACTGATCGGTAGAGAGCTCGGTCAGCCAGGCTTCACCCGCGCCGACGATGCTCTCGGCCAGTTGCTTTTTCTGTTCAATCATCTGGTCGATGCGCTCTTCCAGCGTGCCCACGCACACGAACTTGTGCACCTGCACATTTTTGCGCTGGCCGATGCGGAAGGCGCGGTCGGTAGCCTGGTTTTCCACCGCCGGGTTCCACCAGCGGTCGAAGTGAAACACGTGGTTGGCGGCAGTCAGGTTCAAGCCGACGCCGCCGGCTTTGAGCGATAGGATGAAGATGGGGGCGGCGCGCGATTCGTCCTGGAAACGCTGCACCATGACGTCGCGCTGTTTCTTGGGCACGCCGCCGTGCAGAAACAACACTTCCTGCCCGAAGCGTTGCTGCAGGTATGCCTGCAACAGTCCGCCCATTTCGCTGAACTGCGAGAACACCAGCGCCTTATCGCCCACCGACAGCGCCTCCTCCAGCATCTCCTCAATCCGATCCAGCTTGCCGCTGCGGCTTGGCAACGAGCTGCCATCGGCCAGGTAGTGCGCCGGGTGGTTGCACACCTGCTTCAAGCGCAGCAAGGTGGCCAGCACCAGCCCGCGCCGCTCGATGCCTTCGGCCTCTTCGATCTTGCGCAGCATTTCCTTGACCACGGCTTCGTATAGCGTGGCTTGTTCGCGCGTCAGGTTGCACAACACCTTCATTTCCTGCTTGTCCGGCAGGTCGGTGATGATGCTTTTGTCGGTTTTTAACCGGCGCAGGATGAATGGCTGGGTTAATCGCCGCAGCGACTCGCTGCGCTCGGCGTCGTGATAACGCTCGATGGGCGTGGCGAAGCGCGTGCGGAAGTCACCCGCTTTGCCCAGGTAGCCGGTGTTGAGGAAATCCACGATGCTCCACAATTCGCTCAAGCGGTTCTCAACCGGTGTGCCGGTCAGCGCGACGCGATGGTCGGCCTTGATGCGGCGGATGGCCTGGGTCTGTTTGGTTTCGACGTTTTTGATATTCTGCGCCTCATCCAGGATCAGCGTATCCCATTCCACCGCGCCAAACCGTTCTTCGTCGCGCTGCGCCAGCGCGTAGGTGCTGATCACCAGGTCGTGCTTTTTGGCTTCGCGCGTGAAACCAGCGCCGGTCAAGCGGTCTGCGCCGTGATGCACCATCACGCGCAGCGACGGCGCGAACTTGCTCGCCTCGCGCTGCCAGTTGCCCACAATCGACATCGGGCAGATGAGCAACACGGGTGAAGCCTTCTTCGTTTTAGAGCGGTGCGCCAGCAGATAGGCCAGCGTCTGCGGCGTCTTGCCGAGGCCCATGTCGTCGGCGAGGCACGCGCCCATGCCCAATCCGCGCAGGAAGGTGAGCCAGGCCAGCCCGCGCAACTGATATGGGCGCAGCAACCCGTTAAAATCGGGCGGCTGCTCCATGGTTGGAATTTTCGCGCTGTCTTTCAGCCGATCGAGCGTCTCGCGCATCCATCCTTCGGCTTCAAGCCCGTTAATCGACAGCCCGGTCTCGGATTTTTCCTGACCCAGCCCGAGGCGCACGGCTTCGCCCAGCGTCATCTCGCCGCCATGGCGTTTCTGGAAAAAGGCCACGGCGCGTTCGATGTCTTCCGGTTTTAATTCCACCCATTGCCCGCGCACGTTGACCAGCGGCATCTTGAGCGAGGCAAGCTGTTCAAATTCCTGCAGCGTCATGGATTGATCGCCCAGCGCCACCTCCCAGTCGTACTGGATGATGGCGTTCATTCCCATCAACCCGCTGGGCGTTTGCGCGTTGCCCTTGACTTTCAGCTTGACGCCGACTTTGACCGCCGGCTTGTTCCACCACTGCGGCAGCAGCACGCCAAAGCCGCTCTGTTCCAACAGCGGGGCGCTTTCGCGCAGGAAGGCATAGGCTTGATCGGTGGCCAGCGGTAACTCGATCGGGCGGGCGGTGCGCAGGCTGTCGTCGAGGCGCGGGAAGACGCGCGCGGCTCTGCCCAGGTCTGCCAGCAGGTGTTCCTGTGGGTTTTCGAAGGTGTGCTTGAGGTAGGTGAGGGCATCGCCGCGTTCGCGCCATACCTCCTCAGCCGGCACCAACAGGCTGCGATCCTCATTGGCCTGCAGGTGAAACGATACGCGCCACGGCGGGGATGCCGCCTTTGGCCGGGTCTTTTGGCTGGATTTTTCACGCGGGCGCGCCGGGAGGTCGGTAGCTGGATCGCTGGATTCCGAGTCGTCGACGACCGGTTCTTCGAGGCGGAAGCAAGTGCGGAATGGCGCGTTGGCTTCAGCCCGTATCTGTGCCAACCACTCGCGCAACTGGTTGGCATACTCGGTTGCCTTAAGGTTAGGCGCGCTCTTGATCACGCCATCTTTGCTGATCAACGCATCGAGCCACAACCGGGCCGGCCCTTCAATTGCCGTTGCGATCGCTGCCGGCAGGATGGATCGGCGCTGTGACACGGTGCTCCCGCGCACGAAGGTGTCGATCAGTGTGTTGATGCCAGCCAGGATAAGTTGCACTGGTTGTGTTGTTGCGTCGAGTGCGCGGCAGATTGGCGGCATGGCGCGCGCCAGCGCCTTTACCCGCTCGGTGTCGTTTTCGCTGAGCACGATGGACCAGCCGGCGCGCAAAGTGTTCTCGCCCGCGCCCTTTTGTAATGACGGGGCGAAGCGTTGCCCCAGGACCAGCTCATACGCAAAACCAGCGACCTGCGCCCAGAAGCGCAATGCCGCGCCGTAGTTCACGCCCAGCGGCGGTTGTGGCGGCAGATCGAGCAGCGCATTCAGCGCCGCTTCGGGCGGCAGCGCCAGCGACACAGCTTCCCACGGCGCCAGGCGCGTGGGCGTATCGTCTGAGAAGAGCAGCAACTCCGGCGATGGCACGGGTGCCGCATCCGTCGAAGGCAGCGCCAGTTGAATCGGCTCGATGACGGCTTCCGCCACGGCCACACTGCCGAAAACCTCGCCGGCGCATTCGGCCAGAAGGTTGGCGGCTGCGGCGAAGGGGTGCGACTGCGCCGCCGGCTGAGAGTTCGCAGTTGTAGCGCCGGCTGCGCGCTTGCGCCTTCGTTTGGGCTTGACACTCTCGCCGGGCGTCGTTTCTGCCCATAACCGCAGGCAAGTTGAACGTTGATCCCATAGAGCATGTAGCGCAATCATGTGGCTGATTATCGCTTGGCCCGCGTGAAACGTGAAGCGTAAAACGTAATCAGATAGCGGAATATACCAGTGAGTAGTAACCGCGGGGGCATTTTTGAATAGGTTCTCGCGTTTTTATGGCACGGCTATAGAATCTCAGCTACATCCTTACCACGCCTGCATGCTTGATGAGAATGGTGTTTTCATCAACCGGCATTCAAATCGGTTCAGCAGGGGATTGACAAAACGCGTCATGTTCGCTATTCTCAGCTCTCAGCAAAAGCTGTACAAACGTATCCGCACTTTTATCCAGCAGAGCGGCTGCGTTACCAGACCAGTATTGGTGCTGGTGCAGTATGCACAACATCATGCCGATATTTTTGATCGTTTCAAGCTTAACTGCGGGTTATTCCGATGAACTGCGCGCGCACGCGGCCCCTGCCTGTCTGACGTGCTCATGTAGATAGAGGTCAGATCTGACTTCTCTTATCTGACCTCTTCCTGTCTCCCCTTGACACATAGTCGACCTTGCGCGATAGCGCAGCGATGCGATTGACTGTGAGCCAATGCCTGTAAACTTAATCAACGAACTGAACGAAGCCATGTGGGTTATCTCAACAAGTAAAAGAGTTCAATGAGCAGAATTATTATCCGTAACAGTACGATAGTGACGATGGACGCGCAACGCCGCGTGTTGACTGATCATGTGCTAGTAGTGGAGGGAGATCGCATCGTGGCGATTACCCCGCAAGCCGAGTGGGTGGCTCAGCCGGGCGACGATATCGTCGATGGGCGCAGCCGCTACATCTTGCCCGGCTTTGTCAATTCGCATGTGCATACGGTGCAGCATCTCAGCCGTGGGTTGAGCGACGACGTCGATATATTGACGTGGCTGCATGACCGCATCTGGCCTTATGAGAGCAACTTGACCGAAGAAGACAGCTATATCAGTACGCTGTTGTTTGGCATCGAGCAGATTGCCAATGGCACCACGACCGTTGCCGATGCAGGCGTCCAGCATGCCGGGGGCACTGTGCGCGCTGTCAACGAACTGGGTATCCGCGCCGCGCTGTGTCACTCAATCATGGATGAAGGCGAAGGTCTGCCGGAGTCGTGGCGGCTCAGCACTGATGATTGCATTGCGCTACAAGAGGATGAGTATCGAAAATACAATGGCGCGGCGGATGGGCGCGTGCGCTGGTGGTTTGGTCTACGCACGCTGCTCAATAACTCGGATGCGCTGATCGTGAAGACCGTTGAGGCGGCCAACCGGCGCGGCACGTGGATTCACATGCATGTGGCCGAGGCGTGGGAGGAGATCGAATATTGCAAGCAGACGCGCGGCACGAGTACTGTGCGCCATCTGAATCGACTTGGCGCGCTGGGCAGAAACCTGTTGGCCGTGCACGTGGTTTATGTTGAGCCTGACGAGATTCAACTGCTGCATGACTGGGATGTCAAGGTGTCGCACAATCCCGCGGCCGCCTTGCGCGTCATGGGTTTGCCGAAGATTGTGGAAATGCTGGAAGGCGGCGTGACGGTTGGATTGGGAACCGATGGCGCGCCGTCCAACTGCCGCAACAGCATCATCGATGAAATGTGGCTGGCTTCGCTGTTGCAGAAGGGCCGCCTGCGCAACCCATCGGCAATGCCGGCGCAAACCGTCCTAGAGATGGCTACGATTGACAGCGCTCGTTGCATCGGTTGGGACGGCGAGGTCGGTTCGATTCAAGTCGGCAAAAAGGCCGATCTGGTGGTGATCGATCCGAACACACCGAACATGCAGCCCATGCACGATCCAATCTCCAACATGGTTTTCTCGATGAAGACTGAGAACGTCGAGAGCACGATGTGTAATGGCGTCTGGCTATTGCGCGATCGCAAGTTCACCCAGATCGATGTCGACGAAGTATTGAAGGAAGTACGCGAGCGCGCCGCGTCTATTCGCAAGCGCGCAGGCATCGTGTTGCCCAAGAGATTCAACTGGAACTGATAGGCACAAAGGAGACATTACGTGAATACAAGACTCATGAATGTAGCACTGGGTCAGCAACCTGCTGATCTGGTCATCGTCAATGGACAGTTTGTCAATGTCGTCACCAAGGAGATATACCAGGGTGGTGTTGCCATAGCGGGTGACCGAATTGCGGCCATCGGCGATGTGCAGTACGCCATTGGTGAAGGGACGCAGGTGATCGACGCCGAGGGACACTACATTGTGCCCGGTTTCGTCGAGGGACACATTCATCCAGAGAGCAGCGCTTTGAGCATGGCGCGCTTCGCCGAGGTGGTCGTGTCACACGGCACCACCAGTGTTTTCACAGATCTGCATGAGATCGGCGTGGTTGGCGGATTGCCTGCCATTGATGCTGCATTGGAAGAGGGCAAGCACACCCCGCTGAAGTATTACTTCGTTGTGCCATCGCATGTCCCTTTCTCGCCTGGATTGGAAACCAGCGGTGGATTATTCAATGCCGACATCATCATCCCGGCATTACAGCGCGACGATGCCGTCGGTCTGTCCGAGGTTGTGGTAGGTTATGTCAATGCGCAGCACGACGACCTGTTGCGCTCGATCGACGCCACGCGCCAGGCGCGCAAGACGCTGGTCGGCCACGGCCCGGAAACCAAAGGCCCGGCTTGGAATGCCTTCGTGTCGGTGGGGATCACCAACGATCATGAAGCATTGGATGTGAACGATGTATTACTGCGGTTGCGCAATGGGGTGCACGTCCACCTGCGCCATAACTTGATCGTACCCACGTTCCACGAGATGATCAAGGCCATCACAGAGCATCACGTGGATACGCGTTTCATCAGCCTGGCCACCGACGACACGAGCGCCATTGCACTGGTGAAAGAAGGGCACCTCGACTACTTTGTGCGGCTGGCGCTGGCAGCCGGCATCGACTTCCCGACAGCCATCCAGCTCGTCACCATCAATGCTGCCGCGTCATTCAACTTCGAGTCGGAGATTGGCATTGTGGCGCCTGGGCGACATGCTGACGTCAACATTGTCACTGGACCTGAGGACTTCAAGGTTCTCAAGACCATCGCGCGGGGCAAACTGGCAGCGGAGAATGGTCGCCTGGTCGAGCCGCCGGCTATTCCAGAGCATGAGCCGATTCTCAACAACACCTTCCATTTGAAGAAGCCTGTGACGGCGCGCGATCTGGTCATACCAGGCATCGGCGATGCCCGCGCAGCGCACGTACATATCATGCGCACATTGCCATGGATACCCATTACGATTGGCGACGAAACCACGCTGCCCATTGTGAATGGCTATGTCGGCAGCGACCTGAGCCAGGACATTGTGCACGTGGCTGTTGTTGAGCGCCACCATCAAACCGGGAACATCGGGCGCGCATTCATTGGTGGATTCGGACTGAAGCGTGGGGCGCTGGCTTCAAGCGTGGCGCACGATAACCACAACATCGTCGTGATCGGCGTGAACCCTGAAGATGCTGCCATTGCGGTTAACCGTGTTGCGGAGTTGAATGGCGGTATTGTCATCGTTGAAGACGGCAAAGTCACCGGTGAAATTGCTCTGCCATTGCTCGGGCTTCTCACCGATACCGATGCATGGACGTTGGCTGATCAACGACAGGTGTTGCTTGATCAAGCGCGCGCGCAGGGCGTGACGGTGCCCGAACCGTTCATGTTCCTGTCATTCATCACACTGGCGGCCATTCCGTCGTTCGCTATTACCGACAAGGGTTATATCGACGTTGCGCTGCAGCAGATCAAAGACCCGATATTGTCCTGGAGCTGAGTCTGTTGCTGGGGTAAAAACGCGAGAGAGGTCGGCGCAAGCCGACCTCTCTCGTTAGTGCATTCGACGCAGATACAATGCCGAAAACGTTATGCACGCTGGACTTCGAGCACCGGGTTGATGACGGTGCGCGTTGCGTGCGCCACAAGTCCACGGTCGGTAACGGCGTATTCGGGGATGGCCGTAATCGACAGGAAGATGATGAAGAAGAACGGTCGCTTGAGTTTGGTGCCCAGGGCATAGGCTGCTCTATTAAGTGTGCCTTCCTGCTGCGCCATGTCTTCTGCTGAAATATCGGCCATCAAACCACTCACCGGTAATGGGATGTCAGCCATGATCGCACCCTTATTGACGGCTACCTGACCGCCGCCGATATTGACCAGGTGGTTGATGGCCACGGCCATATCCTCAACCGACGCGCCGATGGTGATGATATTGTCATCATCAGGCGAGGTGCTGGTCGCGATGGCGCCCTCTTTCAGGCCGAAACCGGAGATGAATGCTTTGCCGGTCAGCCCTTTGCCGGAATGTCGGTCGGTCACGGAGATGTAGAGCACGTCCTGTGCGGGGTCGGGCAGGATGCGCCCGTCAGCGATGTTGAGTGTCACCTCTCTGCCCTGACTCAGCAAGCCTTCCTCCGGCTCCAGGTGGATAGCCAGCACCCTGGCTTGTGTGGCCTGAGCATCATCGACCGTGATGTACAAGTCCTCGGCCGCAATCGGTTTATCCAGGTGCATGGTGTTGTAGAAATTGGCCGGATAGGTGGGTGACGCGACAGGCGTGAGCATACGGCGGTCACGCGCCACCAGTTTCCCGTTGGCGATGACAGCAGCAATGTTGAGATTGGGCAGGTCATCTATCAGCAGGATGTCCGCGATGCGCCCGGGCGCGATAGAGCCAACCAGATGATCGACGCGATACGTTTCAGCCGTGTTGAGGCTGCCCATCTGGATAGCGGTGAGTGGATCGACGCCAAGTTTGATGACATAGCGCACCAGGTGATCGATCAGGCCTAGTTCTGTGATGTCGGTGCAGTCCAGGTCGTCGGTGCAGAGTGACATGTGCCGCGTGGGGAGCCGCAACTCGGTGATGGCGCGGACGAGTGGGGGGACGTTGTCGCTGTGTGTGCCGCGTCGGATCAGGGCGCGCACGCCTTGGCGCAGCTTTTCGGCCAGTTCCTCTGCCGTATACGATTCGTGATCGTCGTGCATACCGGCGGCCACATGCCCTGACAGGATTTTGCCCACTGTCACTGGCGCATGCCCATGCAACGTCAGGCGATTGCGGATCGCCATATCAGCTACTTCGAACACCGGGCCATCGAAGTCGACGATCGAATCAGACATGTATTCCCAGATACCCACGGCTTCTTCCCACTGCTGCGCGATGGCGTGTTCGGCAGGGCCGAAGCGGTAGGCAATCGTGGATGCCGGCGTGGTGTAGGGCAGCCGCGATGCGCCGGAGTGGAAGATTTTCAACGGCGTGTTCTTCGCCTCATCCAGTACCCAGCGGATGCCGTCGATGCCATTCACCACGCCAATCTGGTCGAAGGGTGTCATGATCGATGTCGTGCCGCGCGCCACTACCGCGTTCGCCAGCCGGGTCAGCGTCACTTTGGGCACTTCGGCGTGCAGATGCGCGTCGATCAAACCCGGCGCCAGGTATTTGCCACGTGCGTCAATAATCTCGGTATTCTCACCGGCGGCATAGCCTACGTCGCCCACAGCCGCGATGCGCCCGTTGGCGATGGCCACGTCGGCCGGGTAAATCTGTGCAGAGAAGACATTGATCAGGTTGCCGCCTTTGATGATGACATCGGCGGGCGCCTGTCCAAAACTCACGCGGATCAAATGTTGGTCGATATATTTCATGATTCGAGATAGCTCCTTAACAAGTTTAAGATTGCAAACAGTTCAAACCTATTCACGGACGTACGGGATGGTCAGGGCGGAGGGCGACTGGCGCGCGCGCCCGACCAGGATGACCAGGACGGTCAGGATGTAGGGCAATGCGATCATCAACTGCGATGGGATACCGGACTGGATGAGTTGCAGGCGGATTTGCAGTGCGTCGGCAGCGCCGAAGATCAGCCCGCCGGCCAGCGCCAGTAACGGATTCCATCGTCCGAACACCACCAGCGCTAACGCAATGAACCCGCGCCCGCCGATCATCGAGTTGGAGTAGAAACCCAGCTCAGCCAGCGGAAAATAGGCGCCGGCCAGCCCCATCAGCGCTCCGCCGATGACCAGGCACGCATAGCGCACGGCGATGACATTGATGCCCAGCGCGTCGGCGGCAGCAGGATACTCGCCCACGGCCGTGATGCGCAGCCCGAATGGTGTGCGCCACAGCACGAGCACACACACGACGACCAGGACAAGCATAAGGTGTGTCAGGATGGTTTGATTGAACAAGACCGGGCCAAGGATGGGAATATCCTTGAGCAGCGGAATTTCGAGCTGGCTCAGCGGTTCGATCTGGGGCAGTAATGAGCGGCTGCCGAAAATGATGCGATAGAAGTAAATAGCTGCGCCGCTGCTCAGGATCAGAAAGGCCAGGCCAGTCACAATCTGGTCGGCACGCCGTGTCACTGTCATGAATGCGAAAAACAGCCCCAGGAGTGCGCCGGTGGCAATGCCGGCCAGTATGCCCAGCCAGACGCTTTGCGCGTTTGTGGCGATGGCAAAGGCGCTCAAGCCGCTCAGCAGCATGATGCCTTCGATGCCCAGGTTCAACACCCCTGCACGCTCCGCGAAAATCTCGCCTAAGGCAGCCAATACCAGCGGCGTTGCCAGGTGCAGGCTGGCGGCCAGCACTTGTATCAAGAATGCGCCGGTCAGAATCGTGGTCCATTCCATCAGTGTTGTGCCTCCTCTGCAGGCGACAGTGGTGGCTGATCCACGTCCACTGCTTTCTGCGCCTTGACCCGCTTGTGACGCCGCGCCTGGCTGCCCACAATGAAGATCAATATCAATCCTTCGATGATGAACACCAGCGATACTGGCACCCCGGTGAAGTCTTGCATGCCGCTGACGCCCACGATCAGCGCGGCAAAGAACACGGCAGCGACTGCCACCCCGAGCGGTTCCTGGCGACCCAGCATCGCGACGGCAATAGCGGTGTAACCGTAGTTGGGTGATATACCGAGCAGGACGCGATGCTGTAACCCGGCAGCTTCACAGGCTCCTGCCAGGCCGGCCAACCCGCCGCTGATGAACAGCGTGGTAAGCAGAACACGCTTGATGTTGACACCGCCATAGCGCGCGGCCTCTTCGCCGGCGCCAGTAACAGTGACTTGATAACCCAACACGGTGCGGCGGATGACCCACCAGATGACGGCCGTGGCGATCAGGGCGACGATGATGCCGGCGTGCAGGCGCGTCCCGGACAATATGATCGGCAGGATGGTGCCGTCGACAAAATGCGCGGTGTAGGCTTCCGTGCCCGCGGGATCACGCCAGGGGCCATTGAGCAGATAGCTCATCAACTCGAAGGCGATGTAGTTCAGCATCAGCGTGACGATGATCTCGTTGGCCTTGAATTTCACCTTCAAGACACCCGCAATTCCGGCCCACAATCCGCCGGCAACAAAACCCGACAACAGCATGAGCGGAATACCTAGCCAGAGGGGAAGTTGCCCCAGGAACAGGCCGACTATGGCAGCGCCCAGTGCGCCTGCGTAGAGTTGTCCTTCGATGCCAATGTTGAAGATGCGCGCGCGAAAGGCAAAGGCAGCACCCAGTCCGGCCAGCAACAAGGGGACCGTCTTGACGAGTGTCTCGCCCCAGCCATTACGCGAGCCGATTGAGTTGGCAATGAGCGCTTCATACGCCTTCAACGGCGACACCCCTGCCAGCGCAATCAAGATGCTGCCGACCAGCAGAGCGGCAAGGACCGCGCCGGTCAGGCTGAGTAGCGACCTGAGTGTGTCCCTGGCGCTAGTCGTATTACGCAGCTTTGCCGGCCATAGCCAGGCCAATCCGCTCACGCGAAACCTGTTGCGAGTTCGGGCATTCATAGACGATTTTTCCTCGGTATAAAACAATGATGCGGTCACTAATGGCCAGGATTTCATCCAGGTCTGTCGAGAGATACAGGACGGCAGTGCCACGATCGCGTTGTTGCATGATGCGCTGTTGCACGATTTCGACTGCGCCGATATCCAGTCCACGCGTGGGTTGCTCGGCGATCAACAGCTTCGGTTGGGCAGACACCTCGCGCGCCAGGATGAGCTTCTGCAGGTTGCCGCCAGAGAGCACGCCTGCCGGCGATTGGATGGAGGTGCAACGCACGTCATAGTCAGCGACGAGTTGCTGGGTGTACTCACGTATGCGGCGCTGGTTCATGATACCGCGCGCGGCAATCGGACGGTCGTTGTGATTCTTAAGAATGGCATTGGCCGCGATCGTTAAATCAGGTATTGCACCGCGCGTCTTGCGCTCAGCCGGAATATAGGCCACGCCGAGTTTCATTTGTCGGCGCGGGTCTGCCTGCGAGTCACAATGGTGGCCGTCGATGATGATCTCGCCGTTGGCCGTGGGGCGCAGGCCGGCCAGCGCTTCAACCAGCTCCGTCTGCCCATTGCCATCTACGCCGGCGACGCCAACGATCTCGCCTGCTGCGAGTTGCAGGTTCAGGCCGTCGATGGCTTTCCCGCCATGACGCCCCAGCACCGACAGGTTGCGAACGGTAATAAGCGGCTGTGCAGAGGCATCGCTTTGGGGTGCGATGGTCGTGTTTGCATACACGCGTTTGACAACATCGCGCCCAACCATCAGATAAGCCAGTTCCTGTTCGCCGGCCTCAGCGGTTAGCATGGTTCCGGCAACGCGTCCCTGGCGCAGCACCGCAATGCGATGGCTGATGGCGCGCACTTCGTCCAGCTTGTGCGAGATGAAAATGACCGAATGACCGCGTTTGGTCATGGCGCGCAAAATGTTGAATAACGCGTTGGTCTCCTGTGGCGTCAGCGAGGTTGTGGGCTCGTCCAGCACCAGGATTTGCGCGCCGCGATACACCATCTTGAGTATTTCCACGCGTTGTTGTTCGCCGACCGAGAGTTGCCAGACTTTATCGTGCGGTGAGATCGGTAGTTCAAATTCATCCGCAAGGCGCATGATCTGTTCCAATGCGGCTGCGCCGGCGAGAAACGGGCCGCGCCTGGGTTCACGACCCAGAACGATGTTCTCCAGCACGCTCAACGTCGGCACCAGCATGAAGTGCTGATGGACCATCCCGATCCCAAGGCGCAGTGAATCGTTTGGCGACTCGATCTTGCAGACCTTCCCCTGTATGCGAATCTCACCCTCGTCTGGCCGCAACAGGCCATACAGGATGTTCATCAGCGTCGTCTTGCCTGCGCCGTTTTCTCCCAGCAGCGCCAGAATTTCGCCGGGATGCAACTCCAGGCTGATATCGTTGTTCGCCACCACGCCCGGGAAGCGTTTGGTGATGTGAACTAACTCAAGAATGGGTGGCATAGTTGGTTGTCTTGTTGAAAACAAGCGTAAAGAAGTCAGAAGTCAGATTTCTGACCTCTGACTTCTGGCTTCAGTTGCTGCCGCATGACCCAGTGGGTGTCATGGGTAACTGCAACGGCGGCGGTTATTTCTTCAGTTTAGCCTGGGTGAAGACGTCGATCTTGCCGGCCTTGATGTCGGCCTCGATAGCCTTGAGCTTGGCCAGGATGTCGTCGGGGACTTGACCGTGCAGGTCCGCCCAGCGCGCGTGGCCGTTGGCCCATCGCATGGGGTAAACGCCACCTTTCTCGCCGCCAATGACTTTCTGCGCGACGTCGACGACGGCAGTGGGGTAATCCATATAAGCACTGCTGTAGACCACTTCGGGCGCCTGATCGTGCAAGTCTGCGAGGATGGTCATGACATGCACTGTCTTGCCAGCCTTGTTGGCGGCGCGCGCGCCTTCGATCAAACCAAAGGTACCGGCGTCCAGCGAACTGACGATGATGTCGGCGCCGGCATCGATCTGGGCCTGGGCGGCCTTCTTCGCGCCGACAGAATCATTAAAGTCGCCGATGAAGACGGGATCAAACGTCTTGGCATCGGGGCGCACGTACTTTACGCCCTGATTGAAGGCTGTCAGCGAGGCGACATAGATTGGGATGGGAATACCACCTACATTGCCGACCACGCCGGACTTCGATTGGAGACCAGCCAGCGCGCCCGCCAGGAAGTAGGCATCTTCCCATTCGTGCGTCACCTGCCAGACATTCTTGGGGAACTCCAACCCTGGCCCGGTCACAGAGGCGAATGTAACATCGGGGAAGTCCTTTGCTACTTCAATAACTGCATTGGGGTAGGTGCCGCTGTGCGCCCATATAAATGTCCAGCCGCTCGTGGCATAGTTGCGCAACACACGCGCTACGTCTGTGTCTGCTACGTTTTCGCTGACCGTGGTTTCAATGCCCTGTTCCTTCAGCTTCTGGAAGCCAGACCAGGCCATCGCATTCCAGGTGCCGTCATCGTGCGTGCCCTGCAAAATGAGCGCGGCGCGAATCTTGGCGGCTGGTTTGGCATCAGCGGCTGTTGCTGCAGGCGCGGCGGTGGCCTTGGCCGGCGCTGTAGTAGCGGCAGGGGCTGCTGTCGGGGTGGGCGCCGAACCGCAGGCGGATGCGATCAACGTCAGGAACGTCGCCGCGAACAAGCTTTTTATCTTCTGACTGTAAAACATGGAACTCCTCTATTTAATTTGAATAACAACCGATGGTTTACGAAAGTATCACAAGTGATGTTGTGGCATTGTGACCTGTTAAAAAGGTAACACCGATGCTTTTGTTATTGTTGGACCTCTGAACCTCCTTTGAGTATGAACTTGCACAACAAAAAACTCCAACCTTGCTTTGGTTGGAGTTTTTGAAATCCGAAATCGCTAAACGACTAACTTCTCAACCGCGGCTGGCGCATGGAATACACGCACATACATGAATAGCAGCATGTACAGAGAACACACACCATATGGGTATGGCCGTGTGTGATTGTCGTCGAGGTAGAACAAAGCGATTTCATGGCTTACAAGTATATGATGTTGTTAAGTAGATTGAAACTGATGTATATAAACCTATTGATTAGTTGAGCATAATCGCATACCGAAGAGGGTTTGTCAAGGGCAGAATTCATCCTGAAAAACGGTAATGGCCGCGATGTCTTCTATCTGCACGGCTTCCTGTTCCAGTTTGATGCCCTGAGCCAGCAAGGCATCGATCAGGTCGGCGCAGTCTGAGAGTATGGCCGCGTCTTTGAGTCGTTCCAAGGCGCGGCGATCTGAAACGGTGAGGGGTTGAGCGAATGCCGCATAGGTCTGCAGCGTTGCGCAGTCCATCGCCGTGGCCGCAACTGTTCCCAGATGCTGGCGCAAGTGCGCCAGGATGCGCAACCCGCCTGCGTCAAGGTCGCCCCAGTGCCGCAGATGAGCATGGCGGGCGACGCGGCTGACTTGTTGCAGCAACGCTATCACCGTCGGGCTGGCAAAACCTCCGATGTACACCAGCAGCCAACCTGCAGGCCGGCGGGTGACCAACTCGCTGAAGCTGGTCAGGTTTTCCACCGTCATGATGACGCGCGCGCTGCATGCGGTCACTTTCGCGCGTCGTAATAGTGTCGCGGGCAGTGCGACGCTTGGGGCGAATGGCGCCAGATCGACCGATGGTGCCGGCTCGGTATCCGTCCCGGCGAGATCGAGGACGAGTGGGCCGCTGATCGGCACGTACTCCGGCACGCGTTCTACAAAGTGCTCGCGCAACAAAGCCTGATCGTCGTCGCCGAATTGATCGGCGTCCGGGTTGTGCCGGCGCAACACCGTGATGACTTTGGAACGTAGCGCTTCGAAGCGCTTGCTGTCGTGGAAAACCTGCACGCTGAGCACGCGCTCCAAGGTCGGCGCGCTTAGTTGTGCGATGGCGTCGAGCGCTTTGAGCAGGTCGGCGCTGGCATCGCGATCATTCGTATCGAGCGGGGCAACCGAGCGCCCTGCATCTAGCTGCGCCAGCGTTTGCGCCAGGAATGCCGCATGCCACGCTGCCTGCGGCGTCTGGCTGGTGATCCATTGGCGCAGCCGTCCGACGCGGTCGTTGAGCGGCAGGCGATCCAGCAGCGCATACACGGTTGCCGCGTTTTCGGGCACAAGATCAACCGCGTCCAGCCAGTTGTTCTCCTCCCATTTGCGCCAGACCAGTCGCACGCCGCCGTGGCTTGCCAGTTGCTGCAGTGCGGCATTGACATCGGCGCGCGCCGCGCCGGCGTACGCAGCGTGATCTCCCAGTCGCACGCGCGCCACGCGTTGCCGCGCCGGTTGTTCGTGCTGGTCGAGCAGCCGATTCAAGATATCGAGCACGTCAGGAAGCAGCGAGCTTGCCATCAGTCGACCTCGCCCGGCGCCTGCGCGTCACCGCCGGCGTTGGCGCGCTCCTCCTGTGCAGCGCGTAACCGATCCAGTTGCGCCACGTAGTTGCGATACGGCTCGATGTGTACGCCGTCTCTGACCACGGTTAACACAAGGCTGGTGCAGATTTTGGGCGCCAGATACTCACAGCGTTCCAGCGGCGTCGCCGTGACGATCTGCAGGTTGAACTGTTGGAACAATTCAAGCGTTGCCCCAATGCGGCTTTGATCCATTTTCGAGAAGGCTTCGTCGAAGGCGACCAGCCGGATGGTGGGGCGTTTGCTGCGTTCCTGAATGCGGTACAACTGCACGAACGAGGCGGCAATCGTGAGGTAGAACGGCGTTTGTGTTTCACCGCCCGATGTCTGGTTCATGATTTTGCTCAGGCGCGACTTCTGCTCGGTGACCGTATTGGTCACCTCGATGTCGTAGCTCAGATAGTGGCGGTAGTCCGTCAGTCGCTCCTGCTCTTCGGCCTCGATGCGTGATTGCGGCCGGCGCGTCAACAGCTCGTAGAAGCGGTCAAACGCATCCTTGTGCGCGGTGTAGAACTGGCTTTCGAAGAGTGATCCGGCGCCGAGTAATTGCGCATCGGACATGATCAGCTCGAAGAACTCCTGCACCTCATCGGCGCGCGCGCTGGTGAAACGGTATTTCTCATTGCCGAACGCGGGCAAATGAGCGAGTGCGTCATTGATCTGGTCAAGCTTGCGCCGGGCGGTCGTGATCTGCTCGCGCAGGGTGTGCAGCACATGCTCGCGCAACTCATCCTCGGCCTCGCGTTCGGCCTGCGCGATGTGAGTCTGGTAGGCGGGCAGGTCGGTGGCCATCAAGCGCTCGCGTTCGTGATCGTAGCGCTGATCGGTGGGATCGCCCGGGTTGGCGCCGAATTGTTCGACGGTGTTGTAGCTCGTACCCAGCGCCGTCAACTTATTTGCTCCGTTGCTGCGCAGCGTCTCGAAACGGCGCGCCCCGCTCTCGGCGTTGATCACTTCGTCCGCGAGATTGGGTCGATCCAATCGCTCTGTTAATAGCGTCGTCGCACCTTCAATCGCCGCTGCCAATTGCACCCGCGCGCTGTCGGCCTCGCGGGCGCGTTCAACCCGCGTGCGTTCGCACGCCAGTCGGTTCTCGCGCAGGCCGGTCAACTTGCCTTCGAGCATGCCCCGTTTTTGGTAGAGCTGGCGTTGTTCCTCGCGATATTTTTCAGCCAGTGCGCCTAATCGGCTGATCTCGGCTTCCAGCAGGTGCAGGCTGGTCAAGTCGAGCGCCTGCAGATCGGCGCGCGCTGCGTCGATCTGTGCGCGTAATGGCTGGTCATCCAGCTCGCCGTTTAACCGTTCGGCGAGGCGCGTCAGGCGTCCGGCGCCGTTGAGCAGCCGTTCCAGCGCCTGCATGTTGCGCAGTTGTTCTTCCAGCGCGTCAATGCCGGGTTTGAGTTCCGCCAGTTCGCGACGGCGGGCATCAATCTGCGACTGGCGCGCCCGCGCGCCGATGAAGTGCGGGGTATAGCGGTCGGGGCGCACGGCGCGCATGGTGTAGTCACTGTAAACGACCACCTGGGGCGTAACGGCGCGGCGATACTGGCGCAGGTCATCGACAGTCTCGCAGGCAACGATGTCGCCCAGCACAAAGTTGACATAGGCCACGACAGATGTCTGCTCCACCGGCGATGTGACGTACTGTGACAGCGCATCCGGGCGGGGATCGCGCCAGTGTGAATCGCGTCCCACGTTTTGCAGGTCAATCAAGCCTACGCCATAGATTTGTCCCTGCGCGCGGGCGCGATCTAGTTCATGCGCAGCCTGATCGAACTGTCCCGGGGCGACGATGATGTTGAATCGCCGCGCGCCCAGCATGGCCTCGACAGCGTCCTGCCAGCGCGGATCGCTGATCTCAAGCACTTCGCACAGCAGCTTTGGCCGTTCACCCAGCACACGTTCCAGCCGATCCTGCATGCGCACGGCATCGGGGTCATAGCGCAGGACGCCTTGATTGACGAGTCGCTCGACCTCATCGCTCAACTGGCGGGCGCGCTGGCGCAGCGCGTCGAGTTCGCTGCGTAACACGGCCACCTGCTCGATGGCGCGGGTATGCGCGGCGTCCAGTTGTGCGGCGGCGTCTTCAACCAGGTGGAAGCCGCCTTGGCGGCGCAAATCCGACGGCGTTGCGGGCACGTTTTCGATCAACGCGCGTATGGCAGCATGCTCGCTCGGTTCAAGGAGGTTTAGCGTCAACAATGGGCGTAGCCCCGTTGCCTCGCGTTGCAAATCGCCTTGCAAGGCGCGCCAGCGCGCCGCAATCGCGTCGGCTTCGCGGCTGGCTGCGGCAATCTGGCGCAGCAATTCCTCCCTGCGTCGCGCGGCGTCGGATTCAGACAAGCGCCGCTGCGCCTCAGCCAGTGCCTGCTCTGCGCCGCGCAGCGTTGCCGTGTTCAGGTCGATGGCTTCCTGTGAGGCGCTGAGTTCGCGGGTGTGCGCCGCAATCAGTTCATCGACGCGGGCGGCATCGCGTTGGGCGACTTCGAGCTTCAGCAGCGCCGCCAGCAGCATGTACTGGTCGTGCAACTGATCCAGCCGCAGCACTTCTAGTTGCTGGGCGACGATTTCGCCCAGCCGGTATATGCGCTGTTCGGTGCGCTCGGCTTCGTGGCGCAGATCGCCCAGCCGTTCGCGCACGCTGACCAGTGTTTCTATGCTGATGTCCTTGCGCTCCAGCAGCCATTGTTCGACAAAGTCATCGATGTTGGTGATGGGGCGGAAGTACAGAGCGCGCAGGAACAGGTCGATGAAGCGTTCATTCAACCCGCCCAGACGGTCGAGCATTTCGGTCTGGTATTCCTCAACCTGGTCGAACGATTGCCCTTTCTTCTGGTCGCGCAGTGTCTTGCGAAGTTGCTGGCGCGTTAAGGGCAGGCCGCCCGGTGTGAACAGCTCGGGGTCCAGCTTGTCCGGCAGGATGAAGTACGACCGATCGGGTGGGTGTCCCTGCTCAGCCTCGATGCACGCGCCCAGCGTCACAGATGATTTGCGGGAGGAAGCCACCTCGCTGCGCGCTTCGGTGTTGGTGAACTCCAGCGCCACGTAGGCCACCGTCCGGCCGGGACGCAGCCAGCGGTCTTCGCCCAGTTTGCCGCGCACGTACGAGTCGATGCCGCGTTCGGAGACGTCTTGCGCCGAGCTGTTGAACCGGATGCGCCGCAGGTTGGCGACGAGTACCAGTTGGATGGCATCGAGCAGCGAGGACTTGCCTGAACCGTTATGTCCGGCCAGATACAGGCTGTCTTGCACTTCAATGACATGATGATTGAAGCGATGCCAGTTATGCAGAAAGATGCGGGTGAGTGCTAGCATGGTAAAACGGGAAGCGTGAAACGTGAAACGTAAAACGTAAAGCAGAAAGAGGGATGGTGGAGTGGTGGGATAACGCACGTGAAGCGTGAAACGTAAAGCGCAAGATGGGAAACGGGGTGGTGTTAGGCATTGGCGGTGTCTTCCATGCCTGATGATGCGGCATCGGGGTCGCTGTCGGCGCCGGCGCGCTGGTATTCACTCAGGCGTTGGGTCAAGGCGGTGATTTCGTCTGCGGGCAGGATGACCTCGAGTGCGGGGCGCAGTTCAACCAGCCGATCCGGATCGTCGGCACGTAACACGGCGGCGCTGCCGGCAGCGGTAATCAGTTTCATGCCTTGCATGGCGCGCAGCGCCTCGGTCAGGCTGCTCTTTTTGCGCACGCGCTGGTTGGGGAAATAGGAGGCGTAACGATCTGCGATGTCGCCCACCTTGACGACGGGCTGGCGCGTCAGCGTGACTTCGACGCGTTCGCGTTTTTCGGCATACAGCAGCCGGACGATCAGCAGCCAGATGGTGAGTTCGCGGCTGAGCCTGCGGCGGTGCGCGCCGTCGACATGGGTGACGTGATAAATGCGCGCCGATTCGTGGAACATCAGTTGCCAGCCGCCCATTTTCAGGTACTCACTCACCAGTTCGCTGCGCCGACCGAGAAAGTTATACGCCTTGCGGTCGGCTTCGTCATCGCGCCATAACAGCCCCTCGGTCAAGAGGCGTTTGATCACTTCGGCAAACAGACTTTGTTCGCCGGGTCCAAGCTGGTCGTATTCCTGCGCAAGGTGCATCAGACTCATGATGATTTGTAAATTTTGAAATCTCGAAAGGCGTAATCGCCCGTCTGTACCCACTCACCCAGTTCTTCGACGCGATAGCCCAGCGCGCCGTCGCCATAGGCGCGCAGGTACATCAATAACGGCAGTTCTTCGGGGCCGGTCAACGTGATCTCGGTGGCGCGCACCGTCTGTCGCCCTTTGAGCAGGTCGCGCGCAAAGCGTTGCACACGTTCCGGGCCAATCGCCCGGCTCAGTTGCAACAGCACCTGATCGCGCGCGGATTCCAGTTCCGCTTCGTCCAACGGTTGCTGAACGACTTCATCTGACGCAAATGGCCGCGCAGTCCGTGAAGGCGGCGCAAGCGAATCCGCGTCGGTGAGTTCGAGGCGAAACAGTTGCAGGGCTTGGTCTATCTGATCCCGGGCGAATGTTGAGGCATCCGAATCAGCATCCGACAACGCCTGGCGCAGAATGGCATCGAGCTGGCCGCTGGTGGTGGTGTGCGCGGCAAGCTGCAACTCAATGGCGCGCACAGCCGCATGCACAAACTGGTTATGCCGCATGTCGATGGCCTGCAACTGCCGGTCGAGGCGTTCGAACTCATCCCGCACGCGCGCGAGTTGCTCGGTCAGGCGCGCGGCTGCCTCGTCCACGCTGGCAGCATCGTGTCGCTCGTATTGGCGACGCGCCGCGGCCTCGACACGGTCGGGGGCATCGAGTTGCGCAATGGCATCGATCACGCCCGGCCGGTAGCGCGAGATGTGGTCGGTGGTGCGCAGTTGATGATAGGAGCGATCGACGACTTCGCTCTGGTAAGTGCCGAAGAACTGGCTGAGGATGTCGCCCGGTGCATTGCGCTGCAGCACTTGATTAATGTGCAGCCCGATGTTGTGATACAGCTCTTTCAGGCCGTTGACCAGGTGATCGGTGCTGCGATAGGCCTCCGGTATGCCGAAGTCGGCGTTGCCGTTGCGCAGCGTTTCCTGCAGCACACTGTGGATGGTGAAGATCAGGCCGGCGAGCGGCTGGGGCTGGTTGGCGGCGATTTCCGCCATGACGCGCAACAGGCGAAAGGCATAGTCTGGCAGGATGAATTGCTGGCTGAAATCGTTTTGCGTTTCGCCCATCAGCCAGCCGCAGCGTTCCAGATACCGCAGGATGGCGCTGCTGCGTGATGTGACGCTCATCGCGTCGTCATCATCGGGCGAGGCCGGATTCACATTCGCGCCGATGTCAGACGCGTCGGTGGTCAGGTTGATGCTGTCCGGTCGATCCATCAGGCAGGCAGCAATCAGGTTCTGTGCACCCTCGCGTGAGAGCGGTTCGTTGTGGCGTTGCGTCTCGGCGAGCAACCCCAGCAGGATGCCCACATACACCGGCGCGCCCGGCGACGCCAGTGGTCGAAACAACTCTCTGGGGACTAAATCGAAAAGGTCAGACACAATATTACTGAGTAGTTGAACAAGGAAATCATGGTTCGGTTGGGCGTCTAATATGGGGTCAAGTGATTTCGTCGATTCCCCGGATCACGTTAAGTACCTCATCAGCATGGAACACGCGGTTACGCGCATGCCCCGTCGTTTCACGTATGAGTCCCGCCTGGATCAGCTTCTCTATATAGTCGCGCATCGTCTTGTACGCGATGTCTATGTCGTCGGCTGCCTGATTTATAGAGAATATCGGGCGCGTAAAGACGTAATCCACAATGGCCGTCATGCGATCCGGTTGCCGCGCTGCTGCGATGAACGGTTGATACTTTGCACGCAGGCTGCGCAGGCGCTCGACGCGGCTAACAGCATCACGAGCCTGTTCGCTGACGCCGCGCAGAAAGAACAGCAACCACGTTTCCCAATCGCCCCGTTGAGAAACAGCCAACAGGTGATCGTCATATTCCTGGCGATACTGTTCAAAGTACACGCTCAGGTTCAGCAGCGGTTGCGGCAGCAGCTTCCATTCGTACAGCAATAGGATGATCAACAATCGTCCAATACGGCCATTACCATCAAGAAAAGGATGAATAGCTTCAAATTGGTAATGAATCATGGCTGCGCGTGCCAGCGCCGGGGTATCGATGTCCGTATGGATATACCCCTCCAGAGCATCGAGTGCGTGGTGCATCTCCTCAACGGGCGGTGGAACGTAAGGAGCGCTTGAAGGCGTACTCCCGCCTGGTCCGATCCAGTTCTGGCTGCGGCGAAACTCGCCGGGCGTGAGGATGTCGCCGCGTACGTTCTCCATCAGTATGGCATGTAATTCGCGGATGAGCCGCAGGCTGATTGGAAATGTCTGAAGGCGGTTCATGCCATATTCCATGGCGCGCACATAGTTGTGCACTTCGCGCACATCATTGGACTGTTCTGACACTGGTCGTGGCATCTTGGTGGTTTCGAAAGTAAAGAGATCGACCAGTGATGCGCGCGTGCCTTCAATGCGTGAAGAGAGCACTGCTTCATTGCGGATGAAAGGCTGGATCAACTGCTGTGGTGTCGGGAAGGCGCCCGTCACGGACGAGAGTCGCCCAAGATCGCGTTCCGCCTCCGCCATCATCGACACAAGGGCAGGCGTCCACGTTATTTGATGTGGCAACGGCTTCGGGATAAATGCCCAGTACCCGGCTGGCGTGAGTACAGCCAGGCCACTTTCAGGATCACGATATGCTTTGGGGTTCATGCGAAACGACGTTTATTCAGGAAGTGTACATAGTGTATCACCTTAATTACACTTTCAGCCCAAAGTGTAAATAAGACTCGTCCTTATTTACACTTTGGGGGAGAAGTCGGGTTGCCTACCTCTGACTTCTCATGTGCGTGAACTCATTGGTAAATGCTCTTCATCTGCCATGCATCCAGCGACCGTAACGTGGCGGCGCGTCCCTGCGCCCTGATGGTGACGCCGATGCTGTCCTGGCGCGACGGGTAAGCTCGCAGGGCGAGGCACTGTCGTCCATTGGCGAAGACTTCGACTACGCTTTTGTCGATGAAGATGCGCAGTTGCAGCGTTTCACCTTCCGGCAGGTCGAACGGTGCCACCTCGGGCGGGCGTGCGGTGATTTCACCAAACCAACCGCTGGCGTCGGGTAGTAATGTTGAGCGGGTGTTATCGAGCATGAGTGCGTCGAGCTGATCCCATTGGCCGTTGCGTTGGAGCGGCATGCCGCCGTTGCGCATGAATTTGATGGCCGTGAACTCTTCGTTGTCGGGCGACCGGAGCACGTTGATGCAGATCTCGCGCGCGTCTTGCGGATCGATGTCGATGCTCAACTCAAGCGCGTTCCCCGCGATACTTTCCATAACGATGTCGCGGTTGGCGGGCAACGCTGTTGCGCCGAGGTGCTTATGGTCAAAGCGGAGTGATTCCAGCGCGGCCACAGGCTCGATGCCCAGCGTCTTGTCGGGGCGCAGGGTCAGCACGCGCACGAGCGACATGATCTGATTCCAGCCGTTTGATGCAATGCTGTTGTTGATATTGTGGATAACGTGCACTCCGCCCTTGCCGTCGGGCGCTGCTGATGGCGCATGCACACCGCCGGGGCCGATGGGGCCGAAGTTAAACCTGCCGTGCGTCGTCGGATGGAAACGGTGGTGCAGCTTGTCGTAGTCGCCCAGCAGATACTGCGAGCCGCGTTGATGGCTGCAGAAGATCAGGATGTGCTTGTCGCCAATCGGCCAGAAATACGGGCATGCGCCGTCTTCGCCGCGCGCCAGGAAGGGATCACCCTCGACGAAGGGGCCGAGGTAGATCCAGCGCGTCAGGTCCTGAGAGAAGAACAGATGCTGCACCATCTGGCAGTCGATCTGAAAGGCGCCGTCCCAATACGTTCCGGATAGGGCGTAATAGCCATCGTCTTCCTTCCAGATGCACGGGTCGTAGACGCGATAGGGGCGACCGGACGGATCGGTGTTGACCTGTGGAATGACAGGATTGCCGGGGATTTTGTCCCAGTTGAGCAGCAGCGGATCATGACTCACCGCCACCATGTTGCCGGCCCGCGTGCCGTGATAGAGAGCAACCACCTGATCAGCCTCAACGAAGGTGCTGCCGCTGAAGCAACATTCCTCGATGCCGGGGTAAATGGCCAGTGGCAGGTCTTCCCAGTGAACGAGGTCGTCACTGACCGCGTGCCCCCAGTGCTGGCGCGGGTCTTCCGGCGGGTAGGCTTGGTAGAACAGGTGATGCCTGCCCTGCCAGTAACATAGCCCGTTGGGATCGTTGAGCATACCCTCGGGGTTGACGTAATGGTAGATGGGACGATAGGGGTCAGCAGACAATTGTTGACGCGATGCGGCAAAACGCAGCAACAACGCATCGGTTTTCAGTTGTTCCTGTTGCGCAGCGAGCGTCGCGGCGTAGGTCTGCCGGGGTACTTTCGAAGCAAAACGGGTGTCGGGGTTTGTTTCGGCGGTCATGTTATTTCATCTCCTTTGTCGCTACCAGGCCGTGTATCCACCGTCGATCACAATGGCTGAACCGGTCATGTAGCTGGATGCTTCTGACGCGAGGTAGACGGCGAGAGGCGCCAGCTCTTCTGGTTCGCCAGGACGCTTCAGCGGGATCATGCCGATCCACTCTCCGCCATAGGCGGGATCGTCGAAGAAGGGCTTGGCCATTGCGGTGCCCATGTAGCCCGGGCAGATAGCGTTGACGCGGATATTGTATGGCGCCCACTCGGTAGCGAGCGATTTGGTCAAGTGAATCACCGCGGCTTTGGACGTGTTGTACGAGGCCTGCGGCTGCGGGCGGTTGACGATGAATCCCGACATCGATGCGATGTTGATAATGCGTCCGCTGCGGCGCGCGATCATGTGCTTGCCCACGGCCTGACAGCAATAGAACAGACCGTTCAGGTTGACGTCGATCACGTTGCGCCAGTCGTCGAGCGAAACGCTCTGCGCATCAGCCCACTTGGTGATGCCGGCGTTGTTCATCAGAAAGTCGATCTGGCCGAATTCGGCCATCGCGCGGCTGACCATGGCCTCGACGCTGGCCGGATCGCGCACATCGGTTGTGACCGCAATCGCCCTGCGCCCGCCGGCGCGCAGTTCCGCGGCGGTGGCTTCGCCCGTCTCCGGGTTGGCTTCGGCGACGATGATATCGGCGCCGACCTCCGCATATGCCTGGCAGAACACTTTGCCCAGTCCCTGGCCGCCGCCAGTGACGATGCCGACCTGACCTTTGAGTGAGAATTTATCGAAAATCATGTTGCGACTCCTGCGTGAAACGTAAAAAGAGAAAAGAGAAACGTGAATAGGAAAATTGTAGCGTGATATGGCTAAGTCTTGTCATGTGTTAACGGAGTACCGTTGCCAGTGCAGCCTGAGCTGCATAGTAGCCGCACATGCCGTGTACGCCGCCGCCGGGTGGCGTGGAGGATGAGCAAATGAACAGGTTGCGGATGGGAGTTGAGTAGGGCACGGTGCGCGCGACGGGGCGGGTGTAGAGTTGCCGAAAATCCTGCACGCCGCCGTTGATATCACCGCCGATGTAGTTGGCGTTATGGCCTTCCATCTGCGCGGCCGTGAAGGTGTGGCGCGCCAGGACGACATCGCGGAAGTGCGGGGCAAAGCGTTCCACCTGCGCGTCGATGGCCGGCGTCATGTCCATGTCCGATCCGTTGGGTACGTGACAATAGGCCCACGCCACATGCTTGCCTGCAGGCGCACGCGTGCTATCGAACAGCGAGGGTTGCACGGCGATGACATAGGGTTGATCGTCGTAATGACCGGTCCATGCGGCGCGTTCACTGCGCGCGATCTCTTCCATGGAACCGCCCAGGTGTACGGTGGCGGATCGAGCACAGTCAGCGGAGCGCCATGGGATGGGGTCGCTTAGCGCGTAGTCCACCTTGCATACGCCAGGCCCGTAACGATAGGCCTGCAATTGGCGCCGATAGGCTGCCGGCAACTGGTCGCCCGCAATGCGTACCAGTTGGCGTGGCGTGATGTCCATCAGGATAGCACGCGCCGGGGGGATATCGGCCAGGCTGCGCACCTCGTGATTGATCTCGACTTTGCCCCCCAGCGTTTGCAGGTAGCCGATCATAGCCTGGGTAATCGACTGCGAGCCTCCGCGCGCGAGCGGCCACCCGACCGCGTGAGCCAGCATGGCGAGCATCAACCCGAAGGCCGTGGTCGCGATGTGCTCCAGCGGCATAATAGCGTGCGCCGCCATCCCGGCAAACAAGGCGCGTGCCTGTGGCGTTTTGAATGTGCGCTGTGCCATAGTCACTGCCGGCAGGAGCGCAGGCAGGGCAAATCGCGCCATTGCCATGCTATTGTCAGGGCGTGGCAACCGCAATGGCCCCAGAAAGGCAGCGATGATTTTTTCGAAGTCCATGACCAGCGGCGTCATGAGATGCTCGTATGCCCGCCCATCTTCACCTAGCGCCTGCGCTGTCATTGCGATAGACCGCTCGACAACCGAGGCGGTTACCGTCGCCGCGCTCCCTTCAACAAAGGGATGCGCCAGTTCCAATGACGCATGGATCCATTGCAATCCAAACTGACTGAGCGGTAGTGTGCGCAGAAAGGGTGACGCCAATGCCAGTGGATGGATGCTGGAACAGACGTCGTGCCGGAAGCCGGGAAGAGTCAACTCCTGTGTGCGCGTTCCACCACCAGAGGTATCTTTGGCTTCCAGCACCAGTACCGTTGCGCCGGCGCGTGCCAGCGTGATTGCGGCTGCGAGCCCATTCGGGCCGGAACCTACGATGACGGCGTCATAAAGGGTGTTCATCGAGCCAGTTCATCTCCTGGCGCATCGTCCAGCGGTGCTGGTCGGGCGGCTTGATCTGGCTGGTCCATTTCTGGATGATACTGCCATCGGCCTGCTTGGCCGCCATCTTCGCCGCGATAGCCTCTGGATTCCACTCATCAAGCACACGGGTGGTTAGCTGCTCGCGAATGGACTGGCAATCCGGGTCGCCGGCACGATCGATCCTCTCGCCCGGATCAGCGGCAAGGTTGAAGAGCTGTGGCTCCATGCCGTGATAATAGATGAGCTTCCAGTCGCCCTGGCGAATCATGCGCTGGTAGGTGCGCCCAGCGTCAATGCTCTGCGGTACGTACTCATCGGCGCAGTACTCGGAGAAAGCCACGTCGTCCCAGTTCGGCGCGGGGCGCGCATCTGATATCAATCCCAGGAAGCTGCGCCCGGGTGAATTGGGCAACGCCGGCGCATTCAGCGCATCGAGCAAGGTGGCGGTGACATCCAGCGCACTCACCACGCGCTGGCAGCGTTGTCCGGCGGGAATCGTGCCCGGCCATGACACGATGAGCGGCACTTTGACCGACTCCTCATAGAAAACATGCTTCCACCATAATCCGTGTTCGCCTTGCATATCGCCGTGGTCGGAGGTGTACACGATCAAGGTGTTTTCGGCCAGTTGGTTGTCATGCAACGCCTGCATGATTTGACCGACCATGATGTCGACGCGTTGCACCAGCCCCCAGTAGGCCGCGCGTGAACGCACGATCTCGGCATCCGAGACGGTGACAATGCCGGTGTGCTCGCGCCACGCGCGCAGAAACGGGTGATTTTCCTGATCGAAAGTCCTGGGCTTGGCGGGCAGTGTCATGGAGGTCGCATAGGGTTCATAGTCTTCACTGCGCGCGACGTAGGGCGGGTGCGGCAGCATGAAACCGACGCTGAGGCTGAATGGCGCGAGTGCGCGATCAGCCCTGTGTTGAACGCCGAGCTGGTTGAGATAGTCCACCGTGGCCGCCGCTACGTATTCATCATGCACCTGGTAGGCCGATTGCCCGGCGCCGGAGCGCGCCAGGCTGACGCGGTCGGGTCCGGCGGTGCCAGCCAGGATGCCGCGACCCACATCGCGCCCGCCAACGAAGTTGGAACCGTGGTCGCCCACCAGGCGCTCAGCATAGCCATGCAGTTGATCCGGCCCAACTGAGTGCATCCGGCCGATCATCGCGGGGTGATACCCGGCCGCGCCCATCGCGTGCGCCAGGGTCGGTATGCCCGAATCGAGCATGTGGCTGTTCGTCCACACTTCGTTCTGATACGGGTGGCGCCCCGATAACATGGACATGCGTGACGGGACGCAGATCGGCGAGCAGCAGTACACGTTGTCGAATACAGCGCCACTAGCGGCCAGCCGATCCAGGTTGGGCGTCTGCACCAACGGGTCGCCATAACAGCCGGTGACGTAAGGGTTGTGCTGGTCGGTATGGATGAAAAGAAGGTTGGGTTTTGTGCTCATGGTTACTTACTTTGTACACTCCGTTTGTAATAGGGCGTCATAGTCTTTCATCTGATTGTCACTATCAATACCTTCACCTACCTGATTTGAGTTAACAGTGAAAAAAATCACATTATCCAGATACCAGCGTATCTGCTGGGGTGTAACACTCGTATCCAATTCGACACGGTAGATATGAAAACCGGTCTGGCATCCCGGGCATGGGCGCTGCCCGCTACTGATCCCAGTTGGCTCGTTGCATTGTCTGCCGGGATACGTGCCACAATGAAGTGTCCCAATAATTGAACTGAGACCATTGACATTTTCCATTATGTCAATTTCACCTGCACTTGGCCAGTTTAGGGGATTACCCCGAACTGGTGCCCCCAGCATCCAGAATGCAGGCCAGTACCCAGCTGCGAGGGTACCGCTGATATTGGGCTGCTGGATCGATGCTTCGACAGCCAGTGTGCCGCTAGTGGGA
>CAIQQO010000034.1 GCA_903873965.1 uncultured bacterium
ATTAACACGATTTGCTGTGACAAAAGCCGGCTTTCGATGCGGTGTAAACATACCTGAGAAACGTGGGCCATCATCTTGCGATCCCCCGCCACCATAATTTACATAGTTAAGTGTGGCATTATTATTAGGCGTAAAGCCAAGGATTGATAACCGAAAATCAGCATTTTCGTCGCTCAGATCGTTATTCTTATAGGCGGATCCTGAAAATGAAATCGCATCATAAACAGAATCTGATGCTGTTGGACAAGTAGAAGGGGGAACAGCAACCAACGGTATGAATACGCGAGGTGTTAATGACTGCAAACTGTGAGGTGCCAGTGATTCTGATGCGGCCGTTCTGGCAGTTTCCAAGGCTAGAGCAATTAACAAAACGCTGCACAGAAAGGAACGCAAGAGCAACCCAATTAGTACTTTCATATACATCACGCACACCGAGAGACAGCTTCCGTATCCATCTCAACCATATCTGAGTCTAAAAACATGTCCATTCGCGATAATGCCAATATCACTTGCGAAATTCCTGCACTGTGATTTGATTATGCTGAAGTACATCGGTAGGTCATGAGAACAAGGTATGAAAACCATAATAAATCTTGACGGGAACGATTGGCAACTACTGCACTTGCTGCCCAGCGAATGGGTGTGGCGATCAGCGTGGAAAGAAGATTGGAATCCAGCACTTGCGCCAGCTGCAGGCTCATGGATTGCAGCAACAGTGCCGGGCGATGTTGTATCTGATGCCTTGGATGCCCAACTGATTCCAAACCCTTATGTAGACATGAACAGTCGCTCAGCAGAATGGACTTCTGAGAGAGATTGGCTATACCGCAAAACATTCGTGGCATCAACCGACATGAAGGGGAAATCACTTCGGTTATGTTTTTCTGGCGTTGATTACACCTGCCACGTCTATCTCAATGGCCAGTTTCTAGGCAAACACGAGGGTATGTTCACACCCTTTGCGTACGAAGTCAGTGCCTTGGTTCATTACGATCGACCCAACGTATTAGTCGTTATCGTTGAACACAAGCCCTCTGTTGATCTTGTGCAAGGTCAGATAGGTTGGTCTAGCCAAGCCCGATTATGGAAATCCAGATTTACCTATAACTGGGATTGGTGCACACGTCTTGTACCTCTTGGTATCTGGCAAAGCGTGCAGTTGGTTACAACAGACGTCGTCTATATTGAAGACGTACACGTAGAGCAGGCTATCGAAGCAAATGCGGCCTTTCTCACTACCACAGTGAGAACAAAATGCGTATCGAGCGCTATTACACCTGTTTCGACTATGGCACGATACACGCTGATGGCTCCCGGTGGATTACCCGAAGGCCAAGTGTCTCAATGCCCAATTAGCCCATCAACAGAAGAGGGGTGCTATGTGTTTAAGCAGGAAATCACCCATCCGCGGCTCTGGTTTCCCAATGGCATGGGAGATCAACCACTGTATCGTGTACTGATTGAACTTGCTGATCGTGCAGGGGAGATAACTGACTCACGTGAATTATCAATTGGGCTAAGAACCATCAAGGCTATTCCTAATGATGGCGCACCTGCTGACGCGCTACCATACACCATTGAAGTCAATGGTCGAAGGATGTTCGTCAAGGGTTGGAATTGGGCGCCTATTGATAACTTGTACGGACGTCCGCAGGAAGGCAGATACGAGCGACTACTCCATCTTGCACAGCACGCCCACTGCAACCTGCTGCGTGTGTGGGGTGGTGGTTTACTTGAGCGTGAGTACTTCTATGACTCATGTGACCGACTCGGTATTCTTATCTGGCAGGAATTCCACCAGTCGTCATCAGGCATCGACAACCACCCGCCAACCGATGCAACTTACCTCGCAGAAATTGAGAAGCAGGCGCGGCAGATGATACCCCAGAAGCGCAATCATCCATCACTGGCCATTTGGTGCGGTGGCAATGAGTTGATGGATGATGCATGGGTGCCTTTGTCAGATGAACACCCCGCTCTTGCGAAATTAAGGAGTATTACAAACGAATTAGATCCACAACGCCTCTGGTTGCCAACATCGTCCTCAGGGCCGGTGGAAGGAGCCGCAATGGAGCATTATGGCACCGGCAAGATGCATGATGTCCATGGCCCTTGGCAGTATCAGGGACCCACCGCGCAATATCAATTCTTTAACAACCTAGACGCCCTGTATCACTCTGAGTTTGGCGCTGAGGGTGCAGGAAACCTGTATACGATACAACGGTTCATTTCTTCCTGCTACCAATGGCCTCCAGATGCCACTAATCCTGCCTGGGTTCATCATGGTAGCTGGTGGCTGCACAGGGAAAAGCTTGAGTCGATGACCGGACCGATTGATGACCTGCCTACATTTATCAAGGCAAGTCAGTTCATGCAGGCAGAAGGATTACGATATGCGATTGAGTCGAATCGTCGTCGTAAATGGCGTTGCAGCGGTACGTCCCCATGGCAACTCAATGAGGCTTTCCCGAATACAGCTTGCACGAACGCTGTGGATTACCTGGGACTGACTAAACCAGCTTACTGGTGGATACGACGCGCCTATGAAGAGATACACATCAGTGCTAAATATGATCGGATTGAGTGGAAGCCTGGTGAGATCTGGTCTGCAGAGATTGGGATAAATAACTCTGGTTATCCGGTACCCGGCGCCATTTGGTCAGCCCGACTGGTTGCGCTGACAGGTGAACTGATCATGAGTGAACAAGGTGAATGCAACTTGCTTGATGACGCGTTCACTTTTGTGGCAAAAATCAGCGCCCAGTTACCCGCAACGACATCCGGCTTTGTGCTCTTATTGAACCTTACTAACGCAACAGGAACATTAGTCTCAACAAATGAATATCTGTTTTCAACTGCACAACCGGTTTTGGCGCCGTTTCTGAGCGCCCTTTCAACAAACCTGCAGGTCACCAAAGACGAAGGGGGACTCCACATCATGAATACAGGTGCCACTATTGCCTTATTCGTTCAGATCACTCCTGATGATGGACAATGGATGACGCTTGAAGATGACTACTATATGCTTGAACCCGGACGCGAACGTTTCATCAGCATTAGCAACCAAGGTTGCTGCGGTAAAGGTACTGTGACAGTTTGCGGTTGGAACACTATACCGACACATTTCACCATCGACTAGAGATACACGATGACAACTTATACACCGCGGACACGCTTTCAGCGTATCATGCAGCATCAGGAAGCTGATCGCGTCCCACTCGATCTCGCCGGCACTTCGTTGACATCGGCCGATCCAGCAGTCGTTACTGCCTTATCACGCGAACTCGGAATTGAAGGGTTACCGACTGGACCCTACAATGCATTTGATGAGCGAATTCTGGAACGGCTCAACATCGATTTTCGTCGTGTTGGCAGCCTGATTGCGAGTGGCGACGCACCTATTCCCAATATGCCTGGCTATCAACGCGACATGTGGGGTATCGTACGAAAGTGGACGGGGCAATACTGGGATATTGTTGAGAGCCCACTTCGAAATACAACTGTCGAGGATCTCGACGCGTATCCATGGCCGGACCCAGATCAGGTTATTGCGAAGGCACCACTGGACATATATCAGAAGGAAGCACAGAGATTGTGGCACCACACTGATTATGTCGTTGTAGCTGAACACCCTGTTTATGGCGTCCTTGAGCTGGCATGCTGGATGTGTGGATTCGATGACTTCCTTGCTCGTTTAGCTGGGGATCGTCCTTACGTTTTCAAACTCTTCAACATTCTCCTGCGTTTGCAAAAGGCGTTTATTGAGCCCTACTACAAGGCTGTAGGCCCTTACATTCACTTAACAACGAGTGGTGACGACTTTGGCACTCAGACTGGCCCGTTCATGTCCCCACGCACTTTTCGCGAAACTGTTAAGCCATACTTTTCGGAGAGGATTGCTTATACTCGCCAATTCACCGATGGTTACTTCTGGCACCATACCTGCGGATCAGTTCACGCATTATTGCCTGACCTGTTGGATGTCGGAGTCGACATATTGAATCCTGTTCAGCCTGGTGCAAAAGACATGGAACCGGAGCGATTAAAGGCAGATTATGGAGACCGCTTATGTTTCCACGGTGGATTTGATACTCAAGGCGTGTTGCCTTTCGGTGATGAATCGTCCATCGATGCCGAAGTTAAGCGTGTCATGAGCGCCATGAAACCTGGTGGCGGCTACATTTTCTCTGCCGCCCATAATATCCAAAGCGACGTGTCTCCCCAAAACGTCCTGGCAATGTATAGGTCTGCGTTCAATCGCGGACAATACTAGATTCGTGAACCGTGAAAGGATAAGAGTTAATTGAGCATGAAGCGTATTCTGAAGTTATTGGTGGTTATGACCACAATCGTGCTGATGCCTGCATGCTCAAGTACAAGTGTGGCTGTATCTCGTCCTACGACGACGTCTACTTCCAATGCAGCTAGCGCAACTTTAGCTGTATTAGAAGCGCCGAAACAGACGGCGGCAGCCACTGTTCGGGCATTTGATACAGTAACGTCCGTGACGACTATCGTATTGCCTACCCCAACGGCATCCTCAAAACCAGCCACGGTGACGCCCCTTCCCATTCCACCCTCAACCAGTGAATATCCAGAGGTAGTAACAACGGTAAGGTTGTACCTGGCACGCCAACTCGATACCCTACTTTCATCGACCAAAGTAGTATCATTTACTGCCATTGATTGGCCGGACTCCTGCCTAGGTGTTCATCCCACAAATGTGGCTTGTTCGAATATCGTCACACCAGGTTATCTCATCATCTTGCAAGCCGCTGGAAATCGTTATGAGTATCATACCGATGGCAATGCCGGCATTTATGTTCAGATTAGCGCTTCAACTAATACCGAACAACAGGTTACTGGTGAAGACATGCTTCTATCGTGGCACCGTGAAGGTGGACTTGTGGGATTCTGCGATAACGTGCTGATTGATGTCGAAGGAAAGGTGCTGATAAGCCTCTGCAAAGGCAGGAAATCCCCAGTTGAAAGAAGAGCGGAACTTGATGCGGATCAGATGAAGCAGATCAATGAGTGGGCGAATCGGCTGCGGCTATTCTCCGTTGCGCATGCTGGGCCTGTTAGTCCCGATGAGCTCGTGATCGAGTACACGTTTACGGGTCATGGGACTGAAGAGCCAACAGCAATGGACAAACAAGCCATTAGCTTGTTTGTCCAAAAGTTGATGAACTCGATCAAATGATCCGGCAGTTATGCTTTAGCAGAAGAACCGTTTCGAATCTCACGAATGATCTGACCCCAATTCAGGATGAGGTTGAGAACAATACCCAGTACTGCTACTCCAACCAGAGCCGGTAGATCAAAGTCACCAAACCGCAGACCATTGGCAAACACCTGGAAGGCGTTAATGGCCGCAGTCACTGTCGCTGGTGCCGCCGCAAGTTCTTCTGGCTTAATACCAGCGAGTACCGGGCGAACAAACTCAACCACTATGCCAGCAGTCATCAAGGTTCCCATCGAAGCAATCATGATCTGATTGCTCTTTTTGCCCATTTCAACCTTTTCTGTATTCAGCAGATTGAAACCTGCCCAGGCAATCAGCCCAAACAAAAGGAATGTTGCACCACCCAGGATCCCAGAAGGAATGGACAGAATCAACGGGGATAACTTGCCGATGAATCCGGCAGCGACGGCCAGAATTCCCGCCACGTACATAACACGAAGACTGAACACACGGGTAATGGCAAAAACGCCCATGTTCTCGCCGTAAGTAACCGATGGTGTTCCTGACCATGAGAGGGCATTTGCAATGCCGTCTGCAATCAGGCTTCGTGACGCGCGGGGAATGTAGTCACGTCCGACGATGCTGCCGGTGCCCTGCAAATGGCCCAGATGCTCCATTAACACCGCTGTAAGTGTGACGAGTCCCATCGGCACGCAAGCCCGTACATCAAAGACCGGGATTATCAAGCGCGGTAACGTGAACAACGGCGCCGCAATAAACTGAGTTAAATCGACCTGACCAAACACAAGCGCCACGATGTAGGCGATGATGATGGAAAGCAACACGGGCAACGCACTCATGACACTGCCCTGCTTGAACTTGGTAGCAAAAATGACACCGAGTGTAAAGGTCAGAAGTGCCAACGGTAAGTTGGACATCGCCATTGAATAGGCTGTGGGCGCCAGCAAGAGGCCAATCGAGATGACGACCATACCTAGGACGATCGGCGGCATGAGCAAGTTTATCCAGCGATGCCCAATCAGCTTGACTAATAATCCCACCAGAATAGATACTAAACCAGCCACGATGATGCCGCCGGCAACCATCCCCTGATTTCCCCATGGCGAAGTCATCACATAGCCAATCGTGGCGATATAGCTGAAGCTGGTTCCCATGTAAGCCGGAACACCAACCAACCGGTTATAGATCAGCGTCCCAATACCTGACGTGAACAACGCCATCGATGGGTCCAGATGCATGAGCACCGGCCCAACGATATTGGCGCCAGAAGCAGTCAGTAAATGCTGAGCGGCTTGCCAGATCGTTCGGCCAATACCCATGGTCTCTTCTGGCATGACTTCGACAACTTTGTCGGTGTTCTTTTTCCACACACTGTTTAATGAAGGCATGAATCCACTCCTGTGAATGTCAAGGACAATGGGTGCCCATGCGCACCCACCAGCAATCTCTGCTGATGATATAGAGACTGCAGCGGGAGTTTACTCTAGAATTGGGATTCGACAACCGCACCTGAATCAATAGAAGTTGCCTCAGATGCGGTTTAGGCATTCACTACAGAATGTGATAGGTGTTATATACCTCTCGCAGTGACTTACCCGCAAGTAATTCATTACGTGTCAGGTTCTCAAGACCAACTTTTTCCATTGCCAGGGTAAGAACCTGCTTTTCGACCGCACGAGGAATTACCACGATGCCATCGTAGTCAGCATAGATCAACTCACCCGGCAATACAAGTACTTCACCACACTTGATTGGGACATCATAGGCTTGCACACGTCCCCTTCCTTTCGAGTCAAATGGCCCAATCGCCGAATAATAGATTGGAAAACCCATATCGATGATGCGGACGCAATCACGGATCATCGCATCGCAAACGCAACCGACGCACCCATTACGCATGGAAATCGTTGACATCAACTCGCCCCAAGGCGCAATGGTTCCACTATCGTCAGTTGAATGAACCAGAACATCACCAGGCTTTAGAGAATCGACGACATCAATTTCACCACCGTATGGATCTTCTTCAACAACATAGTCGGTCACCATCCACCGAACAGTTCGTGCCCTGCCTATGAATCCGCAGTGACGGATATCGGGCAATAGGGGGCGTAACCGGGAATGCATAGCCTGGTTTCGATAGCCGAGTGAATCGAGAATGTCGCACACGGCGGGGACATATAGATTTTCCTTAATGAAAGCAACAATCTCGTGGTCAGTTTCAAACATGGGTGTTTCCTCCAACATAGGACATTGGAACGTTTTCAGATTGGATGTCAGTGCTCAACTTCACCGCTATGGGTGATACAAGTTACGGGGCTAGTACCTTCAAATGCCACAGCGCGCAAAGAGGTAGCAATTTTCTGGCCTGGAGTAAGTGTCACGGCTGTGCCATTCGCGACGGCCTCTGCAAGGCCCGTTGTCGGATAGCTGGTCCAAGGCTCAAGGGCGACAGTGTGCAATTTGCCCCACCACGGGAATCCTTGTGCCACATTGCCATGCTGCTGCCAATACCACACGTACTTGTATACGGAATGATCAAAGCGAAGGCCGAAACCAAGATTGCGTTTTTCATTGCGAATGGCATACCAACCATCAGTAAATTCGGCCAAATAGGCCATCTCCTGTGCCTTTAACGAGCCAAAAGGAGGTATTACATTTGCATCTACACTTTGCCCGTCTGGCGACACGCCTTTGGGCCAATCGTGGGCAGAGTCAGGAGCCAAAACGCGTGGTTCATATCCAGGTTGGGCAGCCCCAACTAGCAGACGGCGGGCAGGTGCATCCACAACAACGCCTTCATCCAGGAATGGACGCCCAAATGCTACGTGCTGCCCCCACATCAAGTGCATAGTTTCACCGGCTTCGTTGGTGACTTGTTCTTCTATCTCCAGGACTGCGCGCCCAGCACGCATCCGCATCGTCTTTTCAACAAAGAATGGCGTGCGAACGGGCCGAACCCAGAACTTGACAGCCACACAATCAAGTTCATCTTCGACAATCGCACACTCCCATGGAATCAGACTGATTTCGCCATGCTGACCAAACTCTGCACCCTTGTACATTGACTGTGGGCCACCATTGGGCAAAATATCGTTCCACCCGCCCGAATAGAAATCAAGGAACGGGCCACTCGTAGGTGTGGACATAATTCCTTTGTTCGGGTTCCTGATGCCCGCAGGCATAAACAAGAGATAATCCAAGTCACGTGGTTTATATCGAAATTCGACTATGTCAGTACCTTTGTCGACAAGTACGACGACCCTGAGTAACTCATTCTCGATAATCACTGTACGCATACCGTCAACGGTCCAGGCGTCAGAAACACGGCACCCATGATTACGGGGCATTCCAAGACTCATATTGATTCCTCCGGATAAAAGGACTAATGGATTCCAAGTAAAGCAAAGCTATCGCGATTCAGAATACTATCGATCACTTCATGAGAAACACGAGGCATTAACGTACCTTCAACAAGGTGATTTGCATTTTGAAGCCCATCGATCGAATCACGTGCTTTGGCAAATGGATAATCGGTTCCAAACAGCAACTTATGGGTCACCCTGTATTCCTGAGCCGCGATCAACATGTTGTAAAACTGCCATGGGCGGTAGTAAAGCGCAGAAATGTCGGCATAAAGGTTAGGGTGTTTGCGAATGACAACCAGGCATTCTTCACAAAAGGGATGACCAACATGAGCCAGCACCATCTTGAGAGAGGGATACTGGATTGCGATTTCGTCCCATAACCAAGGTCGACTGAAACCCAAAGGGGCTTTACTGTTGTAGGTCGTCCCACAATGAGTCATGATCGGTAGTTGGCGCTCCTGACACCAGGCATAAACCTCGTGGCAGCGTGGGTCACGTGGATCAATACCTGCGTAAATCGGACCCATTTTCACACCACTCAAACCAAGCACATCGATGCCAAAGCGAAGCTCTTCCATACAGTCGGGTTGAGTCGGATCGCATCCAGCAAAACCCCGCAGGCGATCGGGGGCTTTAGCAATGAAGTCGGCTAAATATTGGTCAGGCACCCAATAACCATTCAGTCGCGCTTTCATGCCAAACAGGAGCACTTTGTCAAAAGGCGCCATGTCTGCCATAAAGGCATCAAACTGAACGCTCAAGTCGATCCTGAATCCGCGTGAAATATCCGCTTCGTGGATAGTCTCAGGCGCGAAGTGTAAATCCTGATCCCATGCGTGTGCGTGAACGTTTTGCATTTAACCTCTAAAGCCTGCGTCACTGCCATTCAATCATAATCTGTACACCAAGTGGATCATTGGGAAACTCTAGTAATACTGTTCCTGATGACTCGTCCCACTGAGAAACGATAATAGAGCTTGCTTGCTCATCATCAGTATCATTACAACGTACAAGCGTTGGGCAGGCTGGCACTTTGGCCCGCACCGCGCAGATCGTCTTCGCCATACCGCCAACAGTAAAGCTCAGGCCTCGGGAATGCGTCGTTTCATTCGAAACACGACCTGCCGCGGCAATAACACAGGATGTATCGGGATATCGCGTTAAGTCTGCCAACAGCCAGCGCGTATCCGGTTTGATTTGAGGATCTCGCAGTATTCCCAGATGCGCGTCGTAAAGATTGACATAAAGACCTTTTACGATAACGGGCGACTGGTCGATGCTTTCATCCATGCCTCCTGCACAAATGTACGGTCCACGTCGAAATACCAGTGCATTAGACTCAGTCCAACTGAGTTTCATCGACTTTAGCGCTGCGCGAACATGGTTAACGATGACATTCGAACCGTCAGCTTGATGCGCCAGATCGGATGGAGAAGTAGGGTCAACAATGACAACACCTGAGCCTACCGGGTAGGTACCGGGCATTGGTGCTTCACCCAGTCCCAGGCTGACAAACAGGTGCGCCTGCGGAGTCTGGCTGGTTCGTCCATCTTGATTCCACAACTCGCGAACGTGATCATAAGGATCACCATGACCCATCAGGATCAATGTGTGCCCTGCCCTGACCCAGTCAGTCAGTGCTTGATGAATATCAGCATTCGACGGTTTCATCCCTTCGTAAGTCAAAACCAATACGTTGATGC
>CAIQQO010000035.1 GCA_903873965.1 uncultured bacterium
CGGTGAAACAGCGAGTGCGACTGCAGGCTGCCCGCTGATGATGCCCACACGAGTCCATGGCTGAAATTCAGCGGCATCCTCTGCTAGCGCAGGCCACTGTTCATTAGCCTCCAGTCCCGTGGGGACGTTTCGCCATAGCGAGTCTGTGGTTTGGTACAAACCGTGGCTGGTGCAAGCCAGAAGTGTGACGTGGTTTGAACCAGAAAGACCCGCCAGTGCAACAATATCCTCACCTTCAACATCAATCTGGCTGACGATTGGGGCTTTAACCCTACTACCTGGCTGATGCAGAGTCTCTTGGGTTCTGCCCCAAGGAAATGAAGAACCACCGCGAGCCTGCGTCGGCAACCGCCACACTCTATTTCCAACGGCCGCATACCAGTATTTCTGGTCGTCACCATGTGGTGTCCAGAATGACACGATCGGGTTTTCAGTTGTTCGATACTCAAGTATCTGTTGCATGTTGTCCGCTGATTCCCTTTGGCTCTGCATCCCACTGGGACCTGATCCAAAGCGGTCAACGGCTGACACAGAGTCAGCTTCGGCTGACACAGAGTCAGCTTCGGCATCGCCCTGCCATACGCTTAGAACATGATCTATGCCAGCAACGAGTGCGACTTGAATGCGGCCGCCGTTACTAATCGCCAATTGCACGACCCTGCCGCCAGTGTCCCACAAGCCCGCTACATTTGCCCATGATTGGCCGCCGTCATCTGAGCACCGTACACCGCTGTCAGGAAATGCAACACACAGGTAGTGTCCATCCGGGGAGAAAGCTATGGCCGTAGTGGCCTCGTTCGTAATGGCCTGCCACTGATCTCCCGCGTCATGACTAAGGAATAGCCCATCAGGCGAACTGGTCACCACTTGCAGCGTGTCTGACACAGAGTCAACGGCTGACACAGAATCAGCAAGGTGTCGGCTCAGTGCGCCAGATCCAATGGCGCCGTCCTCAGCAGCAAATACCGGCGCGACTTTAACCGACTCGATATCCAGCGTCGGTAAGTCACCGCTGACGTTCTCCCAGGTAACACAGCCATCCGTGCTGCGCCAGACACCTTCCTGCAAACCGCACATGAAGGCAAACTGGTCGTGATGAAACTGCGGTGAGAGTGCAAAACTAAACATCGTGCGCATGGACGGGGCCTGCATGGGCTGCCATTCTGGCGCCGACACCCACACACCATCGTCCGCCAGTCCGGCAAAGATAAGCTCCCCCTCCTGCGCCAGACATAGCACTGTCGGCATCTCGGCAAGGACGGACCATGTTTCGCCAGAATCGTGCGAAGAAAGAATTCCGGCATCGGTAGCGACAATGACGCCATGTGTTGCATCAGCCAGAAGTGCGTTCACGTTACTGACCTCGAGGGCAAGCTTATCCCATGTCTCACCGCTATCGGAGGAACGATAAAGACCATGCTGCTCAGTGCCAGCATAGACAATGCCATCGACAGCAAACGAGGGCGACAAAGCGATCACCGGCACAGGCGCAGCATCATCCGGAAAAGGAAGCAGCTTCCATGCGCGTCCCTGGTTATACGAGTAATAGACGGCAGTGTCAGTTCCCGCAAAGATGACGCCATCATCTGTAAATGAAGGTGAAATGGCCAGTGCCAGAACCGCAGAATCCATCAAGCCGAAGCTCTGCAGATGCCAACTCTCACCCCGGTCACGCGATACCCATGCGCCATCTTCCAGCGTCCCGGCAACGATCACGCCATCTACAACATAGTCCGGTGAGAAGCACAACGTGAGGATCATGGAGTGCATCGATGGAATCCGAACAGAGCGCCAGGAGTCACCTGCATCGGTTGAGATAAATATGCCCGTATCCGCTCCAGCAACCAGCGTAAGATCATGCTCAAAGTCGGGTGAAGTGGCTAATGCCATGACGCCAACTGGAGCCGTGTCCAAATGATTCCAAGAGGACGCATCGCTGGTACTTTTTAAACGGTAAAGCCCCACTTTGGTGCCTATGAACATCACGAAAGGGGCGACGCTATCAAGCGTCAGCGCGGCGTCTCGTTCGATCTGTCCGATTGCCATCGCAGAAATAGTGCCGGAGGCTGGACCACCAATAGACTCCCACGCAACGCTCATATCCTGTGTATTACTCAAAATATCCACCTTCGACTAACGTTGATGCCGACATCACTCATCTGCATACTCCAAATCACGCTTCACGATTAAGGCTCAAGCGATTCTTTGGGTTCAGCATGGTGAACAATGACGTCTGTTGTAAGTACCATTGCGGCGCCGTGGACGGCAATTTCCAGCGCTTTACCAAGCACGGCTGCGGCATCCAGAATCCCTGCCTGCCGCATATCAACCAACGTACCGGTACGGGCGTCAAATCCGAAACCGGGCGGCGCCATGCGCACCCGTTCAACTATCACATCAGGAATGTAACCGGCGTTATGGGCGATCGTGCGCATCGGTTCCTCAAGGGCGCGGGACAATATGCGAAACGCAATCCGCTCATCATCATTGCGAGGCTCTAGCTGACGCAGTGCAACCTGTGCATTCAGCAGGGCAACGCCTCCACCCAGCACCACACCACCGAGAAGGCCATTGCGAATGCCTGTAACAGCGCGTTCAGCCACGCCTTTGCGCGTCTCACGCTGAACTTCGTGGATGCCACCAACCCGGAAAATAACGGTGCTGCCGTGCAAACGCCCGATGCGCGTCTGCACATCCTTGCGATCACGGTCGTTATCCGCCATAGTCAACTTGCTGCGAACCGTGGCAATGTGTTTACGCACTTGGCGCGGATCGCCTTTACCGCCATAAATGCCGAACAGGCTTTCCGTCGCCCATGCGCGGCGCGCATGGCCAAGATCCTCGACGCGAAAATCATCGAGAGTCTGGAAAGCAGCGGAATAAAAGATTCTGCCACCCGTCAAGACGGCAATGTCTTCCATATTAGCCACCCGTTCCATTTCGCCAACGCGCGGAGTGCGCACGACCATGGCTTCAATGGTTTTTGCTCTGGTGTTGTTCGCAACCAAGCCAATCACTGCATCCGAAACCTCTGCTGCGATGATCACCAGTTTCTCAATGCCGGCCTTGACGCAACGTTCGAGTGCCGGAATGACCTGCGCAGGATCGGTGAGTTTCATATCGCTGATCAAGATGGCAGCATCGTCATAAGTAGTTCGTTTATTGGCAAGGTCAGTAACAAACAAGCGTGAGAACCAGCCGCTCAACTTCCAATAAGTACCCTCTATATATTCGCGCTCCAGGCTGGACTTCTCGTAACCCTCAACAACGATCAACCCATCTATACCAACAATGTCAAAAATCTCGGCAAGAATGGCCGCCATTTCCAGATCGCCCTGGCACATGCCGCCCGCGATATTCTGGATACTCGTTTTACCCTTCAACGGCGTCATCTGCGCATTGATCGAGGCAATGACCGTGGCAAGACCTTTTTCCAGTCCTGTGCGCAATGACATGGCATTGCACTCATACTGGATCATGCTGCGAATACCTTCATCCACGATGGACTGATACATCACCGCCATGGTAGTGGTCCCATCGCCTGCCAGATCATGCATCCGCCAGAGCGCCTGGCGCAGCAGCATAGCACCAACATCATCACCGCGCGGACTGATCTCGATGATGCGCCGTGCAATAGTAGCGCCATCATCAAGAAATTCCGGCATGTCAATGCGCCTGAGACCTTCCATAACCGTAATCCGCGGCAAAGGGCCCAGTGTTGGACGCACTGCGTTGGCCATGGCATCCACGCCTTTCTTGATCGATTGATGGGTTCGCGGTTGTAGTATTACGACCGGTTTTCGGCGTATCGGAACAAGGTTCTCTCTACCGGTACTTGGCACACCTGGGAGCGTTTTCATAGTTTTGTTGTACTCGCTCGGTGCGCGAGTGCCGGGATTTTAACACGCGCTAACGTGAAGCGTGCCTGCGAGTTATCGTGATCGAAGTGCTATGAGGATTCAGGAATACTCCGATATGGCAACAGAGCATGTCATTCTCGTTATTACACCAGTTAAGCCGTTTGACAAAGGTAGGGCTGTATTGTACTATCCGCAATGTTCAAACGGAATAGTTGCCAGGAACGATATGACAGGCGATACGTGGATCGTTAGCAAAAGCACGTTGGTGCAACCTAACAGCTGACTTTTTCTGCTGGTATACCGTTTGTCAGATCTGGCATTACTATGAGGAGGTGAATCCAGAAGGATATCACGAATAGAACCGTCCAAACTTGCGTGGTGATGTAATTCACGTCACCCTCACGTTATCTGTATTTTGCTATTTAGGTCTTCGTCATCACGATAGTGCTCGTTGGCTGACACAAAGTCAGCAGTATTTCGCGAGGAGAATCGATTTCATGGTTAAGAAGCCTGTTACACGACGCAACTTTATTAAAGGCGCCGGTTTTGCCGTAGGTGCCAGCCTGTTAGCCGCCTGCGCGCCACAAACCGTGCAAGTGACATCAGTTGTAGAAAAAGTTGTCAAAGAAACATCCATTGTCAAAGAGACATCGGTTGTTAAAGAGACTGTTCAGTCCATCGTCACCGCAACACCCGCCCCCACAGCAATTCCTGAACCCGCCGTTCTTGATATTTGGTTCAACACCGACATTCCCGACCTCAACAAGGAATGGACCAGTGACCCAAACAATGAAGAGTTCAAGAAGCAGTGGTATTTCGGCGGTCTGGGACGCGCCATTTTCAAGCCCTGGCTTGAGAAGCACCCCGGCGTAACAATGAAGATCAGCACGCACTCCTGGGATGCTGAACTACGCCAGAATCAGTTGATGTCACTGGCCGCAGGTATCATTCCAGACACCACCTATGGCGAAGCCTATGTCAATGAATTCGTGCAATTGGGTGTGTTCAACCCGGTAAGTGCGGATGTGACCAAGCTGTTTGCGGAGGGCACTTACAAGGGCGCCACGTTCAACGGCAAAGTTTATGGTCTGCCCAAGTCATCCGGTGCTGATGTTCTCTTCATCAACCTCGACACATGGGAAAAAGCCGGCCTCGACAAGACCAAGCTACCCAAGACGTGGGAAGAGCTTGTGACGGCCTGCAAAGCCATCCAGAAGATCAATAAGTCTGATAAGTTCGGCAACACCTGCTACTACACCTACGGACCCGGCGGCGACAGCTACGGCCAGGCCATGCGCATTCTGCACTGGTTCAACCAGAACGATGCCCCATTGGCCAGTGATGTAGGCGTTCCATCAGCCAACTCCGACAAGTCAGTCGAGACATGGCTGTTCCATAACGAGCTGATGTGGTCATCGACAGAAAACCTGATCCTGCAGGCCGAAAGTGAATCCGGATCCGGCGCCCTGTTCAATCAAGGCGTGATTGCGATCAAGCCTGGTTGGAACAATGACGCCACCTCCGTCGGCGATGGCAAGGTTAACGGTACCGCCATTCCGTTCCCCACCCCACCCGGTGGCAAGCCCGCCACGATCGTTATCGGCAACGATATTCATTCACCGCTCCGCCTAGGCAAGAACCCGGACTTGGCAATCAAACTCATCGAAGAGTCAGTGCCCACCGAGGAAGCGCAGAGCTTCCTGTGCAACAACTGCGGCATCTGGATTCCTGCGTTGAAGTCCATCCTTGAGAAGTCGGCCACCTATGACAAGTTGGCTGGTTACAAGACCGACACCGCCAAGAACATCGTGCGCATCACGATGGACACACTCTTAAATGGCAATCCTGGCCCGTTGCCTGGATTCCCCAAGAATGGTTCCAGAATCTGGGCTGCCTTCAACGACAGCTATGGGCGCATTTGGAAGGGCAAGTTGGCTAAGGACGATATCAAGAAGGAACTCGACGCGCTGCAGAAGGCGCTCGAAGGATTTGTCACCAAGACAGGCTAGTCCTGCTCTTTGTCACTATCACAAAAGTTCACACTCACTGGAACGCTGCCGAGGGTTTCGACAGCGTTCCAGCCATCGTAGTCACTTCAGGTCTGACCTCTGACTTCTTACTTCTTCATTCGACGGGAGCCTTTCACATGCAAGCAAATCCGGCATCGACACCTCGATTTACGCGATGGTATCGACGCCATCGTGAAGCCATCATCGCTTGGTCTTTTCTGACGCCGATGGTCATCTACTTTGTAGTTATGACCTTTGTCCCTCTGGCATTCCTCGTTGGAGTGAGTTTCACCGAATGGAATATCATCTCCCCACCCACATGGGCTGGTTTATCCAAAATCGGCAAAGTACTCTCAGGCTTTAATGACTTCTTTTACCTGAAAGTCATTGGCCGGACAATCCTATACGCCATGGCCATTCTGACACTCAATATTGTGGGTGGCTTCATGGTGGCGTTGATCATGAACCAGCAGATCAAGGCCAAAGGCATCTTCCGTACGATGTGGTACCTTCCCTCAGTGTTCTCTGGTGCCGTCATTGCGCTTTTGATTAAGATTTATCTAGCCGGGTCCACTACAGGCGTCATCAACATGGTCATTGGCAAACTAGGCCTGTCTGCTGTTGACTGGATCAACAGCACAACCTGGATGCCCTTGATCGCTGTATTATTCGTCGTATGGCAGGGGATCGGCTTTACAGTGATTTTCTTCCTGGCGGGGTTGCAGGGCATTGATGAGAATCTATATGACGCCGCCAAAATCGATGGCGCCAATAAGCGCCAGTTGCTCAGGTACATCACGATTCCCCAGATGCGCCCCGTCCTGTTGTTCATCTCAGTGGGCGGTATGATTGGTTCGATGCAAATGTGGGAAGTGCCCAAATTGATCACGGCCGGCGGTCCAAACAGCATGACCTACACATTGGTCTACAGCATCCAAAATGACTCCTTCGCGGCACTCGACATGGGTCTGGGCACCGCACAATCACTGGTGTTGTTCATCATGTTGCTTGTGTTCATTGGCTGGCAGCTTAATGAGTACCGCAAGCAATACGGCGTCTGATCCGAGGGATCATAATATGAGAAATCAAAGCCTGATCATAAAAACACTCACTTACATCTTCCTCGGATTTTCGAGTTTCGTCATGATCTACCCGGTGCTGTTCATGGTGCTCGGGTCGTTCACCACGAACGAGCGCTTCATGGAAGCCACTATCCTGCCCTTTCCCAACACACTCAACGTTGAGTTATTTGGCAATGCGCTCAAGGCTGGCGTCTGGGATGCATATGTCTTCACACTGGTGCGCGTGGCTTTCTATATGGCTGTCACACTGCTGGTAGGATTGATAGGCGGGTACATTTTCTCGAAACTGCATTTCCCCGGCAAAAACCGCATCTTTCTGCTCTTTCTATCCGGCATGGTGATGCCTGGCGTCTTGATGCTGGTGCCGTCGTATCTCATGATGGCATGGTTCCCCCTGGTTGGTGGTAACAATATCATCGGGCAAGGCGGACACGGCTTTATTGGCAACTGGCCAGTCTTGTTTATCGGCGGCTGGGTGCCTGTCTTCGCCATCTTCCTGCTTAAGCAAAGCTTCGACATGCTGCCGAGTGAATATGAAGACGCTGCCAAGATGGATGGCGCAGGTTTCTTTACCGTCATCTTCAATGTGTATGGCCCTTTGCTGAAACCCCCACTCGTAGCGCTCATTATTGTTACCTTCCTGGGTACGTGGAACGACTACCTGTGGCCTAGCATGGTTATCGCCGGACATCCGCAGTGGTACCCGATTGCACTGGCGATGCGCGATGTCAAAATCCAGGGCTACACGCCCCTTCCCCTTGGCGTATCCAACTACCCGGCTGAAATGATCCGCACGTTTCTCGCAGCATGGCCGCCAGCAGTAGTCTACTTCATACTGCAGCGCTATTTCGTGCAGGGCATGGTTGCCAGTGGGCTGAAAGGCTGACGTAGGCGCGGACCCCACGTATCACCGCGCCCGGTCCGCGCGTCAAGGAAAGATATGTCACAACTTCATGATCTCAGTGAACGTTTATTCCCGGCTCACAAGCTGCATGCCACGTGGCACACTTTCAGCGCCTCCGGCTACACCCACCCCGTATCCGGCGCCATCTATCGTGGTGAACCACGCCCCACCTGCGGCATGCCGCTGGGTGGCATAGATACGGGTTGCATTGATATTGAGCCCAACGGCATGTTCGGGTACAGCACGCAGTTCAATCACCTGGCTGATCAGCGCTTGCTGTTGAATATGCCGTTTCTTGGTTTGAACGTAGGCGGTCAGACCTGTGTGCTGATCTCTGACAGACAAGCCAAGGGCGACACGCCCCGCTGGAACCAGAGCATTGTGACATTTCCTTCAACAGACTACACGCCGCGGTACACACATCTACCGCTTGATGAATCGGTTACTATCGCTGATTCAATTGACTACTGGGGACATTACCCGATCGTCGATATGGAATACAACACAGCGATGCCGATTGACGTTGGTATGCGGGCATGGTCGCCATTCATTCCGGGTGACACAGTCACCTCGATGGCACCAGCCTGCGTCTTTGAGATCCGCTTGCGC
>CAIQQO010000036.1 GCA_903873965.1 uncultured bacterium
ATTGCCTTGCACCAATCGGATTAGTTCGTCACAAGATGACACTTTGAGGTGTCATCTCGAAAGGTAATCAGCATATCGCCATTCGGAAGTGCAGACACTCTGCGAACCTCATCGCCTGTCAACCCGTTTGCAGCACGCAAGAACACCCATGTATTCCCATGAGTTGCGTCACTTCCAGGCACAAGACGCATAATCCCGCGATTCCATGTGGCAATCCAGACCGAGTCATCCGTTGCAACTGCGATGTCCTCGGCCGTGTTCAGGATCAGTGCGCCATTCGTCGTTTGGCTGTCATATATGATCCACTGACCCGTTTGTGGTATTAAGTGGGCGATAACTGCGCCTTTCGTCGCATTGCTGGCCGCAAACCATAGCGTGTCATCCGATGCGATCGCACTCCCATTGATGCGATATAGCGGTGATTTACCGTCAGCGAATGATTCCTTGTAACTGGTCCAATCCCACTGCCCCTGCGAGTTTGATGTGGGCTGAATATGGTAAATGGAGGAATCGGTAACCAACCACAGGGATCCATCTTTAGCGACATGGAATCTACTCGAGCTGACAAAGTCAAGATTTGCAGCATCCCTATAAGCAACCCAGGCTGAAGTTGCCGACCTGTATTGCGAGATTCCCTCATGCGTTACAAACCAGACGCTTTTGTCCGGGGTTGTTGCAACAGCATAAACCCTATCATCCATCAGTCCGTCATTCTGATGAAAATGCGTCCATGTGTCGCCATCCAGTCGGCTGGCGCCGCCAGAGGTTCCGAGCCATACTGCGCCGTCAGAGTCAATGGCAATCCCTGCAGCACTCTCAGAAGCAGTTCCGCTGTCCAGGTTATAGTCTTTTCGTTGCGCTGTTTTGGGGTCGATACGACTTATGCGATGAGCGTCTGGAGCAGCCCAGATGGCGCCATCTGCTGCGACGGCAATTGCATTGATTTGAGATGAGCCAACGTAGAACTGTGTGCAATTAACCTGCGCAACATGACCAGGTGTTGGTGTCACTGATAGTGAATAAGCAAACCCGAACCGAATAACGCGATCGGCGCTCCAACCCGCAGCATTCATTCTTAATGGCGTGGTTGGCGTATAACCCGCAGGCGGCTCAGCGAACACCTCAAATTCGGTTTTCGGGCATCCAGGCAAGGATACGTGCTGGTTCGCCACCCCATGCGCATCGCTCATCGCCATACCAACGCGATTGTAATGATTGTAGATATCATCCGTGTAGACCGCGACGTCAGAAAGAAAAGGTTCGCCAGGGTCGCTAACGCCATTTCTGTTGTCATCGCGCCACACGATCACATTCGTGTACCAATCACAGTCATGAGAGGCTGTTGCCCTGTACTCAATGGTAGGTTGCAGCGATACTGTCGTCTTGTACTCAACGGTGGGTTGCAGCGATTGGGTCGATGCGCACGATAATGCCAGGATAGACATAACTCCGACGCAAAGACATACCTTCACACGGATTAGTTGGCGCGGTTGCATTAAGCCCCCTCCATCCAGCTCAATAGCCTGTTTTATCCCATTATCGGGTCGTCAAACGCCGGCACATCCACAACCGCCCCGCCGCGCATCGCCGACTCATGCGCGCAGATGCCCGCGGCTGTCCAATTCGCCGCGGTAACGGCGTCGATCCACGGCGCGCGCCGTTCAACGATGCTGCGCACGAACTCATGCACCAGGTGCGGGTGTGAGCCATGATGCCCGCCGCCCTGCTCAAACGACAGGTGGCGATCATCATCGTTATACACAAAACGTTGTGTGTACTTGCCAATCTGCGCCGGCAGAAGGTCAGCGCGATCGGGCGCAACGGGTCGCTCAACGGTTTGCCGGCGCACCTCACCCGGCGTCACCGGGCTGGCGCGGAACAGCACGGGCGGTTCATCTTCCATCTGCCACTCGTAACATGCGTTCTCGCCATAAATGACGAAACTCTCCATGTACGGACGGGCGCAGTGGAACAGCGTGCGCGTGACTTCGGCGGCGAGGTTCGGCTGATCCAATTCGTAAATGGCAGTCTCGATAGGGAACGGGTTGCCATACTGTGCCTGCAATTCGGCACGCATGACGCCTGAGCCGAAGCAGTGCACCTTCGTCGCGCGCGCCCCGGCAATCGCCAGCAATGGGCTGACGGCGTGCGTGGCATACCACATCGGTGGCAGACCTGCCCAGTACGGCGGCCAGCGCTCCATGTCCTGATAGTGCGCGCCGCGCAGGAATTGGATGCGCCCTAAATCCCCGCCGTCACGCAACGCGCGCGCATGCAGAAACTGGCGCGTATATACGGCGGTCTCCATCATCATGTAGTTGCAACCGCTGCGCCGTTGCGCCTCAACCAGCGCGCGCAAATCATCGATGCTGGTCGCCATCGGCACGGTGCTGGCGCAGTGCTTGCCGGCATTGAGCACCGCGGTCGCCTGCGGGGCATGATCCGGGATGCCGCTGATCAAATGCACGGCGTCGATATCGGGTGAGGCAATCACCTCGGCCACATCCGTCATGCGACGCGCGATGTTGAAACGCTCGCCCACCGTCTGCAGACGACCCTCATCCTTGTCGCAGATAACGACCGATGCCACGTCGGGATGGTCGAGATAAATCGGGACAAACTTAGCCCCAAAGCCCAGGCCGACAACCGCAATCCGTAGTCCAGTAGCCATGTTTACCTCTTGCCTTTATGTAATACTAACTGAAACCTGTGTCTGGATGTCGATGCCTTATTGCGCCGGAAACCAGCGCAACAGTTCGCGCGTGACAAGTTCGTGCCCCAGCCTGTTGGGGTGGTTGATGTGCGAAAGCAGGTCAAGGATGTGACCACCCGCATCCATGTAGTGATGAAAAGCGGCATCGCTGTCAGCCAACGCCACGCCATACTCGCCCGCCAGTCGGCGCACCTGCGCAGCGTGTTTGGGCAACTCCTCCGCCCAGATGGGTTCACCGCGCCGCAACGACATCATGTCGTGCGTCGGCGTCAGCAGAATGACATTGACGCCGCGCGCCTGCGACGTCTCGATCATACTGCGCCACGCGCGCTCGGCGGCCTCCAGCCCAATGCCACGATCGTTCAACGCATAGTCGATCGTGACCACATCAGGCTTGTGGCATAGCACATCGCTCTCGAAACGCGCCGCGCCCTGCGCGGAGTTCTCGCCGCCAATGGCGGTCACAATCACGTTGAGCACGGCATAGGCAAAGCGTTGCTTCAGCGCGACATACAACTGATGCGGATAGGCATCGAGCGCGTTCACCACTGGCGTGGTGAAGTAACCCGACGGCACGCTGTGACCATGCACGACGATATTGACCGTCCGGTTGCCTGGCCATGGCTTGCCAAGCTCACGAATGACTTCAATGAGATATGTTTCGTAATCAACAGCGATCTGGCTCATGACCCACCTCACATAGGATAAATTGCCGGCGTGCCGGCGCTACCTCACAACGAATCCAACCCGGCGCTTGATTTCCTGCACCTTCGGCTCGGCCACAGCCGCAGCGCGCGCCGCGCCGTCGTCCAGAATACGATCCAGTTCACCCGGCTCGGTCATCAACGCATTAAACCGTTCGCGAATCGGGCGCAGCCCTTCGACGACCACCTCTGCCACTTCGCCCTTCAGCGCGCCGTAACCCTTGCCGGTAAAGTGCGCCTCAATTTCCGGGCGCGACTGCTGGGTCAGCAGCTCGTAAATCTCAAGCAGATTATTCACGCCTAGCTTCTCGGGCGCCTCGCTGAAAACGATCTCGCGGCCCGTGTCGGTAACGGCGCGCTTAATCGTGCGGCGGATTTCGTCTGGGCTATCGGTCAGCAAAACGGCGTGGCCGCGATTGGCGGCGTCGCTCTTGCTCATCTTCTTGCTGGGATCGTCAAAGCCCCGAATGCGCGCGCCGCTCTGCGGGATGATGGGCGCTGGCACAACAAACGTATCGCCGAACAGCATGTTGAAGCGTTGTGCAATGTCACGCGTCAATTCGACATGCTGCTTCTGATCTTCGCCCACCGGCACTTCGTCGGCGTCATACAGCAGAATATCCGACGCCATCAGCACCGGGTAATCGAGCAAACCGGTTAGCACGCTTTCCTGCGCTGCGGCCTTCGACTTGTACTGCGTCATCCGCTCCAGCCAGCCCAGCGGCGTGATGCAATTCAAAATCCAGCAACATTCCGCGTGCGCGCGCACGTGGCTCTGCACAAAGATGACGCACTTCTGCGGGTCCAGCCCACAGGCAATATACAGTGCGGCCAGTTCCCGCGTCTTGCGGTGCAGCGTTGTGGGGTCTTGCGGCACCGTAATGGCGTGCATATCCACGACACAGTAGAAGTTCTCCTTCAAATCCTGTTCCAGCACCCAGCGCCGGATCGCGCCAAGATAATTGCCAATATGCAGGGCATTGGTCGGCTGCACGCCGGAAAAAACGCGCGGTTTCAGCCTGCGCAGGGGTGGGTTACTCATGGTTTCTTATTCACTCTCTATCATCGAATTATGGGCTAAGTTTACTATGGCACCGCCCCATCCCCGCGACGTTTCACGTTTCCTCTATAATGCAACAGTATGCAGGAAGCACTGGCGCCAGTGGAGAATCAGACGCCGTTTCTGAGACGAAACTACCACAACGCACTCACCTTGTCGTTGCTGGCGGCTGATGTTGTCGCTATTCTTCTCGGTTTCCTGGCCGGTTTCGAACTGCGCATTCTGATCCCGCTGCCGGAAAAAGCCTCTGAAAACCTTGTTTTCAGCGACCTGCTGCCGTTGCTGATCATGCAACTGGTCTTTGTCACGGTGGCTTTCTTCTTCGGGCGCATGTATCACCGCCAGCGCACGCGTTACAGTTCGACCGAACTTGCGGCCATCTTTTCGGGGGTGTCGATCGGCACGCTGATCAACATCGCCGTCACCTCACTCAGCTTCAAGAGCACTTCTGGCACCTTCGACTATTCGCGCGGCGTGATGATCTATGCCTGGATTCTGAGCATCGTCTTTGTGGTCGTGCTGCGCGGGCTGCAGGGACGCACCCAGCGCTGGATGCAATACAAGGGCTACGGCCGCACGCGTGTGGTAGTGGTCGGTTCGGGCGAAACGGCGTCCGCCCTGATGCAACGCATTATGCAGACACCTCGTCTGGGTTATGACCTGATCGGCATGGTCAACACCAGCAAAGGTGAAAACGCAGAGACAGACCCTTATGTCCACCCGCACGCCGGAGTGCGCCTGCTGGGCGACCTGGAATCTTTGTCGACAGCCATCGAGCGCGAAAGTGTGGACGAGGTGATCATTGCCGCGCCGGAAGCCAAAGACGATGATCTGATCACGATCATCTCGCGGTGCGACCGCAGCACCATCAGCATCAAGGTCTACCCCGACCTGTTTCAGATCATGGCCGGGCAGATGACCATCAGCGAACTGGGCGGGCTGCCGCTCTTAAATGTGCGCGACGTCGCGCTGCGCGGCTGGAAACTGGTGCTCAAACGCGCCATCGACCTTTTTGGCAGCACCTTCGGGCTGATCTTCCTCTCGCCATTAATGATGCTGGTGGCCGTGTTGATCAAACTCGACTCGCCCGGTCCGGCCTTCCTGGTGCAGGAACGCATGGGGCTAGACGGCACGCGCTTCGATGTGCTCAAATTTCGTTCCATGCGCACCGACGCCGAAAGACACGGTCCGGGCTGGACGGTGAAGGACGACCCACGCGTCACCCGCATCGGGCGGTTTATCCGCAAAACCAATATAGATGAACTGCCGCAATTCATCAATGTGCTGATCGGCGAAATGAGCCTGGTCGGCCCGCGCCCCGAACGCCCGGTTTATGTCGAGCAATTCCGCAAGCGCATCCCGCGCTACATGGAACGGCACCGCGAGAAAGCCGGTATGACTGGCTGGGCGCAGGTCAACGGACTGCGCGGCGACAGTTCGATCGAAGACCGCACCAAATACGACCTCTGGTACATCGAAAACTGGTCGGCATGGCTGGATATCAAGATCATTTTGCTGACCGTCTGGCACACGGTGTCGGGGACGGATCAGAATGCGTACTAGTGTTTGATGATAAATAAGCTATCCCGCTCGCGTAAAATAGTCTTGGCGATCCTCGCCGTCGTTGCGGTCATCGCCATCGTGGCACTCGTGGCGCAAGGCGGCGTGAACCGGCTGAATGCCATCCAACTGTCCGACCTCGCGCAATTCGTTAGAAACGGCGATGTAGACAAAATCACCATCTCTGACGATGACATCATCATCAAGTTCAAGAGCGGGCGCGCAGATGCCTCGTCCAAAAAAGAACTCGGCGCCACCATCGGCAACCAGTTGCGCGACTTTGGCGTGACCGCGGACGAACTGGCCAGGATCAAAATCGAGGTCGTCACACCATTCGACTGGCGCGACCTGATGATGACCGTCAGTCTTCTCGTCGTCCCGATTGTAGTGATCATTGCTCTCTGGTACTTCCTTCGTCAGACGCAGGGTGCAAACAACCAGGCCATCAATTTTGGACGCAGCCGCGCGCGCATGTTCATCGGCGACCGTCCCAGTGTCACCTTTCAGGATGTGGCCGGCGCGGATGAAGCCAAGCAGGAGCTGGTGGAAATCGTCGAGTTCCTCAAAGAGCCTGAGAAGTTCATCCAGCTGGGCGCGCGCATCCCCAAGGGAGTACTGCTGATCGGCAGCCCTGGCACCGGCAAGACATTACTGGCCAAGGCCGTCAGCGGCGAGGCCGGCGTGCCGTTCTTCAGCATCAGCGGCAGCGAGTTCGTCGAAATGTTCGTTGGCGTCGGCGCCAGCCGCGTACGCGATTTGTTCGAGCAGGCCAGGCGCCACTCGCCGTGCATCATCTTCGTTGACGAAATCGACGCCGTCGGCAGACACCGCGGTTCAGGTCTGGGCGGCGGGCATGATGAACGCGAACAGACGCTCAACCAGATTCTGGTCGAGATGGATGGCTTCGACACCGACACCAACGTGATCGTGGTCGCTGCCACCAACCGCCCCGACATCCTTGATCCCGCCCTGATGCGCCCCGGCCGATTCGACCGGCGCGTGATGCTCGATCGCCCCGACGTCAAAGGCCGCGCGGCGATATTGAAGGTGCATGTGCGCGGCAAACCACTCGCGGCCGATGTCGACCTGGCGAAAGTCGCCAGAAGCTGTCCTGGTTTCGTGGGCGCGGATATCGAGAACCTGGTAAACGAAGCTGCGATTCTCGCGGCGCGCCGTAATCGCAAGAGCATCAGCATGTCCGAGTTCGACGAAAGCATCGAGCGCGTGATGATCGGGCCGGAGCGCAAGAGCCGCATCATCAGCCCGCGCGAAAAGACCATTACCGCCTATCACGAGGCCGGACACGCTGTGATGGCGCGGATGCTGCCGAACTGCGACCCGGTACATAAAGTCACGATCATCCCGCGCGGCCCGGCGGGCGGTTACACCTGGACGCTGCCCGACGAAGATGCGCATTACGTCAACCGCGCCAAGTTTCTGGACGAACTGGGCAAGGCGCTCGGTGGGCGCGCCGCAGAGGAGATCATCTTTGGCGACATTACCACCGGCGCAAGCAGCGACCTGCAACACGTCACCGAGATCGCCCGCGATATGGTCACGCGTTACGGCATGAGCGAGTTGATGGGGCCAATGATCTATGGCCAGAAACATGAGATGGTATTTCTGGGGCGCGACCTGGGTGAACAGCGCGACTACAGTGATACCATTGCGCTCGAAATCGACCGGGAAGTGCAGCGCCTGGTGAACGCGGCCTACAGTCAGGCCAAACAGGTATTGACCGAGCAACGCGCCGTGCTGGACAAGATTGCCCAACGGCTGATCGATGTGGAGACAATTGAAGAAGAAGAGTTCAAAGCCTTCTTCGACCGGACGGTGCGCGCGCCGACATGATGCCGCTGTCGTCCCCAGTGGATCCCCTCTTCCAGTTCGCTCTGCGCATTCTGATCATCATCGCGCTGTGGACGTTCATCGGTGTAGCAATCTGGTATATGGTGCGTGAACGTGACGCTGCTCCCGCCTGGGAACGCATGCAACCGGCGCTGCTGGTTCGGCTGAATGCCACGGGGCGCGATGCTTCTGGCGCAGGGTCGCGCTATGCCATTGGCGTCCGCGCCACAGTATGGATCGGACGCGATCCGAACTGCGTGGTGCGTATTGATAACGAGTTCGTGTCGCAACGGCACGCGCGCCTTATATGGCATCCCGATCAACACGCCTGGTGGATAGAAGATCACAACAGCCACAACGGTGTGCTGGTCAACGATGTGCTCGTCATGCGCAGCCTATTGACGACCTCTGACATCATCAGCATCGGCGGCGTGCGGTTCCGCTTTGAAATTGATCCGCCGCAAAGCTAGCCGCGCAGCCAGAAACAACTCAGCATAAGATATAGGTCGATATTATCCGATTGAGAGAATCACATGAAAATAGCTGTCCCTCCCGCCGCACTCAAACCCTTGGGGAAAGACTGGTTGTGGCGTCCAAGCCTGATCGTGTTCATCAGTAATGCCTGCGTCATGACGATTGAGTTAGTCGCCGGGCGCATCATCGCTCCTTACGTCGGCGTTTCGCTTTACACCTGGACCAGCGTCATCGGCGTCATCCTCGCTGGCATGAGCGCCGGTAACTTCATCGGCGGTAAACTGGCTGACCGCTTCGCCTCGCGCCTGGCGTTGGGCGCGCTCTTCATTCTGGCCGGCATCGCCAGCCTGAGCGTGCTATACACCGCCAATGTGTTTGGTCAACAGGGGCTGGCCCTCGTGCCCAACCTGCCCTTGATCGTGCGCATGGTGGCCTACATCGGTATCATCTTCTTCATCCCGAGCACCGTCCTCGGCACAATTTCACCGCTGGTGGTCAAGCTCACGCTGGAAGACCTCAGCCACTCGGGCAGCACGATTGGCAAAATCTACGCCTCATCCGCGCTCGGCAGCATTTTGGGCACGTTTGCCACCGGTTACTACCTGATCTCATGGTTTGGAACGCGCACCATTATATTCGGCGTGGGCATCATTCTGATCGTGATGGGGCTGTTGCTGGCTGTCACAGGGCGGCAACGAATCATTGCCGCGGCGGTTAGTGCGGCGTTGATCGTTGCTGTGTGCATTGCCCCGCTGCAACAGGTTATGGCCGGTCCGTGCATGCGTGAAACCAATTACTTCTGCATCCGGGTGCACGAAAAAACGCTGGAAGACCAAAGCACGGTCATGGTGCTGACGCTGGATCGGCTGGTGCATAGCTATTCCTCGCTCGATAACCCGCTCAAGATGGTCTATCAGTACGAGAAAGTAGCGGCTGAAACGACGCAATACCTGGCACTGCGTCAGAAAACACTGCGCGCGCTGTTCATCGGCGGCGGCGGCTATACCTTCCCGCGCTACCTCGAAGCCGTCTATCCGGAGAGCAGCATCGATGTGGCGGAGATCGATCCGGGTGTGACGCAAACGGCATATGAACACCTGGGGCTGAAAGCCGGCACGCACATCCAGAGTATCAACGAAGACGCGCGCACCTTTGTGGAGCAACTGCCCGCCGATCAGAAGTACAACCTGGTGCTGGGCGATGCCTTCAATGACTTTTCGGTGCCGTATCACCTGACCACGCGTGAGTTCAACGACAAGTTGCGCGCGCACATGACCGATGACGGTATCTATATCCTCAACCTGATCGACGGCAAGCCGTTTAACTTTGTCGCGGCTTTTATTCGAACGCTCAAATTGACCTTCCCGAATGTCTATCTGATCCCGACCTCAACCGAATACAACAACGTAGCGCGCAGCACGTTTATCGTACTCACATCTGCCCAACCGATCGACACCGACCGCCTGCGTCAGATGACCGGCAACGACGACGTGCGCGACATCGACCAATGGCTCCTGCCCGACAGCAAGGTCGAAACGCTGCTCAGCAACGGCATGCAACTGGTGCTCAGCGATGACTTTGTGCCGGTTGACAACCTGCTTGCCCCCATGTTCGAAGCATCTGAAGCGGGGAATTGACAAATATGCATCACGTCCGTATAATCAATTATATATTCATCTAATTAGATTCACGGAGGCGTGTCATGGACTCGAACATGGAAAATCAATTTGACCGGTTACTGGAATTCTTCAAAGCGCTGGCAGATCAATCTCGGTTGAAAATCATCGGGCTGCTGGCGCAACAGCCGCGCAGCGGGGACGAACTCGCCGCCATGCTGGGGCTGAGCGGACCGACTGTCTCTCATCACCTGCAGTATCTGCAGCACGCCGGACTGGTGGAGGCGCGCGCACAGCAGTACTACAACGTATATTCCTTGCGCGTCGACCAGTTGAACAGCATGGCCAAAGAGATATTGTCGACCGAAAAACTGCGCCAAGTAGCCGATGACATCGATCAGGACGCCTACGCCAAGAAAGTCATGCAAGTCTACGTGGTGGACGGCAAGCTTAAACAGATCCCTACACAATTGAAAAAGATCGAGGTGATCATCCGCTGGCTGGCGAAACTCTTCGAGCCGGGACGAACCTACACCGAGATGCAGGTGAACGAGATCATCAAGCCAATCAATGAAGACTATGCCACCTTGCGGCGCGAACTCATCGACATGCACTATCTGGATCGCAAGAACGGCGTGTACTGGGTGATCGAGCACGAGACGCCGCCCCCGTCATTAACGTCGCAACTATAAATGTGCAGCACGAATGAGCAGTACTGACGATTGACATAGCGCCCTGTTGTCATAGACTAAGCCGTAATTGTTTCGACGTCATAGTGTGATCAATAGGCGGTTTTGTGATGAAAAAAGACTGGCTATGGCAGCCAAGCCTGATCGTGTTTATTAGCAACGCCTGCGTGATGACGATTGAGTTAGTCGCCGGGCGCATCATCGCCCCTTATGTCGGGGTTTCGCTTTACACCTGGACCAGCGTCATCGGCGTCATTCTCGCCGGCATGAGCGCCGGCAACTTCATCGGCGGCAAACTGGCCGACCGCTTTGCGTCACGACCATTTCTTGGCGTGATCTTTATCCTGGCTGGTGTAGCCAGTTTGAGCGTACTACTCACGGCCATCACGTTTGGGGAACAAGGCCTGGCACTGTTCCCCAACCTGCCTTTAGTCACGCGCATGGTGGTCTACATCAGCAGCATTTTCTTTATCCCCAGCACTGTCCTTGGCACGATTTCGCCGCTGGTGGTCAAGCTCACGATGGAAGACCTCAGCCACTCGGGCAGCACGATCGGCAAAATCTACGCCTCATCCGCGCTTGGCAGCATCCTGGGCACGTTTGCCACCGGTTACTACCTGATATCATGGTTTGGCACGCGCACCATTATGTTGGGCGTAGGCATCATTCTGATCGTGATGGGGCTGCTGCTGGCTGTCACAGGGCGGCAACGCATCATCACCGCAGCAGCCAGTGCTTTCTTGCTCATCGCCATAGGCTTTACGCCCATGCAAAAAGTGCTGGCTGGCCCGTGCATGCGTGAGACGAACTATTTCTGTATTCGTATAATCGATAGGACGCTGGATGACCAGACTACCGTGCGCATACTGGCGCTGGATCGGCTGGTACATGGCTATTCATCACTTGATAACCCGCTTAAACTGGTCTACCCTTACGAGAAAATCGTCTCTGAAGTCACAGAATACATCGCATCAACTGATGGAGATTTGACGACTAACACTCCGGGAGTCTCGGAAAATACAAAGAGCGTCCAATCTGCCCTGAATACACTATCGATTGGCGGTGGTGCTTACACATTTCCGCGTTATCTCGAGGCTGCCTATCCGCAGAGCACGATTGATGTCGTTGAGATTGATCCCGGCGTAACCAAGATCGCGTATGACTTCCTCGGCCTGAAACCTGATACGCGTATTGCCATTGCCAATGAAGACGCGCGCACTTTTGTGGGGCAACTTCCCGCAAGTAAACAGTACAACCTTATCCTGGGTGATGCTTTCAGCGACTTCTCGGTGCCGTATCATCTCACCACGCGCGAGTTCAACGAACAATTGCGCAGGCATATGACCGATGACGGGATATATATCTTGAATGTGGTCGATGGTAAACCATTCAATTTCATCACTACATTTATGCATACATTGAAGTTAACCTTTAACCACGTCTACCTCATCCCCTCAAAACCCGATTATGACGTTCTGGTTCACAGCCCCTTCATCGTCCTTGCCTCACTCCAGCCCATCGACATCACTCGCTTGCGCAACATGACCGGCGACGATAGTGTACATGACATCGACAAGTCACTTCTATCTAGTGAAAGGGTGACGGAGATGCTGAAGAACGGCCCACAATTCACCTTCGCCGATGACTACGTGCCCGTTGATAATCTGCTTGCGCCCATCTTCGAAGCCAATGAGGCCTCTCAATAACCGACTGCCCCCATGCAATATAGGGTAAACTAGCCCCACGGCACCTAAAGCCCGCAGGATTCCTCTGTGTTCCGTGCCAGTTTGATCAGTCTTTCTGGAGGTAAATAGCCATGGGCAATTGCTCGCATTTTCATCCGATATTTTGCATACTTCCCCCGCATATCCTGCAAGAGATATCCACTCGCGGCACCCCTCAGCAGGCAACATGGGCGCGAAACACTCTGAACATTACGGCGACGCTGCGCGAAAACCGCCAACTCGCCATTTCCAGAGTCCAATCGCCCATTGCACGCGTCTTAAACGGCAAAGATCGCGTAGTCTATGATGCGTCTCATAGCGACACCCTCCCCGGCACGCGGGTGCGAGGTGAAGGTGACGGCCCCAGCAGCGATGTCGCCGTCAACGAAGCCTATGACGGCGCGGGTGCGACCTACGACCTGTATCACGACGTGTACGGGCGCGAGTCGGTGGACGGGAAAGGGTTGCGCCTCGATTCCACCATCCACTATCAAACCAACTACGACAACGCCTTCTGGAACGGCCAGCAGATGGTATACGGCGACGGCGAAGAGAGCCTACCCGCTGATCAACGCATATTCAACCGCTTCACCATCGCCATTGATGTGATCGGACACGAGTTGACGCACGGCCTAACGCAATATACCGCCAACCTGAACTACTCCGACCAGTCCGGCGCCTTAAACGAATCGATCTCCGATATTTTCGGGTCACTCGTCAAACAGCGTTCGCTGGGCCAGACCGCAACGCAGGCCGACTGGCTGATTGGCAAAGGGCTACTGGCAGCGCGGATCAAGGGCGTAGCACTGCGCTCGATGAAAGCGCCTGGCACCGCTTACGATGATCCCATCCTGGGCAAAGACCCGCAGCCGGCCACGATGAAGGACTTCCAGAACATGGGCGGCGACAACGGTGGGGTACACATCAATTCCGGCATCCCGAACCATGCCTTCTATCTCATGGCTCTTGAGATGGGTGGCAATGCGTGGGAAAAGGCAGGGCGATTGTGGTTCGTGACACTGCGCGACAAGCTGCGCGCCACATCCGATTTTCAGGAGTGCGCCAACCTGACCGCTCAGACCGCCGGTGAACTGTTCGGCAATAACAGCCTCGAACATCAGGCGGTGCGCAAAGGCTGGGCCGATGTGGGCATCAACGTGGTTGCCATCCCGCCCGTATCGCCGCCGCCCACGACAACCGATCCCGCGCCTACACCGACGCCGCCCAACACCAATCCCGGATGCCTGGCCGCTCCTGCAACCTCGTTGCGAGCCCTGGGCAAACGTTTGTTCGGCGGGAAATAAGGAGATCAGGATTGGAGATTCGAGATTCAAACGGCGCAGGCAGATTATCACTGCGCACGCAAACCCTTGTCGCCTTCACAGCTGTCTACCTCATCTGGGGTTCTACCTACCTGGCGATCCGGTTCGCTATACAAACACTGCCGCCGTTCCTGATGGCAGGCGTGCGCTTTGTCATTGCGGGCGCATGCGTCTATGTATGGCTGCGTGCGCGCGGTACACCCCGCCCCACCCTGCGCCAATGGATCAGCACAGCGATCACCGGCGCTTTGCTGCTGTTTACCGGCAACGGCGCCGTGGTATGGGCTGAGCAGCGCGTGACTTCCAGCGTCGTTGCGCTGTTGCTGGCCACGACACCTTCATGGATGGTCCTGCTCGACTGGCTGCGACCCGGCGGCGCGCGCCCTGATCGCATGACGATCATCGGGTTATTACTTGGGCTGGCAGGCATCGTGCTGTTGATCGGGCCGAGCAACCTCGCCTCCAGCGCCCAGATCGATCTGGTGGGCGCCATCGTCGTCATTTTCGCCGCGTTGTCGTGGGCGGCAGGATCGATCTACGGGCGTCACGCCGATTTACCCAAGTCACCTTTTCTGTCGACCGGCATGCAGATGTTGAGCGGCGGCGCGTTGCTACTGATCGCGTCGGTCTTCAGCGGCGACTGGACGCGTCTGCACATCGAAGCGATATCGTGGCAGTCAGTAACAGCATTTGTCTATCTGATACTTTTCGGGTCGTTCATGGCATTCAGCGCGTATGTGTGGCTATTGAAACACGCGCCCGCATCGCGCGTCTCGACCTATGCCTACGTCAACCCGGTCGTCGCCGTGTTCCTCGGCTGGGCGCTGGCAAATGAACCGATTACCCCGCAGACCTTGCTGGCCGCAGCCGTCATCATTGGCGCTGTCGTCGTCATCATCACTTTCCAGAAACCCGTAGCCCACTGACATGGCCACAGACACCGCTATCGCATCGAAATTCGGGTTGCACGGCGCGACGGCATATACTCGCCTGAGCCACGTTGACGGTCAGGCCGGCGAACTGGTGATTCGCGGATTCGCTGCGGAAGAACTGGCAACAAAGGCGACGTACGAAGAGGCCGCCTATCTGCTGTGGACCGACCGCCTGCCCGGTGCGGCCGCACTCGACGCGTTCAAGCACGACCTTGTGCGTGAACGGCGTTTGCCTGGCGCAACGATGGCGCTGTTGCGCGCCGCCGCACAACAAGCGATCGAGCCGATGGACGCGTTGCGCATGGCTGTCGGCACCCTCACACTACGCAACGAGGACGAGGTTGCTGCAGCGACTGTGGCGCAACGCGATGGTCTGGCCGTCGTCGCGCGGTTCCCGGTGATTGTCGCTGCTTACTGGCGAATGCTGCGCGGGCTTGAACCAATCACGCCGCGCGCCGACTTCGATCATGCCACGAACTATTTGTATATGCTGACGGGTGAAGCGCCGAGTGCTTCGCGCGTGCGCGCGCTGGAGACGTATCTCGTCGCGCTGATCGATCACGCGCTCAACGCCTCAACCTTCGCAGCACGTACCATCATCTCAACGCAGTCAGATTTGATCTCGGCAGTCACCGGCGCCGTGGGCGCGCTCAAGGGCGCGTTGCATGGCGGCGCACCCGGCCCGGCGTTGCAGACCGTGCTGGACATCAGCGCGCAGCCCAACGCGGACGCGGAACGTTTCCTGCGCGACAAACTCGCTCGTGGCGAACGATTGATGGGTTTCGGGCATCGCGACTATAAAGTGCGTGATCCGCGCACGTATGTGCTCTCTACTGCCGCCAGACAAGTGTATGAAGCCGAGGGGCAGATAGACGTCTATCAGCTTGCGATTGAGATCGAACACATTGCGGTGCGCCTGCTGGCCGAATACAAACCCGGGCGCGACCTGTACGCCAACGTCGAGTACTATGCCGGATTGCTGCTGCACGGCGTCGGGCTGCCAGCGGCGTTGTTCACCCCCACATTCGCCATCGCGCGCAGCGCAGGGTGGGTAGCGCACTGCCTCGAACAGCAACAGGCCAATCGCCTCATGCAACCACAGTCGGTGTATACAGGCTCGCTTCACCGCACATGGGTTCCATTGCAGGATCGCCTCTCCAGCCTCTTGCCTCTAGAATAGGCTTCATGACTGAACTTCTCTATCAGACCGATAGTTACTTGCAGAGCTTCGACGCCACCATCACGGCCATCGATACAGTACAACGCGCCGTGACGCTGGATCGCTCTGCGTTTTATCCGGGCGGCGGCGGACAGCCCAACGACGCGGGCGCTTTGGGCGATGATGCGATGGCCTATCCCGTGACCAAAGTCATGAAGGCCGGTGATGCGGTATGGCACATCGTCGGCAATGATGCGCCCCTGCCGATGATCGGCGCGCGGGTGCGCGGGCAGATCGACTGGACACGGCGTTATCAACTCATGCGGACGCACACGATGATGCACCTGTTGTGTGGCGTGATCTTTCGCGACTTTGGTGCGCAGGTCACAGGCGGCAACATGGACCCGCTCAAAGGCCGCATGGACTTCGAGTTCGAGACGCTGCACAAGGACTTCGTGCAGGATGTGGAACGCGCCGTGAATGCCGAGGTCGCCGCCGCGCGCGCCATACGCGTCACCATCCTACCGCGCGCTGAAGCCTTCCAGATACCAGACCTAATCCGCACCAAGATTAACCTGCTCCCCGAAGGCATCACGCACGTTCGCGTGGTCGAGATCGTCGGGCTGGATATGCAGGCTGACGGCGGGACGCACGTGGCCAATTCGTCGGAAGTCGGAACCATTCGCGTCACTGACTATAAGAGCAAGGGTAAAATCAACAAACGTATGTACGTCGAACTAGATTCATGAATGCCTCATTGCAACAGAACAGTGCGCCATCGCAGGCTATTGCGCCTTCTCGCCGCACAGAGTTCTGGAATGGATTCAAAGACACCTTTCCACTCGTCGTCGGCGCTGTGCCATTTGGCATCATCTTTGGCGCGCTGGCGGTCACCAGTGGCATAACGGCCGGCGGCGCGCTGGCGATGTCGGCATTTGTCTATGCCGGCGCATCGCAATTCATCGCCGCAGGGCTGGTCTCGAATGCCGCACCCGTCCTGATCATCGTGCTGACAACATTCGTGGTTAACCTGCGTCACGCCCTCTACGCCGCATCACTGGCGCCGCACATGAAACACCTGCCGCAACGCTGGCTGGCGCCGCTGGGTTTCTGGCTGACCGATGAGTCGTTTGTCGTCGTCATCGCGCGCTACACCAAGACCGACCCTTCGCCTTTCAAGCACTGGTACTTTCTCGGGTCAGCCGTGTTCATGTATAGCAACTGGCAACTGTGCACGCTCATCGGGATCGTAGCCGGGCAGGCTATCCCTAACCCGAGCGCGTGGGGACTGGACTTCGCGCTTGTCGTGACGTTCATCGGCATGCTGGCCTCATTTGTGCGCAACCGGGCAACGCTCATCGCGAGTGTTGTAGCGGGAATCGTGGCGGTTCTGGCGCATGGGCTGCCAAACCAGATGGGCTTGCTGGTCGCAGCTGTGCTGGGAATTGTGGCCGGGGTGATCACCGAATCGTTGAATCCAGACGAAGCCCTCAAGCCGATCGATAAAATCACATCGGCAGACGCAGAGGCTCTGTCATGAACGAAATCCTGATGATCATAGGCATGACGCTGGTCACGATCGCGGTACGCTACCCGGTGCTGGTGCTGGTGGGGAAAATTCCATTGCCTCCAGCAGTGGTGCGCGCGCTCAAGTTTGTCCCGACAGCCGTGCTCACGGCTATCATCACACCAGCCGTGCTCTACCCGCGCAGCAGCCAGATCGAGCTTGGCATCACGAACGAATACTTGATCGCAGCCGTGCTCTCATCACTCGTAGCCTGGCGCACCCGCAACGTGCTGGTCACCATCGTCGTAGGGATGGCCTCTCTTCTCGCCTGGCGCTGGCTGATGTCTGTGCTTTAGCAGAACACGCGCCGTAAATGAATGTTACGGCGCGCGCTCCCTCTTGCACCTTGTCACTCACTTCTCAGTGCGAATTCCCGCAACCCTTGCACCCGCCCGAACAGTTGCCACTACACGAGTGCCCGCTGCTCTTGGGCGCAGATGAACCACCGGCGACGGTATGGGCGAACGTGGAAATGCGGCGCGTGATCTTGCGGCTGGTGCACTTCGGGCAGGCGATCTTGTCGGCATGCACCGTCGAGCGAACCAGTTTCTCGAAACTCACCCCACAGTCGGTGCAATCATATTCAAAGATAGGCATGGGTTGTTACTCCTTTCAAACTGCTCACACTCCCGAAACCTGTCAGATTCCGGGAGTGTGAGTTCACATCATTAACTCCACCGCTTGGTCAGGTCGATCAGCAACTGCAATTCTTCGTCATCCGGAATGCCGCGGGTATCAAGCATGAAGTAGGTGCAGCCCACATCGATCAAGCTCTGGATCGTGGCCGCAATCTGGTCGGGCGTGCCGGTGAAGCCATTGCTGCGCGTGAAATCATCGCGCGAGTGCTTCTCGATCTCAGCCGGTGTGCGCCCGATACCGATACCGCCAAACCATGACTTGCGCATCGCGCCAAAGTCGCGCCCGATCTTGTCACATTCGCGCTTGAGCACTTCTATCTTGCGCGCATAATCGGGCGCGTAGGCGGTGACGTTCCACCAGTCGGCGTAACGCGCCGCGATGGGCAACGTGCGCTTTTCGCCGCCGCCGCCGATCATTAGCAGGGGCGGTTGTGGCGTATTGGGCAGGTTCTTGGCATGCTGTACGCGATAATACTTGCCGGTGTACGTGGCATCATGCGGGTTCGACCACATCTCGCGAATGATGCGCACAGTCTCCTCAAGCTGATCCAGCCGCACACCTGGTGAGGGGTAGTCGAACCCGTACGAGTGATACTCATCCTCTTTCCAGCCAGCGCCGACGCCAAGAATCAAGCGTCCGCCGCTGAGATACTGGATGGTGCTGGCCATTTTGGCAATATATCCCGGCGTGCGGTACGACTGGCATGTCACCATCGTGCCCCACTTCATATTGGCCGGCGTGATGGCCGCGTAAAAGGCCAGCGTCGTCATGGCTTCGAGGCATTCGTCCTCGCCCCACTGCAGGTGGTCAGTCATCCAAGCGGAATCGAAATGCCCGTTGATCGCCGCGAGCGTGTGGCGCATGCCAGCATCGAATGCGGATGAATCTTCGGTCGCGCGTGCGCCGGGCGGGAGCGCCCAGCCGAACTGGATTTTGGGTGTGTCAGACATGCTGGGAATTATGCATCAAAATAAAACGGAACGCACTGCCGACCGCGCTTTCGTCATGCCACGCGTGGCGGAATCGCGTTTCGTTCCTGCAGCGCCTTCTCCAGTTGCTCAAAACTCAAGCCATAACGCGTGGCAATATCACGCGCGAAGCTCAACCCTTCAGGCGGGCCGGGCTGGATCTTGTATGTGCGGCGCGCCTGCACACCGCTTGATGCTTCCTGCACGGAACGCGCCACAAGGCTGACCACGATGGCATCGCCTGGGTGCGCCGTGTTGAACGTATCGAGATCAACGGCCAGGTCATGTAGATGCGTGGCAAAGATCACGCGCGTGCCTAGCAGTTTGAGCGCCCGCACCACATCACGCGCCAGATACAAACCTTCTCCCGGGCTGGTGCTGGACAGTGACTCATTCAATAGCACCAGGCTGTGGCGCGTCGCGCGCGTGAAAATATCGCCCAGCCGTTTGACCTCTTCGCCCAGCCTGCCCGCTTCGAGGCTGGGACGTTCCTCCACCGGGAAGTGTGTAAAGATGGCATCGACCGGGCTGATGCGCGCTTGACTCCCGGGCACATATAGCCCTGCCTGGCACAGCACCTGCAACAGCCCGACGGACTGCGTGTAAGTCGTTTTACCGCCCTGATTGGGACCAGTGAGGATGAAGACGCGCCCGTGCGAACCGTGCTCCACATCGTTGGTGATGACCTGCCTGCTCAAATCCGCGCGCGGATGACGATCCAGCAAGCGCAACGCCAGGTTGAAATTGTAGGCATCCTTGACCGCACATACGCGCTCATCCACAGGGGCTACATCCGGTCGGCACATCGGCAAACCGACCGCGCGCAGTTGTTTGATCAGCCGCGCTGCGCCGAGATAGAAGGCAATCTGCGCCTCCAACGTAGTCAGGAACTGACCATTGTGTTTGATATAGCGCGTCAGCACTTTGAGCAACGGCTTTGCGACCGATTCAAGCACATCGTTCAAATCCTTGAACAACGGCACCAGCAACGGGTTAACGCCTTGCCCGTTGTGCGTCGGAATGCCCGACCCCGATGATGCCGCCGGAACACTGTGAAGCGGTGCGATGCCCTGGTATTCATCATGGCCAACACCAAGTAGCTTGCCCAGGAGCGACGCGGACGGGCCCTTAAATCGTTGCGCGCTGATCGAGAGCAACGTGGCCTCCATGGGCAATAATTGCGGGTCCAAGTTTATGCCAATGGTCACACTGCGAATGTTGCGCACCTCGGCGCCCAACGTCGGCAGTTCGGCGGCTAACGCCTGAAACGACGGGTCGGCCTCGCGCGCAACCAGAACATCGCGCAACCGGCGCAATCCTGTCGAACGCAGGGCGTCGCCGGCAGCCACAAGCAGTTGGCGAAACTGCCTCACGCACACCACATACAATTCCAGTTCCCCCAGCCGCGAGACAGCCTGATGCAATTGCGTCTCCATCGGTCGGTGGGCATCACCGATGTAACCCAGTTGCGCCAGCGCAGGCAACTGCGCCTCAAGTGCTGCGTCCAGCCCGGGGCAGTTGAGAAAATCATCCAGCACATCAAGGCGATACGTGATCACATCGGGCTGATCACACAACGTCGCCAGAATCGTTTTGGTCGCCTCGTTGTAGCGCGGTTCGATGCTCAGCCAACCGGCCAACCCATCCAGTCCGAGGTCAATAACGGCGCGATCATGGCGCAGCAGCGGCACCTTGGCAGCAGCATTAGCGCTCTCACCCGGCCATAACAGGCTGATCGTCTGTGAAGTTGCATCTTCCATAATGCACTATTATCACCGCATGGCGCCTTTAGTGCCCTACCGCATATGACGCAACGGGTACAATACGAATCAGGCGCGATCAAATGGTAAAAACATCTTTCAAGGCAAGAATCATCTTCTGGCTGGCCATCACAATGGTTGTGACCGGGGCGGTGGCGGCTGCGCTCTTTATCAGCTCAACGCCAACGCATCAGGTTCAGGCAGCGGCAGCGCCTGCTCGTTACGAAGGGTTAATCACGGCCGGCACGATATACACAGACAATTACGAAACCAACAATGATGCAGCCGTGGCGTACAACCTGGACGCGGTTACATTGACGCCGTGTACCATAGTTGTTCATGATGCTACTTTCTACTACGTTGCTGGCCTGCTGAATCCAGCCAATGATACTGATTGGTATAAGGTGAACTTAGGGGCGCAGATCATCTATACGATGACTATCGAGCAATCAACGGCGTCAGATTTGCAGTTTATTGCTTTGCTGCAAGACCCCGTAAATTCCGTCATCGCCAGTGCTAATGCCCAGAGCACAGCCGTGTTTACCTTTTATTCCTTGTCCGGCGGTACCTACAAGCTGAAACTGAATGCGTATAACGCGTCAACCATTTCAGCAACCGAGGGCAAGACTTATCAGATTACGCTTTGCAGTTCTGCAACCAACATCACACCCACGCCTCCCAATAACCCGACTTCGACACCCTCGTCATTGACGCCAGACGCTTATGCGCCCAATGACACTCTGACTGAAGCAGCCGATCCGACTCCATTGCGCGGCCTCGGCACCGCCAGTTTTATCGCCGCAGGCAGCCGCATCGATAACCTGAATTTTGCGCCATTCACAAGCCGTCCAGCCAAGACAACATCGTGGTTCGAGTTTTATGGCCGCAGCGGCAGTATCTATCAGGCCACGACGTTGAACGTGGCAGCCGGCGTCGAAACAGTAATATCGATCTACAAACCGGTAGCCAACACCGTCACGCCGGATCTTGTGCTGGTAGCACCAATCGGGGGATTCTCTAACCCGAACAACCGCTACCAGGCCGGTGCGCGCGGATCGCAGACCAGTTTTCAGGTGCCGAGTGGTGCCGACGGGCTGTACTGGATTCAGGTGACCAACGTCGATCCATCGCCGCGCGTGAGCGGACAGAACTACTCTCTGCAAGTGATCGAAATCCTGCAGGCCGTTACACCCGGCCCTTCTCCGACGCCCACGGCGCTGCCGCCAACATCGACGCCATTCCCAGGCACACCGGATCGGTATGAATATAACGGCGACTTTGACCACGCCGCGTTGATCGCACCGAACGTGATGTACGACAACCTCAACTTTGTCCCGTCGCAACCACTCTCGCCCAATGACACGGACAATGACTATTTCCGGCTGCCTGTAAAGCAGGGCATCTACTACACCTGCCAGTCGTTGACTCTGGCGCCGGGCGTCGACACTAACATCATCATCTACAACCAGGATCGCGTCGGCATCGGCGGCAATGATGATATCTCACCAGAAGAACGCGCCAAAGGCAACTTCGCCAGCCGCTTCTCGTGGCTAGCCTCCTATACCGGTAGCGCCTACATCCTGGTCGGTGAAGTCAACCCGCCGCGCGCAAACGAAGCAGGCAGTCACACGTACTCGTTACGGTGCGATATCGGCCTGCCCATGACCCCGACACCGACAGCCACACCGTTCGGCACACCACCGCCCAGCGCCATACCGGCGCCGGCCACCTATGCGCCGCCGACACCCGTACCGCCGGAACCGACGATGACGCCATTCCCGACGCCGCGCTCAGCCCAGAACCTGCCAGTGCGCCAGATCAACGCCAGCACGCCAACGCCTGTCCCGCAACCCACTGCCACACCACGCGTGGTAGCGCTGAACGTGCAGATATTCAATGACGTGAACCGCAACGGATTGCTCGATGCCGGCGAGGGCATCCAAAGCGTATCGGTGCGACTGGTGGACGAAGAGAGTGGCACACCGCTGGCCTTGACGCTCACCGATGCCGATGGACGCGTCAATTTCAGCGTGAGTAACCCGGGGTCGGTGCGCCTGAGCATACCGCTGTTCGGCTACTCTGCGCTGATCAACAACCCCTCAACGACGGTGCGCATCGCGGTCGTGACAGAGGTGACCTTGCCGGATCGGATACCGTAAAAGCCACACATCAAATCCCCACTCACTTAAAGTGAACAGATTCAGCCGTGACTTGATAGGCGCCAACCGACAACGCCGGGGTCGCCGCTTTGATAAGATCGGCGTAACGGCCGGCTTCCTCTTCAAGAATCGATGCCGGCAGCGCTTTGTTCTCGTCGAATCGGTCGGCGTATTTCCTGTACAAAGGCTCTGCCATACCGTTTTGTGACAGAAACCGATCAACCGATTTCATCGCAAAGGGATGCAGCCCCGTCGCAATAATCTTGTAAACCATCATACCTGAAGGGCTGAACTCGATCAACCCTACCTGCGCTTGTGTGACGGTGTCGACCAGCAATATCCCAATCCTCATTAATTCACTCATTTCGCATTCCCTCCGTTTGATGAAATAAATCTGGTTTAGGCGCCTGGGAGTACGCCTGCAATGATCTTCGGCAAATCCTCTGGCGTGATGATGCCCATGATTGTTTCGGTGCTCTTGCCATTGGCCGAGATAAGGACAGAATCTATCGTGTATTCGCGGTTACCGGGGCTGAACAAGCCCAGCACATCAAATATGGTTTGGTCCAGCCGGATCAACTTATAACTCTTCCTGTCCTCTGGCGATGCACACTTGAGTACTTGTTTTACCGTCGTCGCCATGACATCAGCAATTTCGTTGTTCGCAGGTTGCGCCAGCCAGCGCGCAATCACATTGGTGGTCAGAACGGATACGAGCTTTCCATCTCGTATGACCGGTATCTGCGAATAGGATTTCTCACACATCAACACGACAACATTTTGCAGGCTATCAGTATCCAGGCATGTTGTGACTGGCCTGTTTGCAATGGACAGGGCATGTGGCGGCGAAGTCAGGGCGGCGGCAATCTCTGCTATGCGCCTGGCTGCCCATGCGTTCGGTATGGCCACGGATCTAGCGCCCGCTTGATGGACGAGCATGTTTCTTAACTCGTGAAGCCTGCGCAGGTCGCCTTCATACAAACGAATCGCCACATCAAACCTGGTCAGGCTAGCCAGCAGTTCAGGAAATGGCTTGTATTCCTTGATGTTGGCAAGCCTGCGCAACTGCTGGTCAATCCTGTTGTAGTTCTCGATAAAACTGTTGACGACACTATCTTCTTCCGTCATGCAAGCAACCCTCCCGGTTTTTGATGTGAGATGCCGCATGCTTGGGTGAATGCGGCAATCAGTTGAAGGACTATGTTACTGCACGCGGACTATGAATTTTCATAGTCCGATTCCGACTATTGCACCAACGCGGACAGGCCGAAAACAACAAAGCCATGAGTACAGGAGCGTTGCCGCTTTCACGGCGCGAAGCCACTACGGCGGCGTTAAGCTTGCGCTGTACGTCACGATGCCGTCAGTCTGGCTGCGCTCAGCCATGACAGGCAATCGGGTGAACTCGCACAGGCGTTCGGCAAACTGTTGCGCCTCGCGGTCATAGATCGTGCTTTGCAGCATGGC
>CAIQQO010000037.1 GCA_903873965.1 uncultured bacterium
CCTACAGAGACCGATCTGCCCGATCATGTGCTGCGTAACCGAGTCCAGTGGGATAAGAATGCAGCGGAATATGTGAAGCCGGGTGAACGCGCATGGGCTCGCCAGGAGCCAACCTGGGGCATCTGGGGCGTGCCGGAATCGGAACTTCACGTTTTCCCCGATAACCTGGCTGGGAAGGACACAATCGAACTGGGCTGCGGCACCGCTTACGTCTCCGCATGGCTCCGGCGTCGCGGCGCGCGCGTCGTCGGCATCGACAACTCCGCCGTCCAGTTACAGACCGCACGGCGGCTGCAACACGAATATGACCTTGAGATGACGCTGATCCACGGCAACGCCGAACGGGTGCCCTACCCCGACGCCAGCTTCGACCTCGCCATATCGGAGTATGGCGCATGCCTGTGGGCCGACCCGTATCGCTGGGTGCCCGAAGCGGCACGGCTGCTACGACCTGGAGGCGAGCTGATCTTCCTCGTGGGCTCAATGCTGCTGGTGTTATGTGAACAGGATGATGAAAATCAGGCCGCAACGAACCAGTTGCGACGACCGGCATTCGGGCTGCATCGGATTGAATGGCCCGATACAACCGGCGTCGAGTTTTACCTGACACACGGCGATTGGATCCGCTTGCTCAGGCGCAGCGGTTTTGAGGTTGAAGACTTGATTGAGGTGAAGGCGCCCGAGGGGGCGACGACGCGTTATCGCTTTGTCAGCCCGGAGTGGGCGCAACAGTGGCCCTCAGAGGAAATCTGGAAAGCACGGCGGATCGCTGAACGCCAGCCTGATCTTTCAGAAGCCACACAGCCTATGAGCACCAGGCGCACCCTTGCCGAAAGAAAACCCATACGATATACCGGTGATCGTCCCTTGTCCGAATGGATTGTCGAGGAACGCCGGTAGTGTCCACGGCTTACTTTATTGCGCGCGGCAAAAAGTGAAGACCTTACAATCGTCGACCCGAATGACTATCTGTAAAACTCCTTCAGCCACTTAAACGCCGCGCCTCCGACGTAATCGTTCCCATACACCTTTCGCACTAACGGCGGCGCCAGGCGTAACCCGGTGAATCCGTTGGTCATGATGACAATTCCAGACCGGCTTTCGGCGAAGCCGATGCAGAAGGCCTTAAAAGCGCCATTGTCGCCCCAGTGCCAGAAGGCCGGACTGCCTGTGCCATAATCGAGCGCCCAGCCCAGCCCCCAGCCCACGGCTTCAGTGACGACAATCTGACGTTGGAGCAGGCGCGCCGCAATGGATTCGACAGGAGAAACGGGCGTTGTCGGCGGCGCCATCATGGCGATCATGAATCGCGCGTAGTCGAGCGCCGTCGTGTGCAGTGAAGCCGGTGCGAAGGCGCGTTCCGGCCTGTATTTGGCTACCGGTTTTCCGTCGTTGTCATGCCCGATCGCGGCATCGATATCGTAGTCGGCGCGCCACGTAAAACTCGAATGCGTCATCCCCAGCGGATCGAGAACCTCACGTTGTATGGTCACCTCCAGCAACTCACCAGTAATGTGTTCGATAGCCTGTTGCAGGTAGACGTAACCCAGGCTGGAGTAACTGAAACGCGAACCCGGATCGAAGTGGATGGCTGGCTTTTCACCCTCATGCCAGATCCAGTGCTGCAGGCCGCTGGTGTGGCTGAGAACCGTCCGCGCCGTGATCAGCTTCAGGCGTGGTTCATCGGGGATATAAGGCTGCGACAGCAGATCAGAGAGTGGCGTCTCGAGTGTCAGCAGGCCGCGATCGCACAGCGCCAGTACGGCATAAGCCACAACGGGCTTGCTCAATGAAGCAGCTTCGAAAACCGTGCCCATACTCGCTGGATGGCGCAGCTCGATGTGTTTGACGCCGAACGTCCGCGCCCACAACACGCGCCCCTCATCGATCACCGCGACCGAGGCAGACGGCACATCGTCCATCTTCATCCGCGCCGGGATGAGTTCCTCCAGCTCTGAGATGAGTGGCGCACGTAGCATCATCGAAGCAGCCGTTATCACACCCAATCCACGTCCACGACAGGCGCGTCCGTCACAATGCTATGCCGCCATGCTGCCAACTCCTCTTTCTGCTCGGGCGTCGGATTCCCCCACTCGTGTGAAAACACCATGTACAGCAACATGCGTCGATAGCTGAGAAACAAGGGTAACCGCCGGAACCATGCCACATCAATGACATGCTCGCGGTTATATCCGCGCATGAAGTTCTGAATGAAATCCACCGCAAAGTCTTCTGGCGACTGGTCGGTGCGGCGGCGCGCCCACAGTGCGTGATAGAGCGCGATGCCGATGTCGGTCATAAACCAGTGATAGGCGCACACATCGAAGTCGAACAGCGTGAGTTGCAATCGCCCATCATCGCGCCGCTGCACCATGAAGTTAAACGGGTGCGGATCATTGTGGATCAGCCCGTAGCATGTCGGATCGGGCTTGAACTGACGCAGTTGATCCGCCAGCGCAAACCAGCGCGCGCGCACTTCCTGATCGCGGCACTTCAGGCCAAACGAGTAGTGCTCACCCTCCCAATCGCCAATCACGCCATCAGGCCATGTGCGTTGTGCCTCATAGCCGCCGGTCAGCCGGTGCATCTGACCCACCATGCGACCCCATTCTTCAAACATCTCGCCATGCCATTCGCGCGCCTCAAACACCTGCTTCCCGGGCGCACGTTCACTTGATGTCACCACGTAGACCTGCCCGTCCGTACTGCCGGGCAGCGGGATGACCTCAACCAATTCGCCATTCTGCGAAGTGACGGGTCTGGCCACGCTCACGCCATGCGTGCCGAGGTATTGAACAAAATCCAGCCGCGCGCGCAAGGCAGGCAGGCGTTCGCCGGCTACCGGCGCGAAGCCGGGATAGGGTGTGAGTTTGAGCACATAGGGTTGGCCGTTACGGGTGTAGGAAAAAGCAACGCCGTCCATACCGCCGAGTCGAGTAAGGTCTGCAGCAGCGACGCCAAAAAAATGCGCCCCCGCCTCGATAATGTCAGAATGAATATCCATGATCACGTTCAGTTAATATAGCATTGATCGAAGGATGACGCTCTCCCCTTAGCGAGACTGTCAAAACTATACATATGAAGAAATCGGAACAAACCGTCAGTTACCAAGGCGCCAATCGCAGCATGTTACGCAACCGCTCGCGACAGGCTTTATGGTTCGGCGCGCGCATGATCGGCGGGCTGGTGTGGTGGGAACTCGTCCTCGCGCGCATCATCGGGCGCAAACGCGTCGAAGCAGGGCGCATGCGGCGCTTGATCATGCTGGCGCGCCGTTTCCGCGGACTGGCAGTGAAACTGGGCGGCGTGTGGATCAAACTGGGGCAATACCTGAGCACGCGCGTGGACATGCTGCCGCAGGAGATCATCACGGAACTGGCCGATCTGCAGGATGCGGTGCCCGGCGAAGACAGTGCCCGGATGCGCGCGTTGATCGAGTCTGAATTGAAGGCGCCGGTGAGTGAGTTATTCGCCGAATTTGAAATTGAACCCGTCGCGGCCGCCTCATTCGGGCAGGCGCATCTTGCCACCCTGCGTTCCGGCCAACGCGTGGTGGTCAAAATTCAACGCCCGTACATGGATGAAATCGTCGATGTGGACCTGGCCTCACTCAAGACGATCGGCCGATGGGCGCGACTGTATAAACCACTCAGACGGCGCGTCAATCTCTTCCTGTTGATCAGGGAATTCGCCGATGGCGTGCTGGCCGAACTTGATTACGTGGCAGAGTGCGACAGCGCCGAGCGTTTCGCGATCAACTTCGCAGCAGACCCGGTGGTGCGCATCCCGAAAACCTACCGCGACTTCTCGACGCGCCGCATATTGGTGCTGGAAAACGTCGAAGAGATCAAGATCACCGATTACGAAGGATTAGCCAGCGCCGGCATCTCACGCGAAGCCGTTGCGCGCAAGCTGTTCCAAACGTACCTGAAGCAAATCTTCGTCGACGGCTTCTTCCACGCCGACCCCCACCCCGGCAACCTGTTCGTTCAACCCCTCGATCCGCAGCGCGCAAAGGAACTGGGCATTGCGGCAACCGATACTCCCCCCGGCGCCACCGGAAGCACCGAGGCAGCGACACCCTTCCTGCTCATCTTCGTCGACTTCGGCATGGTGGGCAAGGTGACGCCGGCGTATATGAAGGAGTTGAAAGAATTCATCATCGCCACCAGCCTGAAAGACCCGCGCCGCCTGACCGCCGCCGCACAACGCATGGGCTTCTTCCTGCCCGACGCCGATGTGCGCCGCATTGAACAGGCCATCGGGTTGTTGTTCGACCGTTTCTGGGGCATGACGGTCAACGATCTGTCTGATGTGGACTTTACCGAAATGTACAGCTTCGCGGTACAGTTCCGCGACCTGCTCTCAACGTTGCCTTTCCAGATTCCACAGAACATCCTGTACCTCGGGCGCGCGGTCAACATCCTGAGCGGCATGAGCACCGCGCTCGATCCCAAATTCAACGCGTGGAAGGAGATTCAGCCGTTTGCCAAAGACATCGCCGGAGGCGGCGCGGCCAAGACGGTGCAGGATGTGCTGCAGGAAGTGTTAAAAATCGCGCGCATTACGGTGCAGTTGCCCGGGCAGATCGACGCGCTGTTGTCGCAGACGCTCAACGGTCAGCTTGAGGTGAAGGCGCAACTGAGCCAGTCCTCCACGCAGGACTTACGCCGACTGGAAGGCAGCGTGTCGCGGCTGTCGTGGGCGTTTGTCTTTGCTGCATTGTTAATCGCGGGCACGCTACTACTCATCAACCAGATTCCCGTCATCGGCGCGGTCTGTATGATCGCCAGCGTTCTGGCACTGGCGCGCATCGTGGTCAAATGAGCATGGTTCCACATACTTCACGTTAAAAACGACACAGGACTCGCGCGTTGGCGCGAGTCCTGTGTCTTGTGACGCGACTTATCCTATGCCTGACGCTTAACGGGCAGGGCTGAACTGATCGCAGTTTTCACCTTTCGTCTCGGTATCCTTGACAAAACCGATTGGCGCATAGGGCGTGACCCAATTGCCTGTGCTGTCCTGCGCAACGCCAATCGTATTCATTGGCGTTGTCGTGCGGTAACCCTTGGGCGCGACTGGAATCACGTTGTACGTCCCGGGACTGACGGTCACGCCAAACGTGTTGTCATTACCAACGTAGCCGCACACAAACCAACCACCGCCATTAGTGACTTTGAACCACATACCGCCGAGGGTTGGCTCGCTGGCATCCCATTGACCGTTCACATTCAGGTCCTCAAACGCAACGCCACTCACGCTGCTGCGGGCGGTCGGGCACGTATTAAACGAAACCGACATGCTTGCGCCTTTGTCGTCGCTGCCATGCTTCACCACATCCGTATAAGTACCGCATGCCACCCAGTCACTGTCCGTGTTGGACAGGAAACTTACCCAGTCGCAATGCGTGGCGTCGCAGGTCTTGGTCATATAGTCGATGGCTCTGTTGGTTTCGCCAAAGACTTTTACGCCGTCCTTGACTGCGCTCCATGTGTCGTATGGATCAAAAGTCGGGTCCGTTGTGAACGCGAAATAGTCCGAGTTAGGCGATAAGGTCCAGACCAGATTTTCGATCCAATGACCACCCGCGCGGTTGGGAGCGCAAGTCGAGAACTTGATCGTTTGCTTGGCTTCGTCCGGCACAGCCTGCAGATTGTTGCCATCGTAGACGACATCCACATATTCGGCGCATTCCGCCCAATCGGGGCCGGGGGCAGTCGTTGACCCAACCCAGTCGCAATGCGTTGCGTCGCAGGTCTTGGTCATATAGTCGACTATTCTATTGGTCTCACTGGCAACGACAACGCCATTCTTCACTGCGGTCCAGGTATCGTAAGCCACATAACCTGGATCGGTCGTAAAGGCGACATATTCATAGCGTGGTGTCACCGTCCACGTCAACCCTTTGATCCAATGCCCGGCAGCCATGGCTGGAGCGGGCGCTACGACAGTTGTCACGGCCATAGCCAATACTGCTGTCATACTGTATAACTTTGCCTTAAGATTCATGATGAACTCCTTGTTGTCCCGAAACACAATTGACTCATTGTGCTGCTGTTTTCAACCCACCATCAGCGGTACAATTTCTGAGAAGCATTTCAGTAGTTTCCCCGTGCTCTGTGTCACGTCAAACGTGTACCACCTTCGGCAAGCGTAACAGTATTATTCTAGCACTACATCAATTTAGTGGATGGCGCAACGCCCTATGGTTCGAATCGTGCTAAAGTAACGGTATGGCACACTATACACCAATGACGAGGGTGGCTCATGGGACAATGATGCCCTTGCGGCTCTCGACCTCGGGTCGTAGTCGGATTACGTTGATAAAACCTTACTTCTAACCGCGTATAAATCCACTCCGAAAAAGAGCGTGAAACAATCCAATGCAAAATGTCTTAGTCACCGGCGTCTCAACCGGCATCGGTTGGGGTACAGCCAAAATATTGATCAGCAAAGGCATGCATGTCTTTGGCAGCGTGCGCAAGCAGAGCGATGCGGGCAAACTGGTGCAGGAATTTGGCGCAGCGTTGACGCCGGTTTTGTTTGATATCACCGATGAACCAGCAGTGCACGCCGGCGCTGACTTCGTGCGTGAACAACTGGCCGGCGACACTTTGTGCGGCCTGGTGAACAACGCAGGCATCGCCGTGTTTGGCCCGTTGTTGCATCAGCCCATAGCCGATTTCCGAAAGCAGATCGACGTGAACCTGACTGGCTCTTTGATCGTAACGCAGTCCTTTGCGCCGCTGCTTGGCGCGCGTTCCAACTTCACCGGCACACCAGGACGCATCGTGATGGTAAGTTCGGTAGGCGGAAAGATGGGCTCGCCCTTCCTTGGCGCCTATGTGGCATCGAAGCACGCGCTGGAAGGATTGGCGGAATCGTTGCGGCGCGAACTGATCCTGTATGGCATCGATGTCATCATCGTCGGACCTGGGGAAGTCGCCACGCCCATCTGGGACAAGGCGGAGCAAAGTGATGTCTCCATGTACGAGCACACGGATTACGCGGCATCGTTGGCTCACTTTGGCGATGTGGCGCTGGCCGAAGGGCGCAAAGGATTCCCGCCGGAACGAATCGGCGAAGTCATTTATACAGCGCTGACAACGGCTCAACCCAGGGTGCGTTACGCCATTGTGCCAAACGCAATCACTAACTGGTTCCTGCCCAATCTGTTGCCGCGCCGCATCATAGATAACCTGCTGGCGCGCAGTTATGGGCTAACGCGCGCCAGAGGTAAATAACTTTCTACTCGACGATCACCATCATCCCATCCTCGCGATACTGCCCATACTGATGCGCTGCCGCAATCAAGGCGTGGATATTTTCACGCGGTGTGGTGGGTGGCAGGCCACATCCAGGGCCGAGGATGAACCCTCCACCCGGCGCCAGGATGGCGATCTCCTCGCGCACCTTTTTCTCGATCAAGTCAGGCGTGCCAAGCGCAAGTACGCCGCTGGGATCGACCACGCCCAGGATGGCATTCTTGCCGCGCGTCGCATTCTTGATGACGTGCAAGTCGCACTTGTAATCAAGTTCAAGAATAGCGCAACCCGTCGCCGCCATGTCGGTCGCAATGAGGTTGGCGTTGCCACAGATATGATAGGCCAGCGGTAAATGGGTTTCCTTCAAACGCTTGGCCAGCTTCGACGCATACGGCCATTCAAACTCGCGGTACATCCGCGGCGAGCTGACATCAGGCCCCGACAGCGACTCACCGATGGAAGTGATATGCGCGCCTTCATCGCGCTGCGCGATGGCATAGCGATAGACACACTCGAGGCTGAACTCGAGCAACGCATGCAACTTGGCTTTGTTGTCGGGATCGGTTAAGGCTTCGAGGAAATTCTCCACGCCCAATAGCATCGCCGCCAGCGAATAGGGACCTTGGTCAGCACGGCCTAGAACAGCCACTTGATGACCCAGCTCGCGCGCCACGATGTGCGTAGCCTTCAGATTCTCGAGCAACGAAGGCGCCTTGTACGGGTCGGGCAAGACAAGCGTATCGACATCATCGAGGCTCTTCAGCACGGGGCGCAACTCCACCGGCGCGCTATCGGGCAAGTAGGCCACTTCACAACCGCATGCCTCGGCCAGCGCGACCGTGCCGTTCTCGATCAGCAGCAGGTCATGGCCATACTCGCGCCATGCGCGCATCTGGCCTTCCGCCATCGCTTCTCCACTGTGAAAATACTCGGGGAATGGCAGGCCGGAAGCTTGCGCGCACATCATGAAGTTGTGCAGGTGTACTGGCACCCGATCAGGAATGCCTCCCTGCAACACTGTTTGAACGCGTTCAAGAGAAGTCATTTTATTGATCATAGTGACACCTCATCATGCGACCTTAGCGGCGCCGCGATTACTTGCGAATTTTCATATACCCAATATACGCGATCGCCATATCAACGAACGAAAATACGCTCAGTCCGAGGAAAAAGAAGGCGATCATCTGCAGCGACTCAACAAACATGATCATCGCCAGCATCAAACCAAACGTGGTCAAGCCGGTAATGAAACTGCGGATGAAGCGTTCGCGGTATTCTGCAAGTTTAACCTCACGATCCTCGCCCACATCATCGCGTTGATGAACCGTCTGCGCCAGGTTGGCGACAAACTGTCGCGCTGACACTGCCGGCCAGCCGCGCTCCACAAGCTGCTGGACAATCTTCTCGTGACTCACCCCAGCGACCAGTTTTTTCACCATCTCGCCAGTGAGGTCCTTCAATGAGTTAGGCTTTCCGGATGGTTCTGGTGGCATGGCTTTATTCTTGTCGGTCAACCATTACTTACGATGACGCCACCAGCCGGCCAGCCCTGCCAGAAAGTCGATCATGCCAAACAGCATAGCGCCGAAAAACATAAACGACCCACCGCCATTAAGACGCGACAGGCTGAGTGAAGCCATGGAGATGGCAATGCCGCCAAGCATCCACATCAAACCGCGGATCATGCGACGTTTAAACATCGCTGCAACTATTACCCTGTCATCGTCTGACAAAGGGTTAGCCATGTCAGCCGGTTTAGGACGCGTTGACGGAGGCGCAGGCGAGGCCGCAGGCGCATTAAGGCTGAGGGCGGTACGCGCTACGAATTGTTTGGCTGTCACTAGCGGCCAGCCGCGCGCGATGAGAATTTCGGCAGCCACATCCTGACAGTGTCCCTGCCGCAGTTCATGCAGAATCATGTCGCGCAAGTCCTGCATTGACAATCCCGGCGTGGATTCTGCGCCCGGCGTCACTGGGTCGGTTACATTGTTTAGTGTCGAATTGCTCATTGTTATTGCTAATCGCGTATCTCAAGTATATCCCTGATTTCCCGCCTCTACCAAAACAGTATCCGCCTCCGGTCAGTGCGCGCGCCTTCTTCGCTCATGGTGATGACATCATTGAGCGGTTTCATATGGCCTTCTGGCGTACGACCCATGATGAGCGGGCCATGGCGATGCGTGTGATGGTCGTGTACATGGCTCGTTAACAACACCGGCTCGGTGCGATCGACAATCGAGAATGTAAGGTCGAGGCGATCGCCGTGTTGCCATAGGCGCGTGATGGCCACAAAACCATCCGTGAGATAGCCTTGTACTTCCGCGCCGTTAAGCGCCACTACGACACTATCAGGTTGAACCCAGCCCGGGATCACCATGCGGAGCGTCGCGCGCTGCGCCGGCCCGGTCGGACTGAGCACGACACTGGTTCGCCCAGCAACCGGATACTGGGTGCGCTGTTCTATGTGCCATCGCCCATCAGCCAGCACCATATCGGCGTCGGCATCGAAGTAGAAGGGTATGGTGATGCGGTCAACCTCATCGACACGGTCATGCAGCATCGCCCAGCGCGCCGCAGTGGCAAGCCCGACAGACCCGCGCATGTTGCAGCACCACCACACATCGTATGTGTGATTACACAGCATCGTGGCATCCATGCCCTCGGGTAGTTTGACATCGGGACTCGTTGCGCCGACACAATTCTCCAACCCGAACCCACCGTGCGGTTTCTGCGCATAGCCCAGCGCGTTGTAATAGATGTGATGCGCGTCATCGAGATAACTCGGCTTGCCGGTTTTGTGCCAGAGCTGCAAGGCCACGATGAACGCATCAACCACGGCGCACGGCTCAGTCCACGTCGGGCGGTTAAACCAGTTGTAGTTGGCGTAGTTCTCGGTGATCGCCTGATTGCGGAAGATGCCATATACCTGTTCAGCATGGCTCAACAGTGCGGCATCGCGTTCCATGTCGTGATAGGCCAGCATCTGCCGAGTGGCTGTCAACGACGCATGCAGTTGCGCCGATAGCCCCACCAGATTCATCGCGCGGAATGAAGCAAGCATCTCGTCGATCAGCTCTTTTTCGTGCGCGCGCTGGAAAATAGCATGCGCCTTGACCAGACCTTCCAATGCGATGAACACACAGCCGGTATCGGACGAAATAGTCCAGCCGGCCAGCGTGGTGACATGCGTTCCCGCGGCCTCGCCTGCCACGATGCGATCAGCCGGATTACTGGGATAGTCGGCCATCTTCCCACGCACCTGCATGAACAAGCCATCGACCATGCGACGCGCCATTGAAAGCAAGGCCGGATCAGCCAGCAGCGCATAGGCTTCCAACAAGCCTGAGACCAGCCAGCCATGCCCCGCCAGTTGCTGCTCGTCGAGCGCCTCCTGAACGGGACCCAGATAGCCACGCTCGTTCAACTCATCGGGCAAGCGCGCCAGCACGTCGCTCAGGTAACGGGGCGCGCGCCCAGTGACTGCCGCGAGGCTTGCCCACGAAAGAATCGTACGGCCAACCGTATCGCCCGGCCAGCCACCCGCTGCGTCGCGCGCAAACAGATTGGCCGGAGCATAATCCTCGCGCTCCAATCGATCGAAATTCAAATGCAATCGCTGATGCAGATCACCGGGGAGTAGTTGTATTTGCATGCTAACCCTTCAACGCCCCTTCGACCATCGCCTTAAAGAACATAGGGCGGGCAAACAGGAACAAAATGACGACGGGTAAAGCAATCAGGGTGCATGCGGCGGCCAATACCTGATAGCCGATGACAAATTGACCAATGAAGTCATACAACCCGAACATCGCAGTTTTCAAGGCATTTTTACTCACCAGCAGATAACCAGCGATGAACTCATTCCAGACGCCCACAAACGACAATAGAAACGCCGAAGTCAAACCGGGCGCAGCGAGCGGGGCAACGATTCTGAAGAGAGCCTGCACGGGAGTGCACCCATCAATAAACGAGGCCTCCTCCAATTCGCGCGGGATCGTGTCGAAAAACGCCTTGACGATCCATATACTGAACGGCAGGCCGAAACCCACGTACACCAGAATCAGAAAGAAGCGCTCTTCGTAACCGGGAAAAGCCTTGCGCAGCGTAACGCCAAGTTGATACAGTGAGATCAGGTTAGTCAGGAGCGGAACGCCCGTAATGGCCAGAATGGCAATCTGCAACGCGCGCCGCCCCCGAAAATGAAAGCGCGAAAAAGCATAGCCGGCCATACCCGCAAACAATGTCACAAGAAAAGCTGCCGACACGGCATAGATAAGCGTGTTTGGAATATAGACGCTGAACATGCGCCCTTGCATCTCATAACCAAAAACCGCATCGGGATTCGGCTTGATGTCGATGACACGGTCATAGCCTTCGAGAACAAACCGGCACGCGCCGATGTCAAAGTCCTGTGTGTCTGTATCGCACGGCAACAGCAGGGGCGGTTTGCGCTGCACGTCGATCTGCTGCTTCAATGAGGTGAGCACCGTACCAAGGACTGGCGACAGCATGAAAATGCATACGATGATCAGGATGAAGTTATATATCCACGGCTGCACGTTCTTGGTAAATGCGTAGTACCTTGCACTGCGAGTCAAATAAGCTGGGGAGGCAGGTGTCGTTTCCATAGTATGGCAACTCGCTCAGGCGGTGACAAACACACGCGTTTGCCCCTGAGAAATCAGAATTTATAACCTTCGGAATCAGAATGAGACATTCGCAACGCCAGCGCAATAAGCACCAGGTTAATGACGGTCATTAAGACGGATAGTGCGGCGGCGCGGCCAAATTCCAGCTGGCCGAAGCCCAGTGTGTACAAAAGAAAGCTCAGCACTTCGGTAGCCGTTCCGGGGCCGCCGTTCGTCAGGCTGAACACCATGCCCACGCCGTTGATCCCGCCCAGCGTCAAGTTAAACATGGCCACAACCAGCGTAGGGACAACCAGCGGGAAGGTGATAAAACGAAATGAGGCAATGCCATTGGCTCCGTCAATGGACGCGCTTTCCAGCACTTCCCTGGGAACGGTCTGCAACGCCGCCAGGATGAGCAGCGTAATGAAGGGCACCGCTTTCCACGCCGCTGCAAAGATGAGCAGGAACATGGCAGGCGCCGGCGGAAATGGGATGGCCTCAGTCAGCGGAGAAGGCGGCGGTGTGGTGAGCAAGGATATCCCGTCAGGTGATCCAAAAAGCGGCGACGCAAAAACAGGGGCGAGTAACCCATAATCCGGCACGACGAACAGCCTGAAAACCAGGCCGGCGATGATGTCGGAGAGCACCCAGGGGATGAAAATAACGGTGAGGTACAGACCTGACAGGCGTAGTTTTCGATTTAGAAACAGCGCAACAGTGAAAGAGACGGACAGCGTGAGAATGGCGTAGCCCAACAGGAACATGAGCGTAAGCCAGACGCTGTCGGTAAAAGAGCTGCTGCCAATGACCTTGCTAAAGTTTTGCAACCCGACATATTTCATCGTGCCACCCTGGTAATCCTGGGTGCTGAGAAAGATCGAGTAAAACCCGGGATAGAACTGGATGACAGCAAGCACGAGCAAGCTGGGCAGCAAAAGCCAGAATGGCAATGTGCGCGAGAGGAACGATTGTCGGATGCGACGGCTGTGCATTCCGGGCTTCGGTTTACTTACGACTTGAGCAGTTGCAGCCATATCGACCTTAAAAAGAGGGAGAAGCTGGTGCAGTCACCCGGGCTTCTCCCTGTTGAGTCAAATGGGGTCCAGTCGCTCCAGAGAGCTTGCGGACCTGGGCTTATACGACACGCGAGTCGCCCTACTGATTGGCCTTGTTGTACTCTGTCTCGGCCTTGGTCAACACGGTGGCAATGTCTGACTTCACATCGCCCTTGATGATGTTGTAGATCGCGGTGGCGATAATCTTCGCTGCATCAGGAGTATTGGTCAGCGAACCATACCAGGTTGTGCACAAACCCGTTGTTGCCGCGATGCCCTGCTTGTAGAAGGACGTGCTGAAAAGGGGGTCCTTCGCAGTGGCGCTGGAGGTCGGGATGCCGCCGCCGGGGCCGAACACGTATTCTGCATTCTGCTTCGGGTCCATCAGCCAGTTGATGTAGGCCTGTGCGCCTTCAAGATTCTTGGCGCCTTTCGGGATGATCAGTGTGCCGTAATCGGTTCCGCAACCAGAAGTCTTACCGGGGCCGGCTGGGAACGATGCCAGTTTAACTTCGCCGGCATTGATCGCGTCGATCATGTCTTTCGAGGTCTTGGTCTCGTACTTGGTGCCCTTGGGCGAAGTCAGAGGGTTGACGTAGCGATAACCGAACAGGCCGGTTGGGAAGGCAGCGGCAGAAGCATCCTTGAACGACTCTTCTTCCTGGAATTTGCCGGCGAACACGGTCTCGGGGTTGTAACCCTTCACCGCAACATCACGCATCCACGTCAGCGCGGCGATATTCTCGGGTGTGTTGAGCTTCATCTGGCCCTTGCCATCGTCAAACTTGCCGCCGAAAGACGCTACGGCTGTGTAGAAGTAACGGCCTACGGCATTGCCGCCAAAGTCCGTGCTGCCGAAATAGGTCAAGGCTGATACCTTCTTGGCCTTCAGGTCTGCGGCGACTTTGACCAGTTCGTCAGTCGTCTTGGGAAATCCACCGGGGAAATAATCGACCCAGTAGTAGACCAGGATGGGCGAACTGACGGTGGGAACGCAGTAAATCTTGCCATCGGGACCCGTGCAGGCAGCAACTGAGTTGGGGTCGAGTGTGGCAAACCATGACTGTGCCTTGATCCAATCTGTGAGATCGGTGAGTGTGCCATTCTTGAGCAGGCCTGAGAGTCCACCCGATGCTGAGGTCATCACATCGGGAATCTCACCACCGCCCTGAACCGCCTGAACAACCAACAGACCCATCTTGTCAAATGCCTGCGGCTGGTTGACGAGGGTATATTTGCCGGCCATTTCTGTATTAAAGAGCGGCAGGGTTTTGCGCAGCCAGGCAGCGCTGTCACGCTCGTCATACTTGGGATCGGTGTTCTTTTCATCGAACTGATACCAGACGGTGATCTGCTTGGCCCCGGCAGCGGGTTTGTCGGCGGGCTTAGTGGCCTCTGCCGCTTTGGGAGCAGCCGTTGCAGCGGGGGCTGATGTCGCGACAGGTGCGGCCGTCGGCGACGTGCCGCCACACGCAGCAAGCAACACGATGGAAAGCGTTGTGCCTGCAAACAATAATTTCTTTATGCTCGACATGTTTTTCTCTTCCTCTCCTCACAAAATCATTAGATCTGTCAGCTTTGGTCGGTTCGTTATCACGCCTGAGCGCAAAGCTTAGACAAACATCATAGCATCTATCCAGTAAATACGACTATCCTATTAGCGCCGTTTTATGGTGTTCTGTATGTTTTCCCTCTTGGGTGGGTCACCTCCTCTGCAGTCCCACGTGGCAATCTGTGCATATTGGCACCGAGTGTGAGCAAGTAATCTAGTGACCGCGAAATGGTAACACATACAGTATGGCTGGTCAAGGTTTGTGAAACGATTAAATGATTCACGCTGCGCCGAGTAGGCTGGCAGGCGATCAGGTGATTACAGCATGGCAGCGATGCGACGGCAGAAATCGATCTGCCCATCAGGCGGGACCTGATCCCCTACGCCGACGATAAAGCGGGTGTCGCGCCACGCATCCAATAGTTGA
>CAIQQO010000038.1 GCA_903873965.1 uncultured bacterium
AATGAGCATTCCCCCACCCGCCGTCCCGCCGCCGCCAAGCCCCTACGATATCGACTGCCGCTATGTCGCCAGCGGCCCAACCCTGTTACGCTGTTCGAAATGCAACCGCCCCTTGATGGCAAAATACGCGCGCCGCACGCCTACCGGCTACGTGTGCCCATACTACGTTAAAGCGCGCGTGGCCACGTTCTACAGCGCCAAGCCGGAGCACTATGCCATTGTGGTTATCATCGCCGGGCTGATGGGCGCTGCGGGTGGCTTTGTCCTTCGACTGGCCGCAGGCGTCGGCTTGTTTGCCATCATCATCACCATGTTTGCCGGGCCGGCCATCGGCGGGCTTGTAGCCGAAGCTGTCCGGCGAGTGCTGGGCAAGACGCGCGGGCAGTACTATTGGTTGGCCGCGGCGATTGCGTTTTGCATTGGCGCTGTCCCCTTCACCATTCTGCCTGTGCTAATACTATTTCTGAGTTTTTCTCCAAACGCCCTTTACGCTCTCATCCCGGTCGTAGGAGTAGGGTTGGCGGTAAGCACGATGATTGCGCGGATGAGATTTTGATCTTTATCGCAGCATAACACGATGGACGAATCATTGTTCGATCGAGATGAATCACTAACGCCGAATTGCATAGACGAGGGGTCACCCACCTCTTTAATACCTAGCATATCCTCGGCAACTGCTCGCCGCTGATCATGTCCACAATACGATTGGCACCGATGCGACTCTTCATCATCACCACGCCAGGGTAACCATCAGCCTTAACCGATCCAATGATGGCAGCGTCCGCGCCGAGCGGATGCCTGCGCATGATCTCCAGTGCGCGGTCAGCGTCCTGCGGAGCGACAAACGCCACAAAGCGCCCTTCGCACGCCACGTAGAGCGGGTCGAACCCCAGCAACTCGCATGCCGCGTTGACATCGTCACGCACAGGCACACGTCGCTCCTCGATTGCGATGCCAGTTTGCGAACCCTCAGCGATCTCGTTAAGCGCCGAAGCCATCCCGCCGCGCGTCAGGTCACGCATGCAATGGATTTCAACCCGCGCATCGAGTAGTTGAAGCACCAGGTCTGCCACCGGTGCTGAGTCGCTCTCGATGATGGTCTCGAACTCCAGCCCTTCGCGCACAGCCATGATGGCGATGCCATGCCGGCCGATATCGCCGTTGACGATCAGCACATCGCCCGGCCGCACCGACTGCGGCGCAATCCGCTGGTCATGTTCGATGATCCCAACGCCGGCAGTGTTGATGAACACGCCGTCGCCCTTGCCGCGGTCAACCACTTTGGTGTCGCCGGTAACGATACTCACGTGAGCGTTTTTCGCCGCCTGTGCCATCGACTGCACGATGCGCCACAACGTGTCCATCGGCAAGCCTTCCTCGATGATATAACCGGCGCTCAGGTACAGCGGGCGCGCGCCGCACATCGCCAGATCGTTCACCGTCCCATGCACCGCCATCGAACCGATATCGCCGCCGGGAAAAAACAGCGGGTGAATCACATACGAATCCGTGCTGAACGCCAGTAGGGGCGATCCCTTGCGGTCGCCCATTTCAGAAGAAGACAATCCCACGCGATCGCCCCCACCAACCCGAAACACAGCGCCGTCGTGTTGCGCCTCCAATTCCGGGTTGTTGAACAGCGGCACGAACATTTTGGCAATCAACTGATTCGTCAGTTTTCCACCGCCCCCATGTGCAAGCAATACATATGGGTAATCGGAGATGGGTATCGGGCAGGAGAGAGTGAAGTTAGTGTTCATAGAAGCTAGAAGTAAGAGATCAGATGCAAGAGGCCAGATGCAAGAGAGAAAGTGGCATTACGGTAGATTTCCAGTTGACATACAGGCTATGCAGCATTCTATCGAGTTCGTTATAGCGTTGTGTGAGGTGAACATGCTCGTCTTCAGTAATATATTGACAGGCAAGTGCGAAGTCCAGCCACTGTTTGGTTTCATCACATGATCCAATGGAATCCAGTAACTGGCACTTGAAGATATTCTCGTAGTGCCGTTTTGCCCAGCCTTCAACGATATTGGCTGTGATTGATCGTGATGAACGACGAATCTTGATCAGTGAGTGAATATAGTTCTTCACGTGGGAACTTCCTGCTGAGCCAGTAAATATCCATCGCTAAGGTAAAAGAAAGTTGATGCACAAGCAAGTCTTTGTAGTTTTGAATTGCCATATGACAATATACCTTCGTCTCTCTTGCAGCTGTTTTCTTGTCTCTCAGTTCTGAATCCCGGCTTCTTGCTTCCTGTTTCCCGCCTCTTGTTTCTTGCTTCTTGTTTCCTGCCTCCGATATCGATAGTATGCCGCACACGCGCCCTCTGAAGAGACCATGGGCGCGCCAAGCGGACGCTCTGGAATACAACTTACCCCAAATGCCGGGCACTGATCGGGTTTCTTCACGCCCTGCATGATCAACCCGCTGATGCACTCTTTGGATTCTTCGACAGGGCCGGAAATGATGTCGAAGCGTTTCTCGGCGTCGTGGGCTGCATATTTTTCGCGCAACCCCCAGCCGCTTTGCGGAATCTCGCCGATACCGCGCCATTTGCGGTCGCACACTTCAAACACCTCGGCAATGGTCTTCTGCGCCGCCACGTTGCCCGCGCGTTGCACAACGCGGCTGTACTGGTTCTCGACCTCGGCGCGACCCTCTTCGAGCTGCTTGATGCACATGGTAATGCCCTGCAAAATATCGAGCGGTTCGAATCCTGTGACAACCATCGGCACATGGAACTTCGCTGCAAGAGGCTCATACTCCGCGTAGCCCATCACGGTGCACACGTGGCCTGCGGCCAGAAACCCCTGCACCTGGTTGAGCGGCGAAGACAGAATCGCTGCCATCGCGGGCGGCACCAACACATGCGACACGAGAACCGAATAGTTGGTGATCCCCAATTGCTTCGCCTGGTAGACCGACATGGCGTTGGCCGGCGCCGTAGTCTCAAAGCCAACCGCGAAGAACACCACCTGTCGCGCCGGATTGGCGCGCGCCAGGTTCACGGCGTCCATCGGTGAATACACGATACGCACATCGCCGCCGGCAGCTTTCACCGAGAGCAGGTCTTTCTTTGTACCCGGCACGCGCAGCATGTCGCCAAACGAGCAGAAAATGACTTCGGGGCGCGCGGCGATCTCCACCGCTTTATCGATCAACTCAACCGGCGTGACGCACACAGGGCAACCGGGTCCATGAACCAGTGTGATCTCTTTGGGGAGCAATTCGTCGATGCCATGCTTGACAATCGAGTGCGTTTGCCCGCCGCAGATCTCCATGATGGTCCATGGACGGGTGGTGAGTTGCGCAATGGCGCGGGCATATTTCTGCGCTGCGTCACCGTCACGATACTCGTCAACGTACTTCATCAGCCACCCGCTGCAATGCCAATGGGCGCCGTCAGATGTTCCGCTCTCTGGTCTCTTGCTTCTTGTGTCTCTGCTCTGCCTTCTGCCATCTCCTCCAGATCTGCCAACTCACCCATCTCGCGCAGGTAGTCGAAAACCAGGTTGGCTTCCGCTTCATCGACCGTGTTCAATGCAAAGCCGACATGCACGATGACATAATCGCCAACCTGCGCCTCGGGTACATAGGCAAAGTTCACATCCTTGATGATGCCGCCAAAATTAACCTTGCCGACGCGGGTGAGAGGTTCATCCCCGCTGATCGTCAACACCTTACCAGGAACCGCTAAACACATCGCATATTCTCCTTATCGCGATAAGTGTAGCACCCGCGCAAGAATAAAGTTAATGTGGATGCTCGTTATTTATGCCTGATGATTGGCACTTTCCTCTTCACTTTGTGTCTCGGTGATCCTGGTGTGATCCCGCTGTCGTCCGCAATGCCGCAACGGCTTGCCCCAGCGCGATGCCGCCGTCGTTGGATGGGACGCGCTGGTGCCAGTACGGTTGGAATCCGGCCGCGCTCAAACCAGTTACCGTCTGCTCCAACAAGCGCGTATTCTGGAACACGCCTCCGCTCAGTGCAACGCGCATTTCGCCCACTTGCCGCGCCACAGCCAAGATCATCGCGGCCAGCGTGTTGTGAAATGCACAGGCGATGATCCCCACCGGCACACCTCGCTGCAGGTCGACGATGATGGCATGGATCATAGGCGCCCAATCCACTTTCTCTTCGCGAATTTCAAATGGATATACCCCATCGGTATCTTGTGCCGTAAATTCAAGTACCATCGCCGCCTGCCCTTCGTAAGTGACGTGTTGACGCAGACCGATGAGTGCGGCGACAGCGTCAAACAGCCGCCCGGCGCTGGAGGTCAGCGGGGCATTGAGCTTTGTTTGCAGCATCTTTAGTAGCACATTGCGCTCCGTCGGCGTGAATGCGGCGATGGGGGCGAGTTCGGTATGCGCGATCACCTCATCGCCGAAGAGTTCGAACAGCAAGGCAAACGCAGTTCGGCGTGGCTCTTTGACAGCCCGGTCGCCGCCGGGTAGCCGGAACGTCCGCAGGTGTGCGGCGCGGGTGAAACCATGAACATTCCCATCCGTCAGAAGGAACTCGCCGCCCCAGATTGACCCATCGGTGCCGTAGCCTGTGCCGTCCCACGACACGCCCAGCACGCGGTGCGGCTTGCCAATCAGATCGTTCTCGGCCATACACGCGACGATGTGCGCGAAGTGATGTTGCACCGCAACGACCGGTAATGAATCCTGCATCGCGCGCACGCGCGCATCATGCGTCGACATGTAATCGGGATGCAGGTCGCACGCAATGGTTACTGGACGGAACTCATACAACGCGCTTAGGTCAGCGATCACGCGCCGGTACGCATCGAAGGCCTGCGGTGTTTCCAGATCACCGATGTGCTGGCTGATAAACACGTTCTCGCCCACCGTGATCGCCACACTGTTCTTCAGATGCGCGCCTACCGCCAATGTAGGGGCGAAGCATTGCCAGGATGTCTCAGTTACCACGGGTTTTGCAGGCAATGCTTCGCCCCTACTGTGTGTCAATCGAACCGGCAACGGCGCAAAGCCGCGCGCGCGACGCAGCACCATTTCGCGCCCGAGCACGATGCGCACGATTGAATCATCCACATGCCGCACGATGGGACGGTTGTGTATGAGAAACACATCCGCAATACCGCCCAGCCGATCGAGCGCTTCGTGCTCATCGATGCAGATCGGCTCGTCCGACAGGTTGCCGCTCGTTGCCACCACAGCATATCCCAGCTCTGCCATCAACAGATGGTGCAAGGGCGTGTAGGGTAGCATCACGCCCAGAGATGGGTTCGTCCCCGGCGCGACTGCAGAGGCGCACTCCATACCATGCGATTGTCTATTCCGGCGCAACAACACAATCGGCGACTCGGTCGACAATAGCAACCGCTCTTCTAACTCAGATACTTCGCATAACGCCTTGACCTGCTCCAGCGCAGGTGCCATCAACGCAAAGGGTTTCTCCACGCGGTGCTTGCGGTCGCGCAACAACTGCACAGCGTCATCATTGCGCCCATCCACCATCAGGTGAAAACCGCCGATGCCCTTGACTGCAACAATCTGCCCGCGCCGAAGGGCATCGGCGGTCTGCAGCAGCGCCTCGTGGTGCGCCGCAAGCACCTTGCCAGCGCGATCCCACAGTTCAATATGCGGGCCACACACCGAGCAGGCGTTGGGCTGGGCATGGAAGCGCCGATCGAGCGGATTCTCATACTCTGCCCGACACGCAGCGCACATCGGGAAGGCCTTCATGCTCGTATTCGGGCGATCGTAGGGCAACCCCTCGATGATGCTGAAGCGCGGGCCGCAGTTGGTGCAGTTAGTGAACGGGTAACGATAGCGCCGGTTCGATGGGTCGAAGATATCGTGCAGGCAATCGGGGCAGATGGCGAGGTCGGGCAGAATCAGCACGCTTTTCACGCCGGATTCTTCGCTGTGGCGAATCTCAAAGGACGTGAACCCAACGGGATCGAGGAACGACGATTCGAAGCTCTGAATGAATGAGCGCGGCGGCTTTTCGCGTTCAACGCGCAACAGGAAGGCATCGAGTTGCGGCTTAACGCCCTCGACTTCGATGAAAACGCCCTGCGATGAATTGATCACCCAGCCGGGCAGGTTCATCTCGGTTGCCAGCCGATACACGAACGGGCGAAACCCAACGCCCTGCACGGCCCCGCGAATGACCACGCGTAGGCGCTGGTGTGTTGTGCGATCCATCAGGCAGCTACCTGCGTTACCACACGCGATTTATCTCATATTTGTCAAAGGCGACATCAGCACTAACAACAGGCATTTTCTCCTTTTTCTCCGTCATTGGTTGAATGCTTGCCTTTACTGCTTCACCATGTAAAGCAGCATCTATCAAGGAGCCAAGTTGCTGTGTTGCGTCTTTCAGATTGATCTGTCGCATATAGGTTCACTTGGGTGGAGTATAGCATTTCGATGATCCAAAACCCTCGTCCAAAAGCAAACCTCACTCTGGCGCGAGATAGATAAACTTTGTTCCGCGCGCGTGGTTCACAAACTGCGGCGTGAATCCCAACTCGCGATACGCTGGATGAGCCATATTCAATTCATCCTTGCTTGTGTCCCACAGGTTCAAAATCTGGCTGGCGTTGTTGGTGTACGTCTGTGCACTGCCGTTGCGCGGGAATGCGGCTGAGATCGGGTTAACCACCTTCAGGCTCAGCCACGGCATGCGCGCCGCCTTGAACATGCCCATGACGCCGAGCGCACCCATCAGGGCCATGCCGGCGGCGGGATCGTTGCGCCCCGTATCGCGCACTTTGCCGG
>CAIQQO010000039.1 GCA_903873965.1 uncultured bacterium
CGCTGTATGAACAACTAGGCGAGTCCGACCTGGCCGACAACGATGTCGCTGTGCTGTGCGAAATCATCAGCAGCAAAGCCCACACCGCCTGGCTCGATCAGCGCCTCGGCAAGATCAAAGAGATGAAAGCCATGGACTACACCCGGCAGGAAATCGAAAACACCCTCCGCGCCGAATACGGTCAGCCGCCGGTATATCGCGCCGTCGGCATCGTCAAGGCGACAGAGAACTTCGGTGAACGCGTCGGCAAGATGATCGCCTTTACCCGCAACGACCGCGCGCGCAAACGCGCCCTTACCAAGTGCCTCAACGCCAACGGCCTCGCTGCCCCAGACCAGCGCGAATACGGCCCAGTCCAGATCGCAGACGACACAATCGAATCGACTGGATATGAAATCCATACACCATCCATCGAAGACATCCAGACACAGATTGATCCCGAATTTGCCGCCGCAGTCGCAGAAGACGCACAGTACGCCGACGAACCAGAACCATCGGCTCCCACCACACAGACCGCCATACACGCAGACAACCAGCGCAAACTAGGGCGCAGCGACGAAGCTGACTCATCCGCCCCATTCGGAGGCGACGACCGCCCACGCAGCGCCGCTGCCGTTGCCATCGGCATCGCCAACAGCCTCAGCAAAAAGAGCGCCATCAGTGCCTCTGACTTCGCACAACTTAAGGCGACCTGGGCCAGCCTATTTCAGGCAGCATCAGCCGCCGGCGTCAACGCACCCATCGTGGACAAGCCCACTCCCGCCGCGCTGATAGCCGTCATCATGGACATTGGCGCAAAGATGAACCAACCCAAATTCGTATAGACCCATACCGACGCCCCGGCGCGCTTTCTCCCGCCGGGGCGCAACCAAGGAGACAACAACAAAATGCCATCTGCAATGCCCTGGGTAAAGATTTACACAGAAATATTGGATGACCCCAAGCTGGGCGAGTTGCCAGCAGAGACCAAATGGTGCTACGTCCAACTGATCGTCCTTGCAGGCGACTATGACGCGGACGGCTACATTGTCACGCGTGACTCACTCGTGACTCACGCGAACATCGCGTGGAGATTGCGCGTGACAGTTGAAACATTGACGCGTGACATCAATTTGCTGTGCGAATGCGGGCTTGTGGAAATAGATCACGGCGCCATTTTCATCCCCAAATTCGCTGAACGACAAGGCAGAAAACAAAGCGAAAAACGCGAGCAATGGCGTGAAAGACAGGCAAAATCACGCGAAAAACACGATTCAGATGTCACGCGTGACTCACGCGTGACTCACGCTCCTAGAGGAGAGGAGAGGAGAGGAGAGAAGAGAAAGAGGAAGAGAGAGAAGAAGAAAAGAGTACAGAAACGGCGCAAGCGCCTGCCCCTTCTCGCCCTCCCAATTTACTTTTTGATGCAATTGCAGAAGTCACTGCCACAAACCCAAAACTTATGGGCGCTCGCATCGGCAAATGCGCATCCCAACTCTCAAAGATCGGTGCAACGCCTGAACAGGTCAAACAAGTAGCCAAATGGTACCAACACAACGACTGGCGAGGCAAAAAAGGCGAACGCCTCACATTTGCCCTTTTGATCGAGATCTGGGACATGGGCATACGCAATGTATCGAATCCGGCAACCACCCATTTGAACGAACCAGCAGGCTTCGCGGCCATCCGCGAAGCCATGGCCGACCCGCGCTACCAGGAGAAAAACTGATGGCAACACCCACCGAAATCATGAAAATTTGCACGTTTATGGCCGCGTGCTACCCCAATTTCAAACTACAAAAGGCCACAATCGACAGCTACGCCGACCTATTTTCCGATGTGGACGCCGAAATACTGGCCGCCGCGGCCAAACAAGCGTGCCGTTCCAGTGAATTTTTCCCCACACCGGCGCGAATATTTTCCGCCATCGATGCCATGAAAACCATCGCCGAACCCATCCCCGACCACACACAGGCGTGGGATGAACTCATGCGCGAGGTGCGCCGCGTAGGTTTTCAGTCATGGGAACACACCAAATTCACCACCGCCATGATCCGCGACGTCGCTAAAATCTACTGGCGCGATGCCTGCCTGGTCGATGTCGATCAACTCCCGACCGTGCGCGCACAGTTTAGAGACAGCTACAACGCCCGCGCCGGACGCCAACAACAGCAACGCACCATGCTCCCCGGCACCAACGACGCCATCAAAACACTCGTTGACCGGCTCGACATGGGCAAGCGCCTACTCGCGGGAGGTGATCACAAATGACTGTCACCGAACGGCGCAACCGCATCCCACACTACCCAGATGACAAACACCCAGTATGCGAATACTGCGAATCCATGCGCTGGGTCATCGACCCGCGCGGTAACCTGAAACGCTGCCCCACCTGTTCCGGCGGCCCGACCTTCGACCCGGCAGCCACAATCACATTCAACCAATAGGAGATTTACGAACCATGAACCAATATATCGCCACGCTCGACGGCATCCAACTCGGTCAAATCAACGACATGGCCGACAACCACACCATAGTCATGGACACGCTGAACATCTGGCTGCGCGCCGGTGCAGCCGTCCAACTCAAGCAAAACGGCGCTCCCGCCACGCTCAAACTCATCGACCCCAAACCAGCCGCGCCCAAACCCGCGCCCAAAAAAGCCCCGAAAGCGACATCCAAAGCGGCTAAAACCGAATGGCGGCAAGGCGCGACAGTCTACCTATGCTGGTCACAACTACCGCTCGACCCCAAGACGCACCTATCAGCCTACCGTCACGCCAAAGGTATTGTTGAGACCTTCCGCGGTGGCCCTGGCGTCACCAAAACCGTAGGCGTCCGATTCGGCGGCGATCCCGAACTCACCTGGCTGCGCCCAACCGAACTCACTGCCACGCCGGAGGTTGACCTGTGAGCTACACACCATCCTCAGCATCCATGGCATTGCGCGACTTTGAAATATGGGCAGGCAAGGTGAACGACCCAGACCTGGCAGCCTTCGCCCGCCAATGCGCCCAGGATTTACGCAAGGGAGGCGTGCAATCGGCTCGGGCTGAAGCCGCCCCGCCAGCGCCAAAACCAACCCGAGTCAGCAACCGAATCGGAAAGACAAACACCGGCTACAAAGGCGTATCCCGCCGCGTTCGGCGCGGATGCGTCATGTATGTGGCACAACTGCACATCGGTGGCAGATACTGCCGCGTGTCATTTCAGTCGCTCGAAGACGCGCTCAGGTACTACGACCACTGGGCATGGGACACGTTCAAAGACCCAAGGCGGCTCAACAACCCCGATGAAATTCTCAACAAGAAGGCACAACCATGATGTCCAACACCAACCTCAAAAAGATCGAAGGCCACATCAGCAACCTGATCCGCATCCGCAACAGCATCTGCGCCATCACCAGCCTGCCAATGTCTTCCAGCCAGGACGCCGCCTGCGGTGCCGCCTACCGCGCCATCACCATCGCCATCGAACAACTGCAACAGATTGCCGACAGCAAGCCAGGAACGAAATGAGCGGCGAATATATGGAGAACGAGAATGAATTTCGCACCGTCATTCGCGCCGATGGGACTGTAGGCATCATACCGTCACTCAACAGCGTGATGCGCTCATGTGACGCGGATGGCGTTGTGGACATGGATGCAGAAGGGACATGGGCGCACAACTACAAGGCCGAGCGCGACGAATTTGCCGAGCGCCTTGAGGCGGCGATCAAAGAAATTGATCGCAAAAACGTTGCGATGGGCAGCATGATCCGCGAGTTGGCCGACCTGAGGGCACAGGTAGACACGCTCAACCGCATCGCGGCTGATGAAATGGTGCTGCGCGCCACATGCGAGACGCAGGCCAAGATGTTACGCAACGCTGAAACCGATATGCGCAGGATGCACGAACGCATCGACATACTGGAAACTCGCGAAGTAGAACAGACCGAGTACACAGAACAGCTTGAGCGCGACTACACCGCCGCACGCGCAGCGGCATGTGCGTGGAAACAAGCAGCAAAGACGTATCGCAGCGAGTACAAAAGTGAACAATGACCACAATCTCACCATCAAGCAAGTCGAAATGATGGTGCTAAACAAGATCGTTCGCGTTTGCGTCACTGATGCCTATGAAGGAATAGTGACGATGGTCGCGCGACACTACGATCCCGCGACTGGCGGTTTCGCGCTTGTGGTCAAGACCACCGATGGCCGCGATTGCATCGCATTCTGGCGCGAGATAGAGATATCCGATACGGGGCGTCTACTATGACCGAGCATCAAGCGCTCAACTGGATCGAGACGCACACGGTCAGATTGGTGGTCAAGCCTCACGTCACTAAGCTGTATTACGGCATGTACGTGTTCACCTCAACGCATCCCGACATCAGCATGCGCATCATCGAATGCGTCACTCAGGCAAAGGAGGCTAATCATACGTGAGGATTCTGGCCCAATAACCAGACGGAAGGCGACCGATAGAGCGCACCGATCCCCGCGCGTAATACATACTAGCGGGCACTCTCATACCGCCGCCTGTGACTCATGCCCAGGCGGCAATTCAATCACCTGGTGAAAACTATGAACAGTATCGAAACACGAATCATCCACGAAATCGGCGAACTCTCGCGCGTCCATGCCATCAACGTCAAAGCCATCCTCGAACAACGCGACACCGCACTCCAGAACGCTGAGATGTGGAAACAACGCGCAATGAAGGCAGAGACTGAACTCCATCAGGCGCGCGCGACACAGCGAGAAATGAATGAACCAGCTATATAACATCCTGGCTGAATTGGCGTTAAAGGCCACACAACATGAAACCAATGGCAGTGTACTACCGAGTCAGCACCAAGAAACAAGCCCGCGGACACAGCATCGACGCCCAGGAAACCGCGCTAAAAAAATTCTTCGTAGAACAGAAGTGGCCGTGGCCTGATCCCCGCCACATCTTTGTAGACCATGAATCTGGACGGCACGACACCCGCGCCGGATTCATGGCCATGATGGACTGCGTCCGCAACGGCGAAATCGCCGGGTTCGCCGTCCACATGTGGGACCGCTTCTTCCGCGACCTCTTCAAATCCCTCACCGCCTACAACGAACTCAAAACCCTCCACGCCCAAGCCTGGTCTGCCGACGACCCCTACGACATCTTCTCATTCGATGGGGAAGGGCGATTCAAAGAAGACATGCTCGCAGCAGAGGGCTATAGTCGCAAGCTCAGCAAACACATCCGCAAAGGCAAACGCACCAAGGCCGAGTCAGGCGAAACCAACGCATCCCGCATCGCGTTCGGCTGGGCCCGCAACCCCGCCACCGGCCAGATCACCCAAACACCCGATGCCGCCCTCGTCGAACGCGCAGCCCGTCTCTACCTCACAGGCCAATACTCCGGCGAACAAATCGCGCGCAACATCTCCACGCCCGACCATCGCTTCACATTCAGCCAGGTACTAGACTGGCTCGCCAACCCATTCATTGCCGGGCGCATCACCTACTCCCCCGTCATATTCGGCCGCACAGACACCGCGCGCCGCTGTCAAAACATCATCCAAGGACACCACGAAGGCGTCATCACCTGGGAGGAATTCGAGCAGATCCAGACCATCATGCGCAAACGATCACGCGGAGGGCGTGGCGTACACTGGCACGCGCGCACCTACGTCTATGGACGATCGCTGCTGCGGTGCGCCGGTTGTGGTCGCATCATCGTCGGCTACCCCGAGCGCGACGCGCACCTCTACATCTGCGGAGCCAAACGCCTGAGTGTTGGCTGCCCCTCCGGCGTCTCCACCATCGATGAATCCACCATCGACGCCGAAATCGAGCGCATCATCCAACACATCCACGTCCCCAACAACTGGATCGAGCAAGCCACACAACGCGCCGTGCAAATATCGACGCGCGACGACACCCAATCCGCCGAACGCGCCGACATCGACATGCAACGCCGCGAAGCCATGGACGCCTTCATGGCGCACCGCATCACCTCATCCGAGTTTGCGCGCCGGATCGAAGACCTTGACGCTAACGCCAGCCGAGTTATATCGCGCCACACAATCATCGCGCAGGAACGCATAGCGGACATGGTCAACGCGTTACATGACATGAAACGCCTATGGTCCGTCGGTGACCCCGTGCAACGCAGCACATTACTGCGCAGCCTATTCGCAACCATCACCGTGGACACCCGCGCCAAACTCATCACCACGTTTACCGCGTTGAATACCGAAATAGCCAGTGTGCTGCGAGGATGTTCCGGCCTGATCGAAACCACATCCAGCGTGTTCTCGCGCATCCCAGACTGGCGCATGACCGCAATCCCCTTGCGCGAAGCCGCCCAACGCGCCGGTGTGTCGAAACAAACCATGCTATCCTGGTGCAGAACTGGTAAAGTCACCGCTGAGAAACGCGGGAATCGGTGGTGGGTGTCAAAACCTACTTAGCCGGTACATCATTATAATCGAGCTATGCAAGCATTGGAACAACGTATCCTCTCCGAAGGGCGAAACCTGGGTCAAGGAATACTGAAAGTCGATTCATTTGTCAATCACCAGGTAGATCCCATTTTAATGCTGGCCTGTGGCCAGGAATTCGCAAAGCTTTTCAAAGACAGCCGTCCCACCAAGATTCTGACTGCAGAAATCAGCGGTATTGCGCCGGCCCTAACAACCGGCATTGCGATGGGCATTCCAATTGTGTATGCCCGCAAGACCAAGCCGATCACTATGCCCGACACCGTCTTTCTAACGACAGCGCCATCACACACCAAGAAGCGTGATGTGGAGATCATGGCTTCGCCTGAATATCTAAGATCGGGCGAGCGCGTGCTCATCATTGATGACTTTCTCGCGACAGGGCAGACTATTCTCGCACTGGCGCGCATCGCTCACGCAGCCGGCGCTGAAATTGTCGGGGTGGGCGCATTGATCGAAAAAACATTTGAGGGCGGGCGAGACTTACTGCGCGACCTAAATGTGCCAATTGAATCGCTGGCGACCATCATCGACATGCGCGAAGGGAAAATCACTTTCAAAACACGCGCCGATGAGTGAAGGTTTGCGTGTATCGCTTATTTTCACCGTCCTCAATGAGGCGGCAGCATTGCCTGCGCTGCTCGACTCGCTGGCGGCGCAGTCACGCATGCCTGATGAAGTAATCGTATGCGACGGTGGAAGTCGTGACAACACCGTCGCGTTGTTGCGCGCAGAGGTTCGTTTTCCTCTGCGTGTGATCGAGGCGCCCGGCGCGAATATTTCGCGCGGGCGCAATCTGGCTATCACCGCCGCATCCAGCCCTGTGATTGCGTGCGTCGATGCAGGTGTGCGCATTGATCCCAGCTGGCTTGAGCATCTGGTTGCGCCGTTCTTTGAAGCGCAGGCCGCACCTGTACCGCACCAAATGCCGGCGTGGGCGGGAGGTTTCTTTCTGCCCGATGCCCATACGACTTTTGACATTGCTATGAGCGCTACCGTGTTGCCGGTCATCGCTGACATTGACCCGGCGAAATTTCTGCCATCATCAAGATCGGTTGCATTTCTCAAAAACGCATGGGAACAAGTCGGCGGTTATCCCGAGTGGCTGGATTATTGTGAAGACTTGATCTTCGATTTTAAACTGCGCGCATCATTTGACCAGTGTGTATTCGCGCCGGATGCCATCGTGTATTTCCGACCACGGTCATCGCTGCGGGCTTTTTATAGGCAGTATTATCTGTATGCGCGGGGTGATGGCAAAGCCGGACTGTGGCTCAAACGCCATCTCGTTCGCTACGCAATTTACCTCGTCGTGTTTCCAGCTTTACTTATCGGTATTGTGGCGGCGCCCGCGGCTCTGCTGCAAGTCACGAGCTTACTCATGTTCTGCATCGGCATGGCGATCTACACGCACACGCCCTACCGGCGTCTGCTGGCAAGCTGGGCGCATTTGCCCGCGGTTGAGAAGGTGCGTGCTGCGCTGCTGGTGCCAGTCATTCGTGTCGTCGGCGACGTTGCCAAGATGATTGGTTATCCTGTGGGCATCGTGTGGCGATTGCAAAAGCGACGGACGCGCGGCAGCCCATAGATTAATGCCGTACACCCGTGGCGGGCATTGCCTGCATTTCTTTGCACTTCGGCTGGGCTACCCTTGCGAAGGGTCTTGATTTGATTTTGTGCGTCAACGACAACCTTCGCAAGGAGACTTTGGATGCTATTCTTTACTTCAAGGTCTTCGCTGCTTTGCGTTTCAACCTTACGAAAGAAGCCATAAACCGCTTAAGAAATGCCGGGCAGGGGCTGTCGATAGACCACGCTAGCGGAGGCCTGTGCCACAGGCATCATGATGACGTCATTGACATTGACATGCGCCGGGCGTGTGGCGCAGAACAACACCACATCGGCGACATCCTCTCCGGTCAGTGGCCGGATGCCATCATAGACTTTCTTCGCGCGTTCCGCGTCGCCGTGGAAGCGCACAATGCTGAACTCAGTCTCGACCAGACCAGGGTCGACTGACGTCACACGAATCGGCGTGCCGTTTAAGTCAAACTTCAGCCCTTCGCTGATTGATTTCACGGCGGCTTTGGTGGCGCAATACACGGCACCGTTGGCATAGGTCCAATGTCCCGCGGTGGAGCCAATGTTGATGATATGCCCGCGCTGGCGCGCCACCATGCCCGGAGTGACGGCGCGCGTCACATACAACAGCCCTTTCACGTTCGTATCCACCATTTCGTCTATATCAGTAATGTCGTATTCCTGAAGTTTGGCCAGTGCGCGGCTGAGACCCGCATTGTTCAACAGAATGTCGATATCATGCCATTCAGCAGGCAGTTCGGCAATCGCTTTAGCCACGGCCTTCTGATCACGCACATCAAGTTCTATCAAGTGCGTCGGGACTTTTAACTCGGCAGCCAGTGCTTGCAGGCGCTCATGGCGTCGCGCGGCCAGAATCAACTTTGCTCCCGCATCTGCGAAGGCGCGCGCGCACGCTTCACCGATGCCACTACTTGCGCCAGTAACCAAAACGATCTTACCTGTTAATGAATAACTCATGCTTGTATCATCCTCTTTTATCTCTAATCCCGCTTTTGATGTCTTCGGGGTCAGTTGAATAATGTGGTGTAAATGTGTTCGAGCTGCGGCACGATCACGCTCCAGTCATAGTGCTTCGCCACAAACACGTGCGCGCGATCGATCAACCCGGCGCGCAAAGATGGATCGTTTAGCACGCGCGTCACCTGCGCCGCAAACTCGGCAGGCGAATCGCCGATCAGCAACTCCTGCTCATGCGTCACAGGAAAGCCCTCGCATCCGAGTGACGTGCTGACAACCGGGCAACGCATCGCCATGGCTTCGAGTATCTTGAAACGCGTGCCACCGCCTACGCGCAATGGCGCGATATAGGCGGCTGCGCCAGCGATATAGGGTTGCACGTCTTCTACTGCGCCTGTAATGGTGATGCTCGGATCGCTGCGCAACACATCGAGGCGCGGGCTGGTTTTCTGACCCACAATGAACAAGTGCGCCTGTGGGACATGCTGTTTTATCAGTGGCAATACCTCGCGCCCGAACCACATCATCGCATCAATGTTGGGACGGAAGTCCATCTTGCCTGTGAAGACAAGATTAGCGGCTTGGAGCGTGTTGTTTGAGGCACCCGGGACGTAGGTGCGTACGTCAATGCCATTGGGGATGACGTGGGCGGGCGGCACAGCACCAAGGTCTTGCAGCATCAAGGCATCCTGCGCTGATACGCATAACGTAGCGTGCGCCTTTTGCAGGATGGCGCGTTCGAATGTGCGCAACCGTTGCCATTGCACGAGCGAGTAGGCAGCAGCATGCCAGCGCTTCGGCTGGCGTGCATCGGTCTCGAACGCGCGTCGCTGCAACACATATTCGCAGTTGTGGTCATCAAACACAATGCGTGTATCAGCTGCCATCGTCGCGCCGCCATCTATCACGTAACGCGCGAGTTCAATACCCTCAATCTGGATAATGTCGAAGTGCTGCTCCCGCATCCATGACGCAAGCTTGGCCGCAAACTCGGGAGACCACAATCGCCACGACATATCCGGCAGATCAGACACCGCCAGTCGGCGCAACCGTTGCGAGGTAGATCGATGTGGCACAGCAAAAGCGGCCACTTCACAGCAGGCGGCGCGCAACTCGGGGGCTGGAGCCACATCTGGATTCTCGTCAAATGACAGCAGCCACACCTCATGTGAATGCGCCAGATTGGATATTAACCCCCAATTGCGCAGTGCGGTGCCTTGCCTGGGGGGATATGGCAGTTGCGGTGTCAGGATCAGAATGCGCATCTTATGATTCGTGCGCGCCCAGATACACTCGCCATGTGGCTTGAGCGGTACTATCCCAGGAAAACTCGCGTGTGCGTTGCAGGCCGCGCCGTCCATAATCGCTGCGCACAGCATCGATCGTCCACACCACACGCATCAGGCGCGCAAGCCCCGCCACATCCAGCGGGTCGTGTAAGAGCGCAGCATCGCCGGCGATTTCGGGCAAAGCCCCACCGTTGCTGCAAACCACGGGCACGCCGCGCGCCATGGCTTCAAGCACAGGCAAGCCAAAACCCTCGGACAGCGACGGCATTACGAGCATGCGCGCGCCGCGATAATAGCGATCAAGTTCGGCATCGCTCACGCGCCCGGCAAACGTGACGCGATCTTTCAGCCCTAACTCGTCTGCGATGCGCGCGGGTGTCGATGATCCCCAGCCGCGTTCGCCAATCACCATCAGCTTCACATCCTCAGGCAATTCCTTCAATGCGCGCAGCAACGTCACCAGATTTTTGCGCGGCTCAAAGGTGCCGACGAACAAGGCGTAGCGCAGCGATTCCATCGGTGCATCAAGCGCTGACACGGGCAACTGGCTCGCGCCCGCTTCGTGAATCACCGTCACATTGGCCTCGGGAACATGCGGCAAGAGGCGTGTGATTTCGCGCCGCGTAAAGTCCGACACCGCGATAATGTGATCGGCCGATCGCGCAGACCGGTGCATGTGCCCATAGTAGCGCTTGCCCACGGTTTCCATCACTTCGGGATGTTCCAGAAAATACAGATCGTGAATCGTAATGACTTTCTTAAAGCGGCCGCGTGGTGCGATAAAGTCGGGACTGTGCAGAACGTCGAATCGCGACTGGTAGCGCAACAATTCAAAGGGCAGTGTGACATGCTCATAACGATGATGCGCGGGCGTCACTGTGCGCAGGATGGAAACACCCGGCGGCACCCATGCCGTGTCACGGTCGCGCCGATCCAGCAGCACTGACAATTGGCCGACACCGAAGGTTGTGTGAGACTGTGCCAGAGCGCGCGTCAGGTGGCGCGTGTACTGGGCAATTCCGGCCCGGCGATAGTACATCAACCGGGCGTCGATGACGACGCGCAGAATGCGTGAGGCCGAGGTTTTATTCGCTTCCATATTACATGAGCACAGCGCTCTCGTGTTTGAGCAGCCACTCCTTCGATTCCAGCCCACCGCGATATCCCGACAACTTGCCTTTAGTGCTGAGCACACGATGACACGGTATGACAATCATCAGCGGGTTTGATGCTACGGCCCGTCCCACAGCACGTTGGGCGGTCGGGTGGCCTATCGCATGAGCCAGTGTTGAATAAGTCGTCGTCTCGCCAAAGGCGATTTTAGTTAACTGCATCCAGACGCTGCGTTGGAATGGCGTTCCCATCGATAAATCAAACGGCAGATCAAAATCAAGACGTCTGCCTGCAAAATAATCGCGCAATTCACCGCGCGCCCGGATCAATAAGGCGCACGACTTGCCCCCCGCTATCTGACCGCGGGCATACTGGATCGAAGTGACAAAGTCGCGCGTACCTTCGATAATCATTGCACCAATCGGAGTCTCTAGGAAAGTCTGGAACATCGCATCGCCAACCTGTGAACAACGAAATTATAATGATGTTATGACGAATTCTGGTTCGGATATATCGACCAATCCTGCACCTGCAGACGCAACCCCCCTTGGGAAGACGCGCTTGATGGATTTGTACAAGCAATTAGTGCTCATTCGGCAATTTGAATTGCGCGCCATTGACGAGCGGCGTCAGGGGCTGATCCCCGGTTTCATTCACCCCTACATTGGCGAGGAAGCGTGTGCTGTCGGCGCCTGTGCCGCGTTGAATCAGGATGATGTCATCACCAGCACCCATCGCGGTCACGGACATTTGATTGCCAAGGGCGGTGATGTGCGCTATATGATGGCCGAACTAGCTGCGCGTGATGTTGGCTATTGCGCCGGCAAAGGTGGCTCGCTGCACATGACCGATTTCAACCTGGGGATCATGGGGGCGAATGGCATTGTGGCAGGCGGCATACCAATGGCTGTTGGCGCGGCGCTGGCGTTTAAGATGCAACACGCCCAAACAAAAGCCCGGTCTGCGGCAACGGCTGTGGCTACCGGGATGCGCGTAGCGGTGTCTTTTTTCGGCGATGGCGCTACAAACGAAGGTGCTTTTCATGAAGCGCTCAATATGGCTGGATTGTGGAAGTTGCCCGCAATCTTCTTTTGCGAAAACAACCTGTATGGTGAAGGAACCCCACAGAATAAACAAGCCCCCGTATCGCAACTGAGCGTGCGAGCCGCCGGATATGCCATGCCCGGCGTAACGGTGGATGGCAATGATGTGTTTGCCGTTTATGAGGCTACATGTAGAGCAGTCGAGCGCGCCCGCAGCGGTCAAGGCCCCACCCTGATCGAAGGCATGACTTACCGCTTCCGTGGACACTACGAAGGTGATCCACAGGTGTACCGTACGCGTCAGGAAGTCGAGGAATGGCAGGGTCGCGATCCGATTCCACGCTTCCGCGCCGCGCTGCTATCACTCAACATCAGCGACGCCGACATTGAGGATAAGGAAGGCGAGGTGATGGCGCTTGTGGATGAAGCTGTGACATTTGCAAGGCAGGCTGCGCCTGCAAAGATAGAGGATGCCATGTTAGGTGTATATGGAGATACACACAATGGCCTTGTTTTCTAGGCCAAAAACGCACTTGGATGCAGGGTTATCCACAAACACCTCCTGTTATCCCCAGAATGTATGGCACTTGTCCACATTTTCGAATTGTTATGTAACGCAATCACTTTACTTAACTTATCTTTAACATGACTGTCATCTATTTCGTACCCAATATACAGCCTTCACATCGGTCCATATCGCCACATCTGGCGGGTGAATTTTTCTCTTTTAACGGCTTTGGGCTCTCGCCATGTGTGGATTCTTGTGAATAACCTGTGGATTGCTGTTCGAAAAGGTTATCAACATTTTGCACAGGTTGTGGATAACACCTATCACAACGTCCTGCCAAAACTGATCTTCCTGATCATCATTCTTACGCTGGTATCGACGGATGTCGCACAGGCAACTTCGCGTGAAGCAATTCTGGACCGTTTGCTCAACGGGCGCGAATTTGACTTTGTCAATTGGGAGTTCACTGCCGCTTTAACCAAGATTGGTCATGAACTCACTGCGCCGCAGACAGGAGTGACTGACGGGGATCAGGTTGAGCTGGTAAAGTCTTATATCCGACGCGTAGGTAACTTTGAAAAGTTGGAGGGGCAGATCGAGGAGATTTACACCGATCCGAACGAGAAAGACCCTGCCGGCGCCAGTGCATCCCTGCGCGTGCAACGTGATCAGTTGCGCAAGGAGATTGATGCTTACCAGAATGTGGCCGAGGCAATCATGCAGGAACAGGTTGAGAGTATCCTGCGCGAGGAAGGATTCGCCATTGGTGGTCAACTGATGCCTCCATTGCGCTTTCGTTTCACACCATTGCCCTATGTGTTGATCATCTCGCGTCGTGACAAGATCGAGCGCACTGATCAGCGCGAATTGACCACAGGCTTGACTGTTGACGAATTCGATCGTATCGAGAAACAAGTGGAGAAACAGTTGAATGTGTCCTCATTGGTCACACCGATTGGCGGACTGGGTGCATACCCCACAATGCTGCCCGAAACTTCATCGCTCAAATACACGCTCGATACGGCTGCGCATGAGTGGACGCATAACTATCTACTGTTCAGTCCAGTGGGGATTCGCTATAACGAGGATCCGGTGGCGCGTGTGATTAACGAAACGACTGCCGTAATTGTGCAGCAGGAAATCGGGCGTCGCGTCCTCGAGCGCTACTACCCTGAACTCCTGCCGCCACCAGCATCGCTCGTCAATGTGACGCCAAAACCCAAAACTGTCCAACCTGCTAATCAGCCGCCGCCGTTTAACTTCAATGCCGCAATGCGCGAAACGCGCATGCGCGCCGATGAATTACTGGCCGCCGACAAAATTGAGGAAGCAGAGGCCTATATGGAAGACAGGCGATCCATCTTTGTCAAAAATGGATATGGTATCCGACGCCTGAATCAGGCCTATTTCGCCTTTCACGGCGCCTACAATGCCGAACCGGGCGGATCGCCCGAGGCGGGCAAAGACCCCATCGGTCCGGCTGTGCAGGCTTTGCGCCAGAACAGCGCTTCACTTGGCGACTTCGTGCGCAAGGTAGCGATAGTGCAGACACTGGACGATGTGCAGCGTCTGGCTGAACCTACCTCGACAACACCGTAATGATCACCTGTGCCAGAAGGATCTTGGTGATCATCGCCACGGGGTAGACAGCCGCATAGCCAATGTTGGGCAAGTCATTGCCGGTTTGTTCCAGTGCAAACCCGAGCACAGCCGGCTGTGTCTGCAATCCCGCCAGCATACCAATGAGCAACCCCATCTGTATCTTGAGTAGCTTGTGCCCAATCCACAGCATAAGCAGTGCTGTCAGGCACGTGGTGATAGCGCCGGCTGCGAAGATGACCAACCCGCTACCCTGCGCAAGTGTGCTGACAAAAGCGTAGCCCGCCCGGGTGCCCACCGCTGCCAGAAAAAACACCAGCCCGATCTGGCGTAGCAGCAGGTTGGCGCCATAGGGTATGTTCCACACGATAGGGCCCGTGCGCCCGAGTGCGCTCAGGATCAGCGCCACGATCAAAGGACCGCCGGCAAAACCGAGTTTCAGCGTTACGCCACCCGGCATCGGGATTGGCAGAATGCCCAGCAACAAACCGAGGGTTAGCCCGATACTGAATGTCATGACATCAATTTCGCTGATGGCGCGGTAGGAATCACCAAAGAAACTGCTGACTGTTTTCATGCGTTCGCGATGACATACCACGCGCACGCGATCGCCCAGTTCAACTACGGTATCGCCATGAGCCAGCATATCCACATCGCCGCGCCGGATGCGTGTGACTATGGCGCCAAACTGCTGTTGCAGGTTCAGGTCGCGCAAACGCCGTCCAGCGACACGCGAGTTGGAGACAAACACGCGGCGCGGACCGAACTCGCTGACGTCATAGTCCAGGCGTAATGGGCTGAACTCACCCAGGCAGTCGGCAACCTTTTGTAGTTCCTCAAGTGTGCCGACGCAACTCACTAAATCCCCCAGTTGCAATAATGTTTCGCTATCCGCCAGAGATAGTCGGTCAGCGCGCCGGAGCCGTCCAAAGATAACGTCCCAGCCGCAACTGCAGCGCAGCGATTCGATGGAACGGCTCTCGGTGACCTCGTCATTTTTCACCAGAATGGTGCGGTTGTGCAACGGTTCGCCTGAAATGCCAAACTCCTTCGCCTCGCGGGATTCGTCTTTGTAATCAACTTTCCACACCTTCTGCAGCACATAGATGGTGAGTAGCATCCCAATCACCCCCATCGGGTAAGCGACGGAGTATCCCACGACCGGTTCTGATGCCATCTGTTCACGCAGGGCGACCGGGGCGGCGGATTTGATGTATTCGAGCACGGCTGCGAGCGCTGGCGTATTGGTCAGGCTGCCAGTAAACATGCCTGCGGCGAAGGTGGGTTTGATACCGAACAACGATGCCATTCCTACGGTGATAATGCCGCCCAGAATCACGATGCCGATCACCAGCAGATTGTCGCGCAGTCCAGCGCGGCGAAACGACGCAATAAACCCAGGCCCACTGCTCAGGCCAATAGCATATACAAACAACGCTAGACCAAGCGTATAGATGATCTCGGGGAGTTTCAGGTTGGGATCAAGCGATCCAATGGCAAGGCCGATGAACAACACTGCCGCCACACCCAGGCTTGTGCCGCGCACTTTGATATGTCCCAGCGGGTATCCAATCGCGGTAACGATGAACAGCAGCAACAGCGGATTGTCTATTAAGAGAGCTATCATGATAGAAAGAGTATAGCAACATGATGTGAGGCGTGCAGCTTCCCCTATAATGCGCATATGAATGGCTCAGGCGACGAACTGAATCAAAGTAATCCGAAGCAAACTTTACTGGCGCGGGATGAACGCCAGTTTCACGAACAAGTCACGCGAGGCACACGGTTGTTGCAAGAACGCAAACTGCAAGAGGCGTTGCCGCTGTTGAAACGCGCCCACGAACTCCGTCCAGATCATACCGACACTGCGCTAAATCTAGCGAGCGCCTATATTATGATGGGACGCCATAAACTCGCTGTGCCTGTGCTGGAGGAAGCGGTAAAACAGGCGCCGGCCATGGCCCAGTTGTGGATCAACCTGGGAGCTGCTTATCTTGGCAACCCGATTCTGGCGACAGACGAACAGCAGACCAAGGCCATTGCCGCATTTCAACGCGCCCTGCAGATCGACCCTTTTGCGCCCAGCGCGGCATACAACATCGGGCTGGTGCACATTGATCGCGGCGAACGCGATAAAGCGATAGCAGCCTTCCATCTGGCGACCCAATCCGATCCCGATGACATGGATGCTATACGGCTTCTCAAGAAGCTCCAGGCGTAGGACAAGGGATAAAAGTCAGACGGCCCAACCCCTAATCCTCACGACTGCGTTTCTATGAAGTGTGTGAGTATCGGCCCGGTCTGGCTGCGTGCGATTTTGCGCACTTTCATCCCGTGCATATCGGCGCAGGTAGTGACGTTGGCCTGCAGCCATGGGCCGAGAGGTTGTGCGGCCGCAACACCTAACACGCCGCCGATGGCCGCATTAGGGAGCCGATCATACCAACGCGCCTTACTACCGCCGATCAGCGAGGCTGCAAACGCGATGACGCCTGCCAGCAAGCCGGCAGTGACCATATTCGTCCCGCAGCCGGGGTGTACGGCTAATCGGCTGTCGCCGGCTTTCATTCGTTTGAGAGCCTCTTCGACTGCCGCGACAATGTCCTCGGTTTTCAAGTTGCCGTACAGGTAAAAGCCGTTTGCCTGTGATCGCCCGACTACGCGCAGATGGCGCAGCCGTTCGCTGAGGATGTGAATGGTCGCGTGTTCCAGACCATGATTTCGCCGTATTTGCAGGATTATTGGAATCTCAAGAAGCAATGTCGCCACGACGCTGAGTATACTTCACGCCCAGAACGGGTAATGTAACGTTGTTTATAGGGGCATGGTTGCCCAAAGGAGCTCTATGAAACTTGAAGGGAAAGTGGCATTGGTTACCGGGTCAGCGCATCGCGTTGGTAGAGTCATTGCATTGCAATTGGCTCAGGAAGGCGCGGATATTGTGGTGCATTATGGCGGTAGCGCCGAGGCCGCAAGGCAGACTGTCGCTGAGATTGAGGCAATGGGACGGCGCACGTTACTGGTGCAGGCCGACATGGGCAATTGGCAGGAAGCGCAGCAAGTGGGCCGCAAGGCACTGGCTTATTTTGGCAAAGTCGATATTCTTGTGAACAACGCTTCCAGCTTTGTCGGCGCTCCGTATCTTGACTCCACTGAGGCGCAATTTGATGCTTCGATGAACGTCAACCTCAAAGGGCCCTATGCAATCAGCCAGGTCATCGGCAAGGCCATGATGGACGGCGAGGGCGGCAACATCATCAACATCACCGATGAAGGCGCGTTCTATCCCAGCAAAACCTACACGGCGCACGCCATTTCCAAAGCCGGCCTTCTCGCTCTAACCCATGCCCAGACGCTGATCCTAGGCCCCAAAGTGCGCGTCAACGCCATCTGCCCAGGCCCTATCCTGAAACCGCCGGACTATAGCGATGAGCGATGGGAGGCCATCCGTCACAGCAACCCTCTCAACGCCCTCGGTTCCGCCGAACAGGTCGGCGAGATCATCCTCTTCCTCGTCACCGGTCCGCAATTCATCAACGGAGACTGCATCATGCTCGAAGGCGGCCACATGTGGAAACGGGAGTTTTAGGAGCATGGCTGCACCAAAGCCATCTTGTGCACGTCCAACTCCTCAGTGGTTCTGAATCCTGCTCATGTTCCGCCTATTCTCTTCAGCTCAACTCTCGTGGATCGGTGATGACGCCCGCTACGGCGCTCGCGGCGACGACGGCGGGAGAGGCGAGGTAGATTTCGGACTCGCGCGTGCCCATGCGACCGCGGAAGTTGCGGTTGGCCGTGCTGATAGTGGCTTCACCAACGGCGGGGACGCCCATGTGGTTGCCCATGCATGGTCCGCAGCCTGGCACGCCAATAACGGCGCCCGCATCCAGCAGGATGGAAATATATCCACGTTTGGTGGCTTCCTTCAAAACGTCTGATGAGGCTGGGATGACCAGCATACGCGTGCCGGCGGCGATCTGTTTGCCTTTGAGCACATCGCACGCCGCTGCAATATCTTCAATACGCCCGTTGGTGCATGTGCCGAGGAAAGCCTGTTGAATGCGCGTGCCTTTCAACGCACTCAGCGGTGACACATTGTCCACCCGGTGCGGTTTAGCAATCATTGGCTCCAGCGTACTCGCATCGTAGGTATACGTGACGCGATAAGTCGCATCGGCATCGGCAAAGAGGGATTGAGATTGGAGATTGGAGATGAGCGATTGCTTTGCCTCTTCTGATTTCTGATCTATCGCCTCCAATCTCTTCAATAGTGGTTTACTAAGATATTCGTAGACTTTGTCATCCGGCGGCAGGTAGGCATTTTTGGCTCCAAACTCGGCCATCATGTTCGGGATCACCATGCGGCTTTCAAGGCTTAACATACTGATACCATCGCCGTGAAACTCAACTGATGCGTATAGGCCGCCATCTGCGCCAACGTCGCCGATGAACTTCAAGCAGAAGTCCTTCGATGTCACGCCGGGAGGAAGTTGACCGTTCAGCACCACTTTAATGCTTTCCGGCACCCGCAACCATAACTCGCCCGTAGCCCATAATGCTGCGACTTCGCTGCGTCCGATGCCCGCGCCGAACGCACCCATCCAGCCATAATGGGTGGTGTGACTGTCTGCGCCGAGGATCAGTTGACCGGGCAGAACCATCGCTTCTTCGCTCAACACCTGATGGCAAATGCCGCGCCCGACATCGAAGAAATTCTTCACGCCCTGCTGTGTCACAAAATGCCGCACCTCGGCGTGATTTTGCGCATGCTGTGTAGTCGGCGCAGGAACGGCGTGATCGAGCGCGATGCGCAATCGATCGGGGTTCTTTACCCGTTCGATCCCGAGCTGTTTGAACAGGCGAAAGATGGCAGCAGTATTGTCATGGCTCAGAATCGCGTCTGGCTGAGCATCCACAATCTGACCGACGCTGACGACGGGCTGACCCGACGCGCGGGCCAGAGCTTTTTCGGCAAATGTTTTTCCCATAATCTCCACTAATAGCGATGTACACACCGCAATGGTGTATTCACTCACCATCCACGTGGCCCCAATATTAGCACCTGCGCCTGATTTCTAGACGTCGATATATCCCACTTGTTGGGTATTCGAACGAACATGCCATCTGTCGACATCCACGTGTGCCGAGGGCAGGTCTACAATGATCTCGCGCCAGACACACAGATAGAATGGAATGGGTATGATGGCAAAAGCCCCGGCGCTTTGATCCCGAGAAATCTCCAAGATGTTGATTTGCAGAGTCACAAATACCATAGGCAATGTGAGGGACAGCATTTACGGAAGAACCGGGTATAGTCAATCCACATGACGGCTGGAATCAGACCACAAAATATACTCAGGTAATCATGGTAAAAAACGCTAACCATCTAGATGCAATGACACCGCGCGAGCGCTTTCACGCGGTGATGAATTTTCGCCCCTTCGATCGCCTGCCCATCGTTGAGTGGGCAGTGTGGTGGGATCAGACGATTGACCGCTGGCACACCGAGAGCCTCCCGGCTACGGTTAAAAGTCGTTATAACATCAACCGGCATTTCAGCGTCGAGGTGTATGCCCAGCAGTGGGTCGGTGCGATGACGCCCGAGTGTCCACGCGAACCTTCCCACGGCGCGGGCATTATCCGCAATATGGATGACTACGAGCGCATTCGCCCCCTTCTGTACTCGCCGCGCGCCGTCGATATGGCATGGATGCGGTTGTGGGCTGAACGGCAGAAAAAAGGCAATGCCGTGCTATGGTTCACGTTGGACGGCTTCTTCTGGTTCCCGCGCGTCCTGCTTGGTATTGAGCGTCACCTTTATGCATTTTTCGATCAGCCCGAACTGATGCATCGCATCAACACCGATCTGGCTGACTTTCAGCTCAAAATCATCGAACGAATCTGTTCGGTCTGCACGCCTGACTTCATGACCTTTGGCGAGGACATGAGTTATAACCACGGGCCGATGATTTCCAAGGCCAGTTACGACGAGTTCCTGAAGCCTTATTACAAGCGCGTCGTGCCCAGCCTGAAGGAACACGGCATCATGGTCATCATCGATTCCGATGGTGATGTGACCGTCCCTTCGTACTGGTTTGAAGAAGTCGGGATCGACGGCATACTGCCGCTCGAACGGCAGGCCGGCGTGGATATCGGTGTTTTGCGCGAGCAACACCCGCATATGCGCTTCATCGGCCACTTTGACAAGATGACCATGCCGAAGGGCGAGGAAGCCATGCGCGGCGAATTTGAGCGCCTGTTGCCTACCGCGCGCAAAGGCGGTTTCATCATCAGTTGCGATCACCAGACGCCTCCCGGTGTGTCGTATGACCACTACCGCACGTATCTGAAGCTGTTCAACGAATATGCAGTGAAGGCCGCGCAATAGAGCAGGGTTAAGAGAATCTCGCGTATCATTCAGCGTGCTATGGCAGGAAATACCAGCCCTGAGGCTGCAATCACGTTACACGTCGCCGCGTCGCCAGCTGTCCCGTATGACAAGCCGCGCAACATCGCTGTTTATTCAGGCGATACGATCAGTTTCATCGCTGGATTGTCGTTTATTCCTGCATCGACAGTGTTGGTCGGGCTAGCCAGCAAACTGACCGATTCCAAGGTGCTGATCGGCATTGTGGCGATGTCGTGGAGCGTGTCATGGCTGATCCCGCAGCTGGTAGCGGCGCGGATTGTGCATGGCAAACGCCGCCAGAAGCCGTACCTGATTATCCCCAGCATCATTGGCCGTCAGTTGATGTTGTTGTTCGCACTCTGGCTAGTAGTCACACGCGCTCAGGATTCATTGTTGACCGTGTGGGTGCTGATTGGTTCGATTATCCTGTTCAATATCTGCGACGCGATTGCCGGCATCTCATGGTTCGACATGCTCAGTCGTAATCTGACGCCGCGTCGGCGCGGGCGTACATTAGCGATTGCACAGTTGATTGGCTCCATCGTCGGAATCGGTTCAGGTCTGATCGTCGAGCGCATTCTGGCTCCCGGAGGGCTGCCGTTCCCCTTGAACTACGCTTTGATCTTCGGATGTACATGGAGCTGCTTCATGGTGTCGCTGGTCATTTGCTTATTCCTGCAGGAGAACCCGTTGTCGGAGGAGACGCTATCGCGGTCACAGGAGGATTCATTCCTGAGCCACGTACGCGAGGCGATTAAGTCGGATGAGGTTTTTCGCCGTTTGTTGCTGACTCGCTTTCTTTCGGGTGTTGAGACCATGGCCGCTGCGTTCTATGTCATCTTTATTACCAGGCGGCTGATGCTCGATGACAGGGCGATTGGTGTATTCAGCATTGCCTACACTGTCGGAGGTATTCTCGGTGTGTCGCTGTTCGGGATGCTGGCGGAACGTTTTGGCGCGCGCAGAGTGATCCATGCTGCAACCACGCTGCAGTTTTGCGCGCCGATGCTGGCGTTTATTGTTGCCGTGTCGCCGGGCTTAACGTTGGTAGCTCCTGATATTGCGTACGGTATCTTTATTTTGATTCTGGCGATTAACGGCGCCGTAGTGCGTTCGCCAATGCTAGGGTTTTCCGGCTATACGATCGACAGAGCGCCGGAACAACGCCGCGCCATTTATGTCGGTGTATTTAATACTCTAGGTGGAATTGTCGGATTGGCGCCTGTGTTTGGCGGCGCCTTTCTGACTGCGATTGCCGCGACGCTGGGCGAACCGGTTGGTTATAACCTGATGTTCGGCGCAGTGGCACTGTGCGCAGGCACGGGGATGTTGATTAGTTTTCGACTCCCCAGGCTGCAACGCGCATGAGCCACATGGTAGTGGATGCGCGCAGGAATATAGTTGCCTATGCCGCAGATCTGGCGCTAGGCATGGCCGGATTTTCGTTTATTCCCGCAGCCATTGTGCTAGTTGGGCTGGCGGACAGGCTGACTGACAATAAAGCGTTGCTGGGGATTGTGGCGATGACGGGAAGTGTGGCCGGATTTCCTTCACAAATCGTCGCCGCGCGCGCAGTACACGGCAAGAAACGCCAGAAGCCCTACATGGTCATCCCATCGCTGATCGGTCGCAACTCGTTTCTGCTGATGGCGATCTGGCTTTTTGTGACCCAGGCGAGTGATCCAGTGTTGACACTGTGGCTGCTGGTGGGCTGCATTGCGGTTTTGTTCATCGGTAATTCATTTGCGGGCGTGGCCTGGTTCGACATTCTTGGTCGTGTGCTATCGCCGCGCGCCAGAGGGCGTAGTATTGCTACGGGCAGCTTCATAGGTTTGATTGCCGGCATTGGTTCCGGCCTCATTGTGCAGCGGGTGCTTTCGCCGACCGGGCTAGGTTTCCCAACCAACTATGCCATCATTTTTCTGTGCGCGTGGGCATGCTTTCTACCCTCTGTGATCGCGCTGATAAGCATCAAGGAAACGCCGATGAGCGCGACTGAACACTCCCAGACGATGAAATCGCCCTTCCTGCATGATCTGATGGTGGCAGTGCGCAAAGATCGAATGATGCAACGGTTAATTCTGGCGCGTGTGTTTACCGGGATGGAAACGCTGGCGGCGGCGTTTTATGTCGTGTACATCCGCGAGCGGTTGGGGCTTAACGATGGGGTTCTGGGTGTTTTCAGCATTGCTTCGGTTGGCGGCGGCCTGATTGGAACGTTATTCTCAGGCTGGTTGAACGGGCGACGCGGATCGCGCGGCGTTATTCGGTTTGCGGTCGTGTTGCAAGTAATCGCGCCTATGCTTGCGCTGATTGTTGCAGCAATTCCCGTCATCAGCACGGCTGCGCCGGAGGTCGCACTGGCGTTTTTCGTTGTCATCATCGGCATCAATGGCGCCGTGGCGCAGGCTTCTATGCTGGGTTTTCAGGGTTATCCACTTGATGTTGCGCCTGAACGGCAGCGCGCCATGTATCTTGGTGTGGTGAACTCGATCAGCGGGATTGTGACGCTGACGCCGTTGCTGGGAGGTATATTGCTGGAAGAATTGACACATGCTGTATCTAGTGGGTTTGCTTACAGCGTTATTTTCGCCATCGCGGCTATGAGTGTACTCACGGGGCTGGCTGTCAGCTTCAGATTACCCAAGGTGCAACGGTCATGAGCGACATGACGCCAGAACAGGAGCACAAGAGCGGAGAGGCAGAGGGTCAGCGGAGTATTACAGTAGATCCTCATCTCCCCAGCCCCAGCGCTCCAGGATATCCAGTAGATGCGCGCAGGAATATACTGGCTTTCAGCACGGATCTGGCGACGGCGATGGCCGGTTTGTCTTTTGTGCCGGCTACCATCGTGCTGGTAGGGTTAGCCAGTCGTTTTACCGAGAATAAGGCGTTGCTGGGCATCGTGGCGATGATCGGGAGCGTAAGCTGGTTTTTACCGCAGATTGTTTCAGCGCGAATTGTGCATGGCAAGAAGCATCAGAAGCCCTATATGGTGATCCCACTTGTGCTCGGTCGCAACGCGTATCTTTTCATGGCGATATGGCTGTTCGTTACCCAGGCGCGTGACCCGTTCCTGACGTTGTGGGTTTTGATCGCCTGCATTGCCATTCTTTTTGGTACCGATTCACTTGCCAGCGTCGCATGGTTCGACATCCTCAGCCGCGTATTGTCGCCTCGGGCGCGGGGGCGCAGCCTGGCAACGGGCAGCTTCATCGGTTTGATTGCCGGTATTGGTTCTGGTTTGATCGTCGAGCGCGTCCTCTCGCCCGGCGGACTGCCTTTTCCGACCAACTACGCCGTCATTTTCCTGTGCGCATGGGCATGCTTTCAGGCATCTTCAACAGCCATCGTATGTATCAAAGAGACGCCAATGAGCGACCACGAACATGCTCAAACAGCAGACTCCAATTTCATTAAAAATCTGCTGTATGCGGTGCGCACGGACAAAATCATGCAGCGGCTGATCATGGCTCGTGTATTCACCGGGATTGAGACGATGGCCGCAGCTTTTTATGTGGTGTTCATCCGCGAGCGTATGGGATTAGATGACTCTATCCTGGGCGTTTTCAGCGTCGCGTCGGTTATTGGTGGAATTGCAGGCACTGTGTTGTTTGGCTGGCTGGGTGATCGGCGCGGCGCGCGCGGCGTCATCCAGTTTTCAGTCGCGATTCAGGTGATTGCGCCCACATTGGCGTTTGCCATTGCGGCTGTGCCTCTGATCACCAATGCAGCGCCGCAGATAGCCATCATATTTTTTATCGTCGTGATCGCCATCAACGGCGCTGTCGGGCAGGCTGGCCTGCTTGGTTTTCAAGGGTACCCGCTGGACATTGCGCCGGAACGGCATCGCGCCATGTATGTTGGTGTGTTGAACTCAGTCAGCGGTGTTGTGTCGCTGACACCCGTTCTGGGAGGCATATTGCTGGATGTCTTGACCCACTCGGCATCGGTTGACACAGCCTATAGCATCGTTTTTGGCATCGCCGTGATATGTGTATTTGCCGGGCTTGTGATCAGCTTCGGTCTGCCGCGCCCGCAACGGACATAGAACGCAAAGGCAACATTCATTTTATGATCTCAGAACCGGAAATAACATCAGAAACAAGCGCTAATCCGTCGCCCCAGGACGGATCACCTGTCGCGCCGCAACTAGATACCCGTCGCAACTATGTGGCATTCGGCGGAGATATGCTGACCTTTATGACGGGGCTGTCGTTTATTCCGGCCACCATCGTCATGGTTGGCATGGCTAGTCGCCTGACCCAAGATAAGGCATTACTGGGCCTTGTCGCGATGACCGGGAGTGTGGCATGGTTCCTGCCACAAATCATTGCTGCGCGGATTGTACACGGCAAACAACGCCAGAAGGTGTACCTGGTTGGCGCAAGTGCGATTGGCCGACAGATGTACCTGGTGATGGCGCTGTGGCTGTACCTGACGCGCGCCGAGTCTCCGCTGCTAACCGTTTTTGTGCTGGTTGGCTGCGTGGCCATTTTTCATGTCGCCGACTCGCTGGCTGGCGTGGCGTGGTTCGATATGCTCAGCCGAGCGCTTTCGCCCAGAATGAGAGGGCGGAGTGTTGCCATAGGCAATTTCATCGGCCTTTTTGGCGGAATCGGGGCGGGATTGATTGTTGAGAGAGTGCTTTCGCCCAGTGGATTGCCGTTTCCGGTGAATTATGCCGTGTTATTCTTGTGCGCATGGCTGTGCTTTATGGCCTCGTTTGTGTTCATTCTGTTTATCAAAGAGATTCCGATGTCGACCGATGAACACGACCAAACAGCTGAAACACATTTCCTAGTGAACCTGAAGGATGCGGTGAGAACCGACAAGGTATTCCAACGCTTGATCCTGGCGCGCGTCTTTACTGGAATAGAGACGATGGCGGCCGCATTTTATGTGGTGTTTATTCGTGAACGCCTTGGTTTGGCTGACTCGATTCTGGGTGTTTTCAGCATCGCGGCTGTCGTGGGCGGGATATTGGGCATCGCTTTTTTTGGCTGGTTGGGCGAACGCAGGGGTTCGCGCGGTGTGATCCGCACTTCTGTTGCGCTGCAGGTATTTGCGCCCATGCTGGCGCTTGGCGTGGCCGCCATCCCGGTAATCGCAGGCCTGACGCCGCAAGTGGCAGTCGGGTGTTTTGTGGTGGTGATTGCGATTAACGGGGCCGTGGGACAAGCCGGCATGCTCGGGTTCCAAAGTTATCCGCTGGATGCTGCGCCAGAACGCTATCGCGCGATGTATATTGGTGTCTTGAACTCAGTCGGTGGTGTGGTGTCGCTGACCCCGTTGCTAGGTGGCTTACTTCTCGATGGCATTACGGCCAGCGCCTCCAGCCAGACCGCCTATAGTGTCGTGTTTGGCATAGCAGTCCTATGTGTCGTCGCTGGCCTGATCACCAGTTATGGCCTGCCAAAGCCGCAAAGACGATGAAAGACGGGCTATAATCTGCACGGAGAGAATTTTTGGCAACTTTTCCTCAACAACCAATGGTATGCGCCATACTGCCGTATCACGACGTAGATGGGAGGTGCCGGAGCGACCATGACTGAAGCGAATCTGAGCGCCAAAGCGATTCCGATCACTGAGACGACAAACAAGCGTGTCGATGTTGTTATCCCTGTATACAACGAAGAACGCGATCTCGGCCCAAGTGTGACAAAGCTACGTGAGTTTCTGCAGGCCAATTGCCGCTACCAATGGCGCATTATGGTCGCGGATAACGCGTCAAAAGACGGCACGCTTCAGATTGCGCAGGAATTGTCGCAGCGCTATTCGGGCGAAGTCACATATATCCATCTTGATGCTAAAGGGCGTGGACGCGCGCTAAAGGCCGCGTGGCAGGCATCGGATGCCGATGTGGTTTCGTATATGGATGTGGATTTGTCGACCAATCTGCGCCATTTCATGCCAATGATTGAACCGCTCATGAAAGGCGAGTATCATGTAGCGACGGGATCGCGCCTCATGCCGGGCGCGCGCGTCAAGCGGCAATTCAAACGTGAGATCGTGTCGCGCATTTATAACTTAATCGTTTTGGCCATGTTTCCAACGCGCCGCTTTTACGATGCGCAGTGTGGGTTCAAGGCCGTCAGTCGCCGCATCGTGCAGGAGTTGATTCCCCATATTATGGACAACGCTTGGTTTTTCGATTCGGAATTGCTGTTGCGCTCTGAACAAAACGGCTATCGTATCTGGGAAGTGCCAGTCGAGTGGATTGAGGATATGGATACGCGCGTAAAGATCGTTTCCACTGCAATTGAGGACCTGAAAGGGTTGTGGCGGGTGAGAACGACCAAATTAAAATAGTATTTATTGGCTAGGAAGGAACCATAATGCAAAATAGACGGGTTGTTGTCACTGGAATCGGCGCTGTGTCACCGGTTGGACTGGATATGCCCAGCACATGGGATGCTCTCATCAATGGACGTTCAGGCGTCGGGCCTATTACGCACTTTGATTCAAGCTTCCTGCCTGTGCATGTTGCCTGCGAGATCAAGAATTTTGATACGAGCGTGGCCGTCGATCCTAAAGATGTACGGCGCACCGATCGGTTCGAGCAGTATGGTTTAACCGCAGCCAAAGAGGCATTGCGCCATTCGGGGCTGAAGATTACGGCAGACATTGCCGAAGAAACGGGAGTTGTTATTGGTTCCTCGATCGGCGGGCTGCAATCGCTCTTGTCGCAGTATGACATTTTGCGCGAGCAGGGGCCGCGTCGGCTGAATCCATTCTGCATCCCGATGGTGATGAGCAATGGCGCCGCGGGCATTGTCACAATCGAGATCGGTGCCAGAGGTCCTAGCTATTCGCCGACCTCTGCCTGTGCCACCAGTAATGATTCATTAGGCCAGGGCGCCGAATTGATCCGGCGCGGCGCTGCCAAAGTCGTGCTGGCCGGCGGCGCAGACGCCACGGTAAGCGTGATTGGTATTGCGGGCTTTGACCGGCTGGGTGCCCTCAGCCATGATAACGACCTGCCTTCTAAGTCACCCATGCCCTTTGATAAGAATCGCCAGGGTGTCGTGATCGGCGAAGGTGCCTGCGTCATGGTCTTGGAAGAGCTGGAGTTTGCGCTAGCGCGCGGGGCTCATATTCTGGCTGAATTGGCAGGATATGGTCAGACCTCTGACGCCTATCATGTCATTGCCCCGGCCGAGGGTGGCGCGGGTGCAGCACGGGCGATTAGGCTTGCGTTGCGCCAAGCGGAAGTAGCGCCCGAGGCTGTGAATTATATTAATGCGCACGGCACCGCCACGCCGCTGAACGATATCGCAGAGACACAGGCGATCAAGACTGTTTTTGGCGATTATGCTTATAAGATTCCAGTCAGCAGTACAAAGAGTATGACCGGTCACATGATGGGCGCCACGGGCGCGCTGGAAGCTGCTGCGTGCATCTATGCCATTCAGTACGGTATTATCCCCGGCACGATGAATCTGGTGGAACCTGATCCGCTATGTGACTTGGATTATGTGCCAGGTAGTGCGCGAAACGCGCGTGTAGATATCGCCGTGAACAATTCATTTGGTTTCGGCGGACACAATGCCGTGGTCGTCTTTAAGCGGTTTAACGACTGAATGCTCATGCTGCCGGTATTCAATGATCAAGGCTTGCTGGTGCGCGCATTGACGCATTCGTCATACGCGAATGAGCACTTGTCCGACATTGGCATGCCGGTTGAGGATAATGAGCGGCTCGAGTTTCTTGGAGACGCCATTCTGGATTTCATAGCCGCCAAGTGGCTGTATCATCATTTCCCGGAATTGGATGAAGGGCGCCTTACGAGCCTGCGCGCCGCGCTTGTGCGCGCCAGCACTCTAGCGAGGTTCGCCGAAAGCATTAATCTATCCGATCACTTGCGACTGGGAAAAGGTGAGGCGGATAGCGGTGGACGCCACCGCGCTAACATTCTGGGCGATGCTTTTGAGGCGTTGATGGCAGCGCTGTACCTAGACCAGGGTTTTGACGCCGTCTCTGCCTATTTCGAGCAGATGATTGAAAATACCGCAACGACAGTGCTGAGTGAAAACCTGGATCGTGATTCCAAAAGCCAGTTGCAGGAATGGAGTCAGGCCACGCTGTCGCTTACGCCGCGATATCGTGTAGTGGCGGCTGAAGGCCCGGATCATGCCAAAACGTTTACTGTCGAGGTATGGCTGGGAGAATCGATCAACGCCACTGGCAGTGGAACCAGCAAACAGATCGCAGAGCAGACGGCAGCACGCACAGTACTCGCCGAGATTACGCGCCGTCAGAAATCTGCAGATGCTTCACCAGAAGAGGCGTAGATGGGGGCATGGGGTACAGTTTTGACTGTCCCATGCCCCCCGACTTTCTCTTCCCTGCTCTCCTTACCTTTTTCCTTTTTTACCGGTTTGCATAAAGCTGGAAACTGGGCTATCATTTGCCCTCGCGTCAAGTGAAAGGGCCCGCGTCGCGCGGATTAGCCGCGTATTGTGCTTGCCCAGTAAAGTTTTTTGAGGTCACGCAATGAAAGTTCTATTAACCCAGGATGTCTTTAACCTCGGCCATGCCGGGGAAGTGAAAACCGTGGCGGACGGGTACGGCCGCAATTTCCTGTTGCCTCGCGGCTTTGCCGTGGTTGCCACAGATTCTTCGTTGAAGCGCGCAGACGCCGTTAAGATGGCCGCCGTCAAGCGTCGTGCTCAGGAGCAGGCCGATCTGGATGCTGTTGCACAGGTCATTAATGGCCAGACGCTGTATTTCACCGTGCGCACTGGTGAGAAGGGTAAGCTGTATGGCTCGATCACGACGGCAGCTATCGCTGACAAGATTACGGCGATTCTCGGTAAAGAGTTTGACAAGCGCAAAGTAGCGCTGCGCGAACCCATCCGCGATCTTGGCACCCATTCGGTAACCATTCGTCTATCCGCCGATATTGCTCCTACTGTCAATGTGGTGGTTACGCCCGAAGGTGTGCATGTCGCAGTCTCATCTGCCGCCGCGGTAACCGCGCCTGCACAGACCGCGTAGCTGGATTTCTGCATACGAAGCGATTCTTATCGCGATGGAAGCTGGCAGCGCCGAGGTGGTGGCCAGGTTTCCGGTATGCAGGAGTTTGCCTGATCAAAGTAACTGTTTCAGAACGGGGCTGTCTTCGGACTGCCCTGTACTGTTGCATTTTCCCTGCGTCAGCATGCTAAAATCTCACTCACATGTCTGACTTGGCTCAACATTTTCAAGAAGCGCGCGAACGCCTCGGCATCTCAATGGATGATGCTGAGCGTGCGACGAAGATAAGGCGCCGCTATATTGAAGCGATTGAGGCGGGCGATTACGGCCGCTTGCCCGATGGTCCTCCTGCGCGCGGATTCATTAGAAATTACGCCCGTTATCTAGGGATGAATCCGGATCAGTCACTCTATGACTTTGAAGCCGAAGTGGGAGTGCCGGTTACTCAACTGTCAGATATTGTCCCTCCCCCACCTGAACATCAGCAGGCTGTATCAATCTATACCCGCTTGGTAAAGCTTCCACCGGGTCGTCAGAGGCAGGAGGAGCAGGGAAGCGAGGGAGCAGCTGAGCAAGGGACTGAGGGAGACACCACGAGTCGGGGCCTGAGGAGTGCAGGCGCAGAGGGCCGGATTATGGTCCTGCAGCCGGAAAAACAGCCGCTGTCTAATTCATTCAGCCTGCGCGCGCCTGAAGTCACACAAGCAAGTGATGTACGCCCGTTTCAGACGGGTCGATCTCCTTTCAGCCTACGCAACTCTCTACGTCCGCGCGGTCCCAACGGCAGTATTAGCCCGGAGACATCCAATAAGGGTCGCAAGTACGGGGCAATGTCGATGCGCAGCACGCGAATCGCAGGTGGCCAGACGATGATGCTGCTGGGCATGGGCGCGGCGGGTTTGCTGCTGGTCGTCGTGCTTATCGGATTTGTGATCGTTCCATCGGCGCAACGGACTCCGTCTGTGGCAACCGGCGCGACGCCCACGCAAGTGATTAAGGTATCGATCCTTGGAACTGCCCAGACCTCAAGTGAGTTGCCCTCGCCGAACTTCACACCGACAGCCGGCCCAGCTGGTAGTCAGGGCAACGGCGTAACGACCACGCAGACCGCAATTGCTACCGCTACGCCAGCAGGTACTTCAGTGATCTCGGACGTGGCTGCGATACCTGCCACACCCACATCGCAACCCGGTGAAACCGCAATACCACCAACGGTGCAACCACTGGCAGGCGGTGGTGTACAACTCGTTCTGGATGCACGCGAGCGCGCATGGGTGCGCGTACGCGTTGATGGCAACATCGTTTATGAAGGCATACCGCAAATTGGGCCAAATGCCTCGTGGCGCGGACAGAATACGGTTGGTATTGAGACTGGGAATGCAGGTGCATTCGACGTTATCCTCAACAACACGCGCATTGGCCCTGTCGGTGCGCGTAACGCTACCGTGACCATATCATGGGACGCGCTTGGTAAACCTATCTCTCAGTAAAGAATGCGAAAATCCTATTATTTGCTATCGCTTGGCTGCTCGAAGAATACGGTGGATTCGGAGAGCATGGCGCGGCTGTTGAATAGCTCGGGCTATAAAGGTGTCGACTCGCCTGATCGCGCTGATGTACTGCTGGTGAACACTTGTGGCTTCATCGGACCGGCGCGTGATGAGTCGATTCGCAACCTGCGCGAACTGGCTGATGGCAAGCGTAAGAATCAGCAATTAATCGCGGCCGGCTGTCTGTCACAACTATGGGGGCCGCGGCTGGCTGAGGAAGTGCCGGGACTGGATGGCATCATTGGCACGCGCCGCTGGATGGATATCGTTGATTTTATCGATACCGTACGCGGGCGCAGCAAGCCTATGCCAGCGTATCACATCCCCGAAGATGCGGTGACCGTTGGCGAGGACGAGCGCGGCGCGATGCGCACAGCCCTGCAAGGTGCCAGTGCTTACATCAAAATTGCCGACGGATGCCGGCGTCCCTGCGCATTCTGCACAATCCCGGCAATCAAAGGCACTATGAAGAGCCGCCAACCACAATTGATCCTCGATGAAGCTCGCACATTGGCCGATGGCGGTATGCGCGAATTAATCCTGATCGCTCAGGATCTCACCGACTATGGCAGTGATCTTGGCATCAAGGATGGGTTGGCGACGCTGCTGAAGGACATCTGCACAACGGCTCCAGAGTTGGACTGGGTGCGGTTGATGTATGCCTACCCGGGCGCAGTGACCGACACGCTGATCGAGACAATGGTGCAGTATCCACAAATCTGCCATTACCTCGATATCCCGCTGCAACATGGCCATCCCGCGACGCTGCGGCGCATGCGCCGTCCGTCCAATATCGACTGGGTGCATCGCACCATTGCCAAGATGCGCACTGCGTTGCCCGATCTGTGTGTGCGCACCACATACATCGTTGGTTTTCCCGGCGAGACAGATGAAGAGTTCAAGACATTGATGGATTTCAATGCCGAGATGCAATTCGACCGCGTCGGCGTGTTCACTTACTCTTACGAAGCCAACACACCTTCCGGCGCTCTGCCGGATCAAGTGCCTGAGGACGTCAAAGAGGCGCGACGTGACGCGTTGATGGCCCAACAGCAGCAGATTTCACTGACTCGCAATCAGCAGCAGGTGGGCAAAACACTCACCACACTAATCGAAGGCTACGACAAGGGCTTGAGTTTCGGGCGCACTTATCGTGATGCGCCAGAAGTTGATGGTCTAGTCATCATCGATGGGCACATACCAATAGGTGAGATGGTGCCGGTGCATATCGATGGCGCGCTGGAGTACGACCTGACCGGATCGGTGCCAACTGACCCGCGCGATAGCAAGCTCATCGTTCTTTAGACATCGTTCTACAATCAGGGCATTCATCAGATGCAGAGGAGCGTCTCGTCATGGGCATTGTCCAAATACATGCCAGCATCGCCACAACCGTGATGCTGTTTAATACCGTTCTGGGTGTGTGGGGACTGTTGAAGTTCCTGCGTAAACAAGATAATATCGACGGCAGTTTCTGGGGTGCAATTGCGCTTAGCCCAGTGCTGGGACTGGCACAGGCCATCATCGGCGTCATCATGATTGGCAGGGGTTTTGGGTCTGTAGTGCGGCTGGTGCATTATTTGTATGGCACGCTGTGTGTCATCGCGGTGCCGGCCACATTCGCCTTCACACGCGGGCGCGATGATCGCGGCGCCTTGTTGATCTATTCAATGATCCTGATTCTTACTGCAATCTTCGGTTTGCGCGCCTACATGACTGCTGCCGGCGGCGCATTCTGAAACGTGCAAGGTGATGCGTGACATACTATGGATTGAACGTAATTCGATGTTCACGTTTCACTCTTGACGGAGCTTTATTAAATGGCACTACTTGGAATTGATCTAGGAACTTCAGGCGTTAAGGCGCTGCTGATTCGAGAAGATGGAACGGCGCTGGCCAGCGCGACAGTTGAGTATCCACTCAGCACGCCGCGACCGTTGTGGAGCGAGCAGGACCCTGCTGACTGGTGGCGTGGCGTATGCGAAGCGACACAAGCTGTGCTCTTGCAAGCACATTTGAGCGGGAGCGATATCCGCGCGATGGGCATCAGCGGTCAGATGCACGGACTGACGTTACTTGACGCCTCCGGCGAGGTCTTGCGCCCAGCCATCTTGTGGAACGATCAGCGCACCGGTGCGCAATGTGACGAGATCACGCAGTTGGCCGGCGGTAAACATCGTGTACTGGAATTAACTGCTAACGTCGTATTGCCCGGATTTACCGCACCAAAGATTCTCTGGGTGCGCGAGAACGAACCCGAAGTGTATGCGCGCGTGGCGCACGTATTGTTGCCCAAAGATTACATCCGCTACAAACTCAGTGGCGAATTTGCCACTGAGGTCAGCGATGCCAGCGGTATGTCGGTGTTCGACGTGCGCCGGCGCACGTGGTCCGATGAGATGCTACATGCGCTCAATATCCCGCGGGAGTGGATGCCGCGTTGCGCTGAATCACACGAAGTGACAGCGCACGTATCTGCAACGGCAGCACCGGCTATCGGTCTTGCACCGGGTACGCCAATTGTTGGCGGCGGCGGCGACAATGCCGCGGGTGCTGTGGGCAACGGCGTTGTCCGCGAAGGCATTGTATCGGCCAGCATCGGCACCTCGGGCGTAGTATTTGCCACAGCCGAAAAATTCGCAATGGAACCTGAGGGCAACCTGCACGCGTTCTGCCATGCCATCCCGGACACGTGGCACATGATGGGCGTCATGCTCTCTGCCGGCGGCAGTTTGCGCTGGCACCGCGACGTTATCTCAAGAGGGAGAGTGGCTAATGATTTATCTCCAATCTCCTATGACGACCTCATGTCAGATGTGGCCTCGGTGCCTGCAGGCGCAGAAGGACTCGTATTCCTACCTTACCTGACAGGCGAGCGGTGTCCTTATCCGGACCCGCTGGCGCGAGGGGCATTCATCGGATTGACATTGCGCCACACACAGGCGCATCTCACGCGCGCCGTGGTAGAAGGCATCACTTACGGGCTGGCCGATTCACTGACACTAATTCGTGGATTGGGCGTACGCATTAATGAAGTGCGCGCGGTGGGCGGTGGTGCGCGCAGTGCCGTATGGCGTCAGATATTAGCCGATGTGTTCGATGCTGAGATTACATTGATTAACTCCTCCGAGGGTGGTGCGTTCGGTGTGGCGTTGCTGGCCGGTGTTGGCGCAGGCGTATGGAGCACGACGCGCGAAGCCTGCGACGCGACGCTCAAAGTCACCACGCGCGTCGAGCCGACTAAAGACGCCACAGTGCGCGCGCGTTACGCCGAGACGTATGCGCTTTATCGCGAGATGTACCCGGCACTTGCTCCTATCTTCTCAAAACTGAACACGTAAGGCATTCCCATTCCCCATGCGAAGGTGATCACGAAGAAGACCTTCGCATGGTTTGGGAATGAGAGTCATCGACACTATTGCGCTTGTAATGCCCAATCGAGCAAATCAGAAAGGACAAGCACATCTGCCCACTGGCGCCAATAGGCCATGTTCAGCGCGCCTGCCTGTACTTGTAACACGCCAAGAACATCTTTCCATTGTCGTTCTGATACTTCATTGCCGAGCCGATACCAGCGTAGCTTATTCAGAATAACGTCTTCGATCGACTTTGAACATGCTCGATAAGTGAATCACGTTGAAAGATGATACTGTGATCACGGCATCAAGGGGCGTGGAGCATTATGGCGCTCGAACCGCAATGTACGCTCGCACACGATCAGCGAGTTCCTTGCCATAGTGGACCTCTGCCCAGAACAGGTTCACTTCCAACTCACTCCAGTCGGGGTGTAAACGCTGGATGGCGCGGCGCGATGCGCGGATGACATCGCTGCGGCAATTCCTGACCGCCTCGCTGCCCCTGCCGCGCGCAGCAACTCGATCTGCTTCGCGGCCATTTTCGGATGGGTGTCAGAGAGGGTGTTCATCTTCTCCTTGACATTCCTGCAGCGACGTACGCAGCATCTGGACGCTATCGGCCACGCTGTACTTGTCGTTGAACACCGCTGAGCCAACGACGACGATGGACGCGCCGGCATCGCGCACACTGCAGATCGTGCTGAGGTTCACACCGCCATCGACTTCCAGCTCGGCCTGCGAGTCGATCTCATCCAGCCAGCGCCGCACTGTTGTGATGCGTTGCGCTGACTGTGGAATGTATTTTTGCCCACCATACCCCGGCTCTACCGACATGATCAACACCAGATCGACCAGCGGTAAAGCTGGCTTGAGGGTTTCCAGTGGCGTGAGTGGATTAAGCGTGATGCCTACCTGCAGACCCAACTGGCGCAATTGCTGGATGGTCGAGTACAGGTGCGGGCAGGTTTCCACATGCACAATGATGCGCGAGACACCCGCCTCTTTGTAATCGCGGAAGTAGCGTTCTGGCCCGTTGATCATCAGGTGCGCCTCGCACATCAGCGAGGTGCTGCGGGCGACCGCGGCGCAGACCATGGGGCCAAAGGTGATGTTCGGGACGAAGTTGCCATCCATGACGTCCAGATGGATCACGTCCACCCCAGCACGCTCAGCATCGCTGATCTGTTCCGCTAACCGACTGAAATCGACCGTGTATATTGAAGGTGCCAGTTTCATGAGCTAATTATGCATCACCGGCAGATCGTTATTAATTAACCATACAAATCGGGACGGCGGTCGTTGATGAAATCCATCTCGAACTCGCCGGGGGTGACGACCAGACGCTTGCGGCGCGCATCAGCCACATTGATGGCTGCGTAAATGATCTCCTCGCCCGTCACAGATGCATCGGCCAGTCTGCGGCCATCTGGTCCGGCAATGCTGCTGCGACCAATGTAGCGGCCACCACGTTCCTCGCCAGTGCGATTGCAGGCGACCACGAAAACGCGATTCTCAAAAGCGCGCGCACGTACCAGATACTCGGGCGCTGAGTCGGCGCCGGTGGGCCAATTGGTAGGCAATGCCATGATGTCTGCGCCGCGCAAAGCTAGTGTCCGCGCCGCCTCCGGGAAACGCAGATCGTAACAGATCAACATGCCGATTCGACCAAGCGCTGTATCGAAAACAGTAAAACCCGTGTTGCCATGCGCCGTGAACTTATCCGCGCCACAGAATGGCAGGTGCGCTTTGTCATAAACGCCGATGATCCCAGAAGGACCGAGCAGTACAGCGGTGTTGAATACGGCCTCATTGTCGCCGGGACGCAAGGTACCGACAATGCAGTGAATTCTCAACGCTTTACATGAGGCAGCCAGTGCTGTCACTGACATCCCATCCACTGGTTCTGCTACCTTGCGCGCATCTTCGATCTGCGCGAAGTTATATCCCGTCACTGCGCACTCAGGAAAAACCACCAAGGCCGCACCCGCGCGTGCCGCCTCAGCCAGCATTGCCTGCATCAGTGCAACGTTATAAGCCACATCACCGAGATGTGGATCAAATTGCGCTGCTGCCACTGTGATCTGATCACTCATATCGTATCGACTCCTTTATCTGCATGCCGCCTCATCCGATATCGAGAACCGGCTAAAAGTCTTGCCCTCTGCGTTCTGATCGCAGATGTCTTCGGTCTATCCGATTCGCCGCCACATATGATACGGCCCGAAAGACGCCATAGGCAGATAGTGGTCCCTGATGTACTGGTCAAGAATCATCACACTGCTGCTAATGGAGCTCTCGTTTGGCTCATTGGCACCTTCGAATTGCGATGAGATGACAAGATACTGCACCTGATATTTCTCAATGTCATTCACGATCTCCTGCTGGACTGGCGCAGTAGTGGCAACGCCAGGATGCAATTCGTGATAGCGCGTCGCGCTGTCACGCTCCGCGAGGAAATAGAACATTGGCTCGTTGACGAAGACCTTGTCATGGAAAGTGTTGCCAACAAAGATACGTTCCCCCGGCTGGGTATTGGCGCGAATAAACTGCACGGCCTGAGACAGGCTGGGATTCACGATGGCCGTCGTCGCGCGCGGCACATTCATGGATAACACCGGCGACATGCGCTTCCCATCCAGCAAAAGGCTGACTCGATCGATGACCGGTTCGGTAAACACAAGCACAAGCAGCAGCGTAGCGACCGAAACCAGGACTGGCGATGCGTCTACCTGTTTACCAGTGGGTTGCGGGATACCGCGCAGCAGGAGGACGAGCAGAATGATGGAGGGGATGAAGAAGGCAGGCGTGTGGATTACGTCAGCTCGCACGCGCGCCTGGTTGAACGCAAACATACCGAACACGATCAACATGACGATGCACAAGGACTGGGCAATGCTTTCAACGGTGCGTTTGCGCGCCATGATGAAGGCGACGCCACCGGCTACTGCAAATACGACGAAGGGTAGATAGAACGGCAGGAGTTGTGGGAAATCCTTGGGGCCATATGGGCCGTTGGGTGGATAGGGCAGCGCCCGGAAGCGTGGAAAAATCGAAGCAGGGAACGTGAACAGATCATAGATCAGTTCATTCAAGTTCACCTGCGCGACAAGGATGATCACGACGGGTAGTACGATGATGGCTGCGCTCGCGACAAACGGCCACCCAACGCCGATGAACGATTTCACCTGATCGCCTAATCGTGGTTGAGGGCCACTAGACTGTGCGCCATGGGGGCGGAGCACAAAATGCACCACCAGCGCCAGAAAAATCCCGATCCCGCAATAGATGCCAAAGTCATGCCGGAAGAGCGTTGTGATGCCCAGCATGATGCCGCTGCCAACCAGCCAGCGTCGGCGTTGATCGGTAAAGTGAATGGTCATCAACCAGATTGCGGCCAGGCTGAAGGCGATGGCCGGATAAGCCGGATAACCAAAAAACGTCCATTGATACGTATAGGAGTAGGCATAGAATCCCATCCATGTCGTAACCGCTGCCCATGCCACCAGTGCTTTGATGCGGGTGGTGAATCGTGCTGCGATCAGATACGCAAACAACGGCACAAGTGCGCGCAGAAAGGCATCCCACAGCCGCTCAGTCTGGATGGAAACGCCGAATACGCGGAATAAAGCTGCGAGTGCATAGAACTGCCCGGGGCTGTAAATGCTCCAGAAGTCGCGATATGGCACATGGCCTTCCATGACGCGCACCGAACTGTAAACAACAATACCCTCGTCATAGATATTGACTGCCTGATTTGTGCCAGGAAGCATGTAGACGAATGCAACGATGAAAAGTAAAAAGACAAGGCTTATGGGCAGTAGATGGCGGCGAACAGAATTCACAATGACTCCAGCTGATCCTGAATATAAAAAGGGTGCCTCATTGCACCCTTTTAACTCTATCTCATACCGCGATATTTACCAGAACGTCACCGGGCCGTAGTAGTACGAGTACCCGATGCCGCCATCATTCCCGTAGATACCCACATCCCAGTAATACGAAACGCCTGTGCTGAATCCGCTGGGTACAGTGTTGAAGTTCAGGCTACTGGCGTGCAGTGTGGAATTGGTGAAAGCATATATGGTATAAGCTGCATCATAGACTTCGACGAAGTAGTAGTCATAGGGTGATTTGTTACGCGCAACCCATGAGAAGCTGTAGGGCGCATACAGAGCCCCGCTAGGAGACACCAGTAAAGCATCTGCAATATCAAAGTTGCCCGCATATGCCCGCGCCCCCGTCTTATAGGCCGTAATGTAGTCGGTGTACCATGCCGCTATACGGGAGTTGTATGAAGTGCTGGTGTTCCTGTATCGGACATAGTATTTCTGCCCACTGGTCAGCGTGGCTGCGCCGGTGAACTGATAAATACCATCACTCCCGGTCGACGTCGTTCCCTTTGATATGGCCGTCCCGCTGGCAGGTTTCAGGAATAGCTCTACCGTGACGCCGCTGATGTTCGAGCCGTTTAGGGTAACGTGCCCCTGAATGCCTGATTTTCCAAACCTGAACTCATTGTAATAGTACGATCCGCCATAGCTTCCATTAGCGCCATGGACAACGATGTCCCAGCCATACAGTGCCAGCAGGCTCATGCCTGAAGGAAGCGAGACAATACTTTTGGAAGTCACATAACCCAGTATTCCGCTTGTGTATGAGCTGGTCGTGACGCCGGTGGGATCGAAAATCCGCATTTCGTAGTTGTCTGATGGCCTCCCAAGGCGCTGCGTCCACGTAAACGTCTTTGGAGTAACGATGACATCTGTCGGACCAGGCGTACCCGGGTCGATATTCGCAATATCGAATGGTGCGAATTGATGCCGCTCTCCCAGCGCATACGTCGATATCACTTCAGTGACCCATATCCCTAAACGGGTATCGTTGCGTTCCATATTGTTGTAGCGAATCCAATATGCCTGCGACGTGTTTGTTAACGCCGGGTATTCAACGAAATCATAGACGCCATCGGCATTGGTTGTGGTTGTGGCAATGGACGAATAACTGACGCCATCGTAATAGCGCAGGGTCACGGAAATTCCAGCGACAGGAGCGTTGGAGAAGGTCACGTTGCCCGTTAATTCGCCGGGGCGACGCACCACCATTGGTAAGTACGCCGTGAATGCGGGTGTAAAGTCAAGCCGTGCGACCGTGCCACTATGAATGCCGGCGGTGACGCTGGCGCTCCCGGATGTTATGCGTAGTGGGCCGGCTGAGAGGGATTCACGGACATGCGCCAACTCTTTCTGCTCAGTCAGCATTTGAAAGGTTGCCGCAGCTTTAGCCCGATATGCCTGTGCGTCGTTGAGCGGCGTCAATGGATTCTGCGCAACAGCCATCTGCCGACAACACGCCTTCTCTGCGGGTGGTATGGTGGTTAACGGACCCTCCTGAGCCATGACAATCAAGGGTTGAGCAAACAATGTACCAGCGAAAACTGCGCATGCTAATGCACGCCATGTCCGACAGTTATTCATCATTTTCCCCATCTGTATGCGTGTGGCGCACTGCTGCACCGCTATAATATTCCATGCGCCCGCAAAACTATTTGATTTGACCGAGGTTTTACGGCACCCCCACCGAGTGTTGCAGGACAGAAAGTATTGTAGGCCTGTTTGCAAAACCTATCCTGACGTACACTCATCCTTATGACTGACATGAACCCCCTGACCACGCAGGGTACTTTTGTCGTGGGTTGTAACTACTGGTCCTCGCACGCCGGCACGGCTATGTGGAAAGACTGGCGGCGCGATGTCGTTGCCGACGATCTGCGCAAGCTGGCCGAGGCAGGTGTGCAGGTGTTGCGCGTCTTTCCGCTGTGGCCTGATTTTCAACCACTTACACAACTGGGTACAGGCAGCGGTCCGGTGGAGTTTCGACATGGTGAAGACCCTTTGCCTGACACCCTGGCAGGGCAAGCCGGCATGTCGGACGCCATGCTTGAACGCTTTGGCGAATTCGCCGACCTGGCAGCGCAGCATGGGCTTAAGTTGATTGTCGGGTTAATCACGGGCTGGATGAGTGGTCGGCTGTTCGTGCCCCCGGCGCTCGAAGGCCGCAACGTGCTGACCGACCCTGTCGCAGTATTGTGGGAGACGCGCTTCGTTAAACACTTTGTGCGTTGCTTCCGCAATCACACAGCCGTGCTGGCGTGGGATCTGGGCAACGAGTGCAACTGCATGGCACAGGCCAACCGCGAGCAGTTCTGGGTGTGGACATCGGCGATCGTCAATGCCATCCGTGCGGAAGATCAGAGCCGCCCGATTGTGTCGGGCATGCATAGCTTGCTTCCCGGACCGAACACACCATGGCGCATACAGGATCAGGGCGAATTGACTGATGTGCTGACTGCGCACCCCTATCCCTATTTCACACCTTACTGTGACAACGATCCTATCAACACCATGCGCACCGAACTGCACTCGACGGCTGAATCGCGCATGTATGCCGACATCGGCGGGAAACCGTGCCTGGTCGAAGAGATTGGCACACTTGGCCCTATGGTGGCCACCGAGAAAATTGCGGCGGATTTCATCCGTGTCGCGATGCTTTCGGCGTGGGCGCATGACTGTCACGGGCTGCTATGGTGGTGTGCGTTTGAATTGGGGCATCTATCGCACGCGCCGTATGACTGGGATGCCTATGAACGTGAGCTTGGCTTATTTCATCACGACGGCAGCCCGAAACCGGTCCTCGGCGAGATCGGGCGGTTCGGGCAGTTCATCAAGTCGCTGCCGATTCCGTCGCTCCCGTTGCGCAAGACCGAGGCTGTGTGCATTCTGAGCGAAGGGCAGGATCAGTGGGCTGTTGCCTACAGCAGTTTTGTTCTTGCCAAACAGGCCGGCTTCGATATCGAGTTTCAATATGCCGACCAGCCGCTGAAGGACGCCTCGTTTTATCTGCTGCCATGCATCAGCGGTGGGCGTATCATCTACCGGCGGCGCTGGCTCGAATTACTCGACCGTGTTAAAGCCGGAGCGACATTGTACGTGTCGCACGACAACGGCATGCTCAGCCCGCTAAATGAACCATTTGGAATCGACGTGGTTACGCGCTCGCGCCGCGCCGATGCGACAACGGTAACGATCAATGGCATTCATGGCGCGCCCGCGTTTATCACCAACGCGCCGTTTCGCCTGCGTGTGGCGGCAACCCGCGCAGAGGTACTGGGACGCGAGGTGGATGGCAATCCAGTCTTCACGCGCGCGACATGGGGCAAAGGTGCGATTTACTTTCTCTCGGTACCGATTGAGAAGGAACTGACACAGACGCCTGGCAGTTTCGACCCTCCGCAGACGGTGTGGCAGATATATCGCCACATGGCGCAACCTTTCATGGCAGATCGCGTCGTCAGTAAGGAGCACCCGCAGATTGGCATCACCGAGCATACCCTGGGCGACCGTCGGATAGTGATCTTGATCAACTACAGCCCTGAACCGGTCACAACCAACATCACTCTTGCACCAGGGTGGAAATTGGAGGCCAGCTGGTATGGTGCCACGCCTGCACTGTTGGCTACGGGTATGAGCTGCGAATTCCCACCCAACGATGCGGTCGTCATTGTGGTAGTGCGACAGTAACCATTCATGTAGTGCCTGCCGGCATAAGGAGCAAACGATTGGCAGAACAACTTCAAGATCAATCCGTCGAGCATCTGTTGGGCGCGGTCATACGCAAGGCGATTGAGCAAAGCGTGTCAGATCATCTTGGTCGGACATGGCGCATCGATCCGAAGGGTGTCCGGGATATGATCGACTTTGCCTCGCATCCTGCTGCGATTCTGTCCGATAACAGTTACTCGGTGTTTGTAAAGCTGTACAAAGGCAACCTTGCCCATGATCAGTTTACGCGTGAATTAGCCGGGCTGCGCCTTCTGACAGAGCGATCCGGCGTGCGCACACCAGTCGTTATCGCGCATCTTCAGGTGAAAGGCGGCAGCCTGGGCGTGATGGAGGCGGTTCAGATGGTAGAGCGCCAGCCGCTGCACTGGCGGCAGATGGGTGAAGCCTTGGCGCGAGTGCATAGCGCCAAGTGGGATCGCTACGGATTCGACACGTACTGTTACTGGGGCAGTCTTTATGTGGACAACACCCCAAGCAACGACTGGCCGGAATTCTTCTGGGCGCACCGCATCGCACCGCGCCTGAAAGCGGCCGTGGATTCCGGTAACCTGCCGCTGGCGCTTGGTGTGGCGCAGCAAGTTGATAGTTTGGAGCCACGTATACAAGATCTGTGTGGCCAGAAATTAGAACCGACCTTGCTGCATGGAGATGCCCAGCAGAACAACATCCTCAGCACAGCGGACGGGCCTATCCTGATCGATTCCGCGATTTACTACGGCCATCCCGAAGTGGATCTGGCCTTTGTCGATTTCTTTGCGCCTGTATCCGATGAACTCTTTCGGGGCTACGAGGCAGTCACGCCGATTGATCCGGGGTTCTATCAACGACGTGACTTCTGGCGTCTACCGGCGCTGCTGGCGATGGTCGAACTCGATGGCCCGCGCAATGTGCCGAGACTGGTTGAGGCGCTGAGACGCTACATTTAGCGTGCCCTGGTAGGGATCAACAACACCTTGCCTTTGGTGCCGCGATCTTCCATATAGGTGTGCGCAGCGGCGGCCTGCGCCAGTGGGAACGAGCGATCAATGCGCACTTTCAATTCGCCGGCCGCGATCCAGTTGAACAGGTCGCCTGCGCGCCACAGCAGTTCCTCGCGCGTCAGCACATAATGGCCGAGCGTGGGGCGGGTGGTAAACAGCGATCCTTTCTGATTGAGAATCTGCAGGTTGATCGGATCGACAGGACCGCTGGACGCTCCGTACAGCGCCATCATGCCGCGTGGCTTGAGGACATTCAACCCCTTGAGAAAGGTGGTCTTGCCGACCGAGTCATACACGACTTCGACTCCCTTGCCGCCGGTCAGTCGCTTCACCTCAACTTCGAAGTCATCCTGTGTATACAAGATCACTTCGTCAGCGCCCGCCTCGCGCGCCAGTGCCGCCTTCTCTTCTGTCGACACGGTCGCGATCACGTGCGCCCCGCGCTTCTTGGCGATTTGCACGAGCAATTGCCCAACGCCACCGGCGCCGGCATGCACCAGTGCGGTATCGCCAGGTTTGAGTGGGTAAGTCGATAGCGCCAGGTAGTGGGCTGTCATGCCCTGCAACATGATGGCAGCTCCCAACTCGGTTGAAACTCCTGCCGGAAGTGGAACCAATTTGCCCGCCGGTGCAAACGCATATTCGGCGTAGGCACCGGTGCCATTAGCTGTCGCAACACGGTCGCCAGGCTTGACATCGGTGACGCCTTCGCCCAGTGCGTCCACGGTTCCAGAGAACTCGCCGCCCGGCGTAAATGGCAACGGATTCGGATAAATCCCCTTGCGGTTGTAGATTTCAACAAAGTTCAGGCCAATCGCGGCCACTTTGACGCGCACCTCACCCGCTTTGGGCTGGGGCAACGCCACTTCCTCATAGGTCAGTTTTCCGGCATCGCCGGTTTCATGAACACGTACTGCGTACATAACGCACCTCCATATCTTGTCATACTGATCAAACTTGCCTTAATGATAACCGGCTCTTGCACCGTACCGGGTGCATCCCGCGCCTCCGCGCCTCTCATGATTCGGTTGTAATGTTACAATGTTAGGCGTGATATTTCGCTATTAATCCTTCGCAGCACACCTAAACACCATTGTATTGGTTCTGTATGTCTTGTACTGTTAATAAAGGAGATGGTTAGGTGAGTGAACGTCAGAAGACAGATAAGACCTCCAAGTCGGCAACGGCAAAACAGGAGACTGCTCGAGCAGTTCGATCTTCAACCGTGCAAGGTGCCACCTGGGCAATTACCGTAACATTTCTATATGACGCGCCGATACGCTCAGAGTAACATTCTTACGTGATGCTCGTCGGCCGGCAGCATATTGCAACTGCAACGCACCGCTGGAAATCGTGCAGTGAACGCGCTGCTGGCACGCCGCGTCGTGCAAACCAAACTGACTGTTGGCGCCGCCGATGATCCTTATGAACGCGAAGCGGACCGGGTAGCTTCACAGGTGATGCGCGCAAATACGTCTGGCAATGTATCACGCCAGGAAGATGAACCAACAGCGCGCCGTTCCATCACTCCTCTGGTACAGCGCGAATCACAACGGGAACAGGCTGTCGATACGCCGAGTGCAGGCAGCTTTGACGCCGGCACCGACGTCGAGCGCCAGTTGTCCACAAGTGGTGGTGGCGCGCCGTTACCGGCCAAATTGCGATCTGAACTAGAGCCCCGTTTCGGGACTGATTTCAGCAACGTGCGCGTTCATACCGGGTCGCAGTCCGACCAACTCAATCGCAAACTGGGCGCGCAGGCATTTACGCACGGCAGCAATATTTACATGGGCGCCGGCAAGTACAGCCCGGGCACTGCTTCAGGCAAACACCTGCTGGCACATGAACTCACCCACGTAGTGCAGCAGACCGGAGCGCCATCACAAGGCTTGCAGGCTAAACGGGCAGATGGTCTAATCCAGCGTTCGATATTCACAAAAGCCCGCGTCGCCTTATTTGGCAGAAAGGAAGGCAAAACGCTGGAAGATGTGATCAATCCGACCAATTCCAACTCCAAGGTTTTCAAACAGTTTATGGCAGGGCAGAACGCTGCCAACGAGTTGAAGTTTCTGCGCGACCTCAAACGCCTGCTGAACGCCAACCCGACCTTTGCAACCATTGACCCCTTCCTTACACAGTGGGACAACCGCTTGCCAGGGCTGCGTTATTACGACAATCGCGGCAGGCCTGGCACTGACGATAAAGAAACCCAGATCCATCAGTTTGCACGATTAAGAAAAGACAGAGCTATTGGCATTGATGGCACATGGCTGCGCAACGCCCTCGCCGAAGTGATCCGCAATGCGCGCCAGAAAGTGGAAGTTGCGGTACATGCCTACAACACCGCGCATAACCGGCAGGCAGCCGCCGGCGCCGGCGGCTGGGCTGGTCCCGGGGATGCCGGCGCGTTTGCGACCAAGGACGTGGCCCCAACACCTTATGTCACAGCAAACCTCTCTGCGCCTGCGACCGTACTCGGCCAGGGCGGTGTCAACACAGTCTACAAGCACGAATACAATGGCGAGGAAGGACCACAGGTCTTCAAGGAAGACCAGGACTATGACGTGGCATCAGGCTTGCACCCAGGAACAGCAGAAGGCATCCCGCAGGAAAACCCGGAATTCGCCAAGCGCTCGGTAGCCATGTATCGGCTGGCACAGGCGTTGCACAGCGACGTCATTTCCAAGACGGCGTTTGCGGTGTCTGATGGTCGGTTCGGGACCGTTCAGGAAATGGCCAAGGGCAAGTCCTTCGACAAGTTAACGCAGGAAGAGAAAGAAAAGCTGCAGTCTGATCCCAACTTCCAGAGCGCGTTTTCCAAGATGCAGATGATCGACATCATCGCTGGGCAGATGGATCGTCACCAGGGCAACTACTTTGTTCAACTGGATACAGTGACAGGTGACTTCGTTGCGCTGAAAGGTATTGACCTGGACCTTGCGTTTGGCAAAAATACCCAGGCGGCATCGGGTAAGTTTAAGGCAGGGACGCTAGGCGCGGGAAACAAGCAGATCAAGAAGTTCGATAAGCAATTCGCCGAGATGCTCATCGCGCTCGATCCCTCAGTCATTCGAACGGCTATGCACGGTCTGTTGAGTGATGAAGAAATAGCAGCCACCGTGAATCGCTTCACGCAGTTGCGCGATTACCTCAGAGAGGTAAAAGCGGGCACGAAGGCGGGTCAGGAGCTGACAGATTACACAACTTAGGGAGCATCATGCCATCCGGCAATACGAATAAAGAGCTACGTCAGCGGCTGACACAAAGTCAGCGCGTGATGGAAAACGCCACAGCACTTTACAAAGGCGCTGGGCTGCCTTTTCCACCGATACCGTCGCAACTGGTTGATCAGTTCGTTGAAGTTGAGAATTGGGTGTATGGAACGCGTTCGGACCACCCATTTATCTACGACATCGACTGGTTCATCGAAGAAGCGGTCAAACAGCAATCAGCCAACTATGTGTTATTGGGACATTCGGGACATGGTGTGAATTCGTGGGCGATCCACTATTACCTGGTGCAAGGTCAATTGGCTTTGTTTATACAGGTAGGCTGGGGAGGCGCTTATGGGACCCCGCAGGATAGCGCCAACGCCTGTGCACTGCTGGAACGGTTGCAGACTGAGGGCCATCATCTGAGTGAACTGGTTGCCGCCGGCAAAGTGGCGCCGGACGAACGGCTAATCGTGGTTGCCAGCACATTCTATGGCGGTCAGTGGCTGCGGGTGGATCGTACTGTCAATCTCGACCATCAGCCGTGGCAACAATGCCAGCCTGAAACGGTGATAGAAGCAGCTTCTCGATAAGCGAATTGCCAAATGCCATAGTCTTCTGCATACTATGTGTCATATCCGCATGACACTTAGAGAGGCGAACATGAGCATGGACACACCTGAAAATATCGTCTTGATTGGCGCCGGCAGCGCCAGCTTCACCCGCGGCCTGCTGGCCGACCTGATGCGGCACGGCGCGGCGTGCGATCTCGGCCTGGTCGACACTGACCCGGCTGCATTGGCCATCGCCGAAGCGTTGGCGAAGAAAATGATCGACTTCAGAAAGGCACCCATCCGGCTGCGCGCCAGTACAGATCGACGCGCCATTCTGCCCGGCGCCACGGCCGTCATCTGCACCGTCGGCGTGGGTGGACGGCGCGCCTGGGAACAGGATGTGTTCATCCCGCGCAAGTATGGGATTTATCAGCCAGTTGGCGATACCGTCATGCCCGGCGGCACCTCGCGTGCATTGCGCATGATCCCTGCCATGGTGGCCATCGCTCGCGACGTGCAGGAGCTATGCCCCGATGCCTTATTCTTTAACTACGGCAATCCGATGGCGCCCGTCTGCCGCGCTATCCGCAAAGCTACCGGCGCTAACGTAACCGGGCTATGCCACGGTGTTACACACGTGGCGCACTTCATCGCGCAGCAACTTGGCGTAGAAGCCTCTCGCATGCGATACAGCGCGGTGGGCATTAACCATCTCACCTGGTTTACCGAGGTACGCGTGGATGGCGCGAATGCCATGCCTGAGTTGCAGTCACTGGCGCGCCGGAAATTGGCTCGTGCCAGCAGCCCTGCAAACGTCGACAACGCTTTCACATGGCAATTGGTTCAATTGTTTGGCGCCTTCCCAGCCGTGCTCGATCGGCACGTGTGTGAGTTCTTTCCGCATCTGTTCAGTAAAGCGGGAAGCTATTACGGGCGCACACTGGGCGTGAGTGACGGCATCACCACACCAGGCATCGATATCTACAGCTTTGAAGATACGATCGAGTCTGGAGACCTCGGCTTTGCCGAGATGCGCAAGCATGCCTTTGCCCCCGGCCCATTGCCTGCCAACTATTTTGACCAATTCAGCGGTGAGCACGAACAGGTGCTGGACATCATCAGCAGTATCCGCTATGACAACGATAATTTCTATTCCGCGAACCTGCCCAACCATGGGCAAGTGCCGAATTTGCCTGCCGAGGCAATCGTGGAAAGCCCTGTCATCGCCTCTGCAGCCGGGCTCAGACCCATCATGCAACCACCTCTCGCACCCGGCTTGGCCGGGACGCTGGCGACGCGTTTCCAGTGGGTGGAGACGGTAGTGGAAGCCGCGCTGGAGGGCAGCCGCGACAAGTTCGTGCAGGCGTTGCTGATTGATGGCGCGGTCGACTCCATCGATGTGGCCTGCCGACTGGCTGACGACCTGTTGGAGGCGCAGGCGGCCTATCTGCCGCAGTTCCGGCGATAAAAACGCCATTTCATATTGCCGCCAACATCAGGCACGCTTCGGTTCCATAGGTCTTTAGGGCTGCATCCGTACCTTCAGTCGGCTTAAATCCGAAGCGTGCCCAATAGCCCATCGATCGTTGCACTGCGGTCAGCATGACGCGATGGAAGCCGTGTTGTACGGCGCACTGCAGCGCGGTATGTGTCAGCGCCTGTCCAATCCCGCAACCGCGATAGTCCTGATCAATCGCCATGTCGTGCATATACAGGCAATCCGGTGCATCGGGCAAACGGACCAGTAGCGTATCCAGCGCCACGCTCTGAAACTGCAACCACGGAAATGCAAACAGGTACGCAGCAACCTGGGCATCGCCATATAGGCTAACCCAGCAGGTGCGCGGGGATAGCGCCAGCTTCTCGGCAAAGGTCGCGCGACTTTCGTACAGATGCGGCTTATATGCCAATTTCTGAATACGCATGACTGCCTCCAGGTCACTCGGCAGCATCAGTCTTATGATGGTTCTCGCTTTATCTGACGGTTGGGTTGTCATGTGTTATTTGTGATCAAGTTCCTGCGCAATGGCAGCAAGGCGACATGCGCAAAGTCAGTTGTATATTTACTACATCATACCGAATCGATACGAGGTGATCCATTATGGCGCTACAGGCAGGTGTCGCGAAAATAACCATCACACCACCGGTGGGTGTTGAACTGGCAGGCTGGGGATTTGGCCCATCGGTCGGCGTTCTCAATGACCTTGAAGCTCAGGCACTGGTCGTCATGCCCGATCAAGGCGCGCCGGTTACGATCATCACCACCGATCTCATCGGCATCGCGGTTGAACTGACGCAAGCCGTGCGAGCACGCGTGGCGGCAGCCACAGGCATCCCGGCGAGCAATATCATGCTGTCCGCATCGCACACCCATTCCGGTCCGGCTGCTGCCTATTACCGCGGCTGGGGCGCCATCGATGCAGCATACATAGCGACACTGGAATCACATCTGGTGGGCCTGGTCACAATGGCGTATCGCAATCTCCGCCCGGCCGCTATGGGCAGCGGGCTCGGACACGTTGCCGGCGCAGGTGCGAATCGCCGTTCCACACCCGCTGCCCGCATCGACCCCGACGTGCCGGTGGTGCGCATCGATGACCTGAATGGTCGAACAATCGCAGTGCTGTGGAACTATGCCTGCCACCCTGTCAGCCTGCACAGCTACGCGAACCTCATCTCGCCGGATTATCCCGGCTATGCCCGTTCGGTGATTCGCAGCGTGCTTGGACCGGACGTGGTGGTTTTGTTCACACTCGGGGCAGCCGGCGATATCAATCCCTCCCACTTTCGCTGGAAGCAGAATACACCGCGCCGTTCGTGGGAGATGGGCGCCATACTTGGCTGTGAAGTCGCCAAAACCGCGCTGACAGCAAGCTTCAACTCACGCGAACAAGGGTGTGTGCGCGCAGCCTGCACCAGCATCGATCTCCCGCTGGCAGCATTGCCATCGATGGAGGATCTCGTCGCTCTTCGCGACAACGCCGCCGCGCTTGCTATCGAAGCGCGCGGGAATAATCGCCCATGGGATGAAATCGCGCCGGCCGAGATCGATCGCGACTGGGCAATTGAGGCATTGGAACTTGTCTCATCCGACCTGCGTGCCATCCCAACGCACCAGCGCTGTGAACTGCAAGCCATCCAACTAGGCCACGCCTTGCTGCTGGCCATGCCGCTTGAACTGTTCGTCGAAACCGGGCTTGCGATCAAGGCGCATGCACCCGGGCGACTAACCATCCTCACATCCAACAGCAATGGAACGCTGGGCTACCTGCCCACGCGTGACGCTTACGATGTCGAGGATTACACCAATCCGCAGGGGCGCGCGCCCAAGGTCTATGGCCTGC
>CAIQQO010000040.1 GCA_903873965.1 uncultured bacterium
ACCTACACCTAGTAGCACACCTACGGCCTCAAACACACCCACGCCATCCAATACGCCTACCCATACATCAACACCGAGTAGGACGCCGACGCCATCCAATACACCTACACCGTCGAACACACCTACACCGTCAAACACGCCGACGATTACTCATACGCCGTTGCCCACATCGACGCCTACCACCACGGGTACAGCCACACCAACCAAGACGCCGCGACCCACGAAGACGGCAACCTCTACTCCTACAAAGACGAGTACACCGACGATCACGCCCACACCAACCAGCTCGCCCACGCCATCCAATACACCAACGGCTTCGTTGACGCCCACGCCTACACCAATTGATATCAAAGTACGCATATGCCACTCGCCAAACGCGGACGGCAACCCGTATAACTCGCAGGAAGTCTCAATTAACAGTGTGGAGAATGCCATCAGCGTGCATGGCCACGGCGATCATATCGGCGGGGTTTACCCAGAAGCAAGCTGGGGCGACATCATTCCGCCATTCGTCTACGACACGGTACACTTCCCCGGTCTGAACTGGACATCTGCCGGAATCACCATATGGACAAGTGACTGTAATCTGCCGACGCCAACACCAACGATGACGTCGTCGCCGACACCATCGGCCACTCCGACGCCTCGGTCACTGTCCGAAAGCTTCCAGTACACTTGTCAGGCGGGCGAAGCAACAGATTCTGCAAGTGGTCAGGTCTGTGGCGAGGGCTACTACGGCACCAACCTGGTATACCGAGATGGCACATGGTGGACACTGGATACTTTCTGCATGACTGCTACCGAATGCACACGGACTGAAGGTGTAGCGCTTGATAACTACACTGACTTGCCCTGCGTGCCGAAAGTGACTGCCGCCGGCATTATCCTGGACTGCAAGTCCAGCCCGTACCTACAGACGTGGAATGTACGCGCTCAGGTCAATACATCATGCCCCATCAACCAAGTCATTCGCGCGCCCTATCCGCGATCTCTGGTCAACGTGCCTACAAACTTCATCCTGGAGCCTGCGACGTTCAATAATCCTGATGGCTATGCCAGTGAACCGCAAAGCCCTGCAAACATATCTCAGTATATCGACGCAGCAGGTAATCCAACGGAAGACGGTTTTACCTACGGCTTGTGGAAAGACCTGCGGCTGGTCATGCGGAGTCAACGCTTTAATGGCGGCGAATCATGGTTTGGTCAGACAGTTCCGAAACCGCAATGGACGTTCTCAGACCGTGACTGGAATACGACAACCGAATACTCGAAGCAGCAGGAAGGCAGCACTGCCACCTATGTGTACCAAACATCGAGTTCAGGATTGCCCACCGAGCTTGGTCGCACATTTGACTCTGTCAACAAAATACCTGGTAATTCGTATACCCTGCCCGCATACGGTGTCACCGTCAAATCTTACTGCGGTCATGAATGGAAGGTTACTGTGACCATGGCCAAACGTGTGTTCCATGCCACAGGCGCCTGTGTTGCGTCGTATTTCAACCCTGATGGTACGACTTACGAGCCAGAAGGCACATCGAGTGTCGATTGTCAGCCCGGTAATGCAGCACCTGGCACCTTCACCTACGGATGGCAGGATTACGTCACAGACTGGGCAGGTGTTGACTTGACTCAGCTAGGACGTGCGACATCCTATGACCTTCGTACACGCACAACATCGGGCGGCGCATGGCAGGGCATCATCTACGTAGATGAACCACAAGGTGTGTGGGTACCTGTCATTGAAGTTCAGTCGGTATTGCGCAGCGCGTGTGTCGCAGCCGGGACATGCGATCCACCAACGGCGCCACCACAGTAAACGTCCTACGGGGATTTTGATACAAGATCAGCGGGATAATCAGATTGCAGGCAGGGACACTTCCCTGCCTGCAGGTAGATAAACGATGATCACTGTACGAATTGCTACCCAACGCGACCGCGGTACGGTACGACGCATTGAATGCGCCTGCTTTGGATACGAGCGTTTCTTATTTGGGCTTTGGCCACGCACGGGGCGCGCAGACTCAACCACATGGATCGCTGAATCAGATGGCATGCCAACAGGCTACGTTATCGCGTATGATAGACACCTGAACGGTATGCCGATCATGTATGTTGGCGGTGTGGGTGTTTTACCCAAAAACAGAAAACAGGGAGTAGCTTCGCAATTGATGAAAGCTGTTCTGGCGCAACATCCGAGGCTGTGGCTGCATGTAAGGGCCTCCAATATTGCTGCCACGGCCCTCTACCTGAAACTGGGTATGAGGATCGGACAACGCATCCAGCAGTTTTACTCCAACGGCGACACTGCTCTTGTGATGCAGTCTGCGACTATCACAGAAGAATAACTGCACTAAGCGGTTTCTCAGGGACCAGGCACATAGGTATTCAGGGTATCGATGTAGTTTTATGAGGAATGTATTGCGGTTTGTATATGCTTTCGCAGTTATGTCAGGCCTGTTGATCGGCCTGAGCATAAGCACTATCCCTGTCGGCGCATCTGAGATGATGCAGATCAGCACGTACCAGGCTCCGGTTATAACACCGACACTGACAACTACCGCAACTCTCGTACCTGTCCCGACTTCAACAACGTCAAGTTCCATCATATTCGTAACGGTTCACGGTGTCGCCTGTATTGACCGAGATTTGAATGGTTCTTGTGGCGAGAATGAAGCCCGCGTATCCAATGTCATTGTTCGCAGTTCTGATGGCATCGCGGTCGTATCAAACAGCAATGGCGAGTTTAGTATCGAGGCAGCCTCGCACTCCGATCTTGATATCAGCATTCCGATGGGCTATCGCAGTGTCAACGGCAATATGCGCGCTTATCGCATACAAATGGCTGATACACGCAATATTGACATTGCTCTGTCCATCGATACCACCACTGCAACAGGCGGAAGCACTCAAACAGGTTCAGGAAATGTCAACGACAATGGCGGTCAAACTGCGATTGACTCTTTGCCCTTTCCGATCACCAATTCCACGCTGCGGTTAGTTTTGATCTGCGTTGTTCTTATCGCGACCGCAGCCGTATTCCTTGTGCTGCGCATCATTCAACGTGTGTATCAGCGCTCTCTAGGCCAGCACGAAGTAGTGCAGCAGGAGCAACACACTAAGGATGTTGCATCCCGGCTGGAAAGCCCAGAGGGCTGGCAACTCGTCGCGGGTGAAGTAGCTGCTGATGTGTTGCATAAAGCAGTCTCAATTGACGAAGGTGCAGGTATCTTGAATGCCATTTCGGAACCGAGTCCGAGATTCAGCGTCGTCACCCTGGACCGTCAGGAGATCATGTTTACGACGAATCCGGGATTTGTACGCAAAGCCCATCTAGTCCGTTCTGGAGATCGTATCGTTGATGTCACTGCGCACTCAACCATGAGCCATACCAGCTTGCGTATGTTGTGGCAATACATCTGCACCACGCGAGGCATGTTGCATGTCACACCTCCGGATTCCGCGCACTGGTTTATTGTGGTGCGGTTTGCAGACAATCGGCCAACTCGGAAACGTCAGTATCACATCGCCGACGTATCTCGCATTGTCGCCAGGAAAACGGCAAAGAAGGCCTACAGGCCATGGGGGGGCTCCTCATGAAGCACCTGCATGAAAAGCGTCATTGGTTGAGGTTATTCAGTAAAGGCAAACCGGACGACCAGACTATGGCCGGCGACTTCAGCGTCATGCCTGGACAAGAACACTCGGTTGACCGAGCGTACTCGGTTGGCCCGGAGTATGCAGCACTGATATCGGCGGTCGTAGTCTGCGCCATCATGGGATTTTACGCACTTTACACACTGCGCATGCGTGAAGTTGAAGACGGATCGGTGATCGATGCACGCACGCTGTCCCTTGCAACGCCTGATGCCGTCAACCGCGTGCAAATCGCATTGCCAGCGACTGAACCCTCCGCAGCCGTGTTGCAAGCTGCACAGATTTCGGTAACGCTGTATATCATCACAGAGCGCGCCGGTACAGTTACTGCTTCGGTTGCCATCGCAGACAACCGCGCGCGACGAATCGTCGCGGCCGGTAACGCATCTCAAAACGTGGTGAGATATGCGCAACTAGCGGAAGAATTAGAGCCCGGTTCCATTGTTGCCGATACCTTACAGGAGCTAGCTTTAGCATTATCTGTTTATGATGTTGACAGGGTCAGAAATGCAAGCCTGAGATTGGCTGAAATGCGACAGCAACTGCTTATGGCAGTCAATGCTTCTTTTCAAGGGTACACGACTCCGCTGAATAGTAGCTGGCCAAGGGTACTTGGCTTGCCTGTTGGATCGGAACTTGAATAGTAGCTGGCCAAGGGTACTTGGCTTGCCTGTTGGATCGGAATTTGAGTAAGTAACTGGCCGAGGGTACTCGGCGAAATACAGGAGAACACACCGTGCGAAAAGTATTTTTAATTGTTGGAGCCGTGCTTGGCGTCATTGTTGCCATCGGCTTGTTCTTGTTTATTCAATTCTCAAAACCGTCGACTGTGAATGTGCCTATAGCCATTGGCAACATACCGGCTGGTTCTACCCTGAAGCCGTCATTTTTTCGAGTCGTCAAAATGTCGAATGTCGACCAGCAGACATTATCTGAGTGGATAACAGAAGGCGACTGGGGCAAACTGGCAGACGGGAAAGCCACCAACAGCGATATTCACGTGGGTATGCCCGTTGCGCGCACGCAGGTCAACACCAGTCTGACGGCATCGAGTGAGTTCCGTTTGTCGAACATACTCACAGGCACCAATGACTACTATGTCGTGCTGCCGGTGAAGACAGATGAATTGGGTCTTTACATTCAGCCCTATGACCGGATTGACGTCATCATTTCGCTTGGTACGGTAGGGAAAGATCTCACTCTGCCACCCGTTGTCACAAACACTCTCGGCGCTGCTGTTGAAACTCAAAACCGTCTGGCTGTTACCCAGACGATACCTTTGCCGGTGACGAAACTGGTCATGCAGAACATGCTGATATTGCGCATTGATCGAGATAAGCCGTCCGGCAGCGCTGCACAACAGAATGCCGCGCAGACCGATCCCGCCAATGCCACCGGAGAGTTGAAACGGCTGTATTTGAAAGTGGATCGCGATCAACTTGAAGTACTCAGTTTCATTCTTAATACCGGTAAGCGCACCTTGGTCATCCGCGCGGCTACGGGTAGCAAAGAATCCGTTCCAACGGATGGCGTAACATGGGATGATTTTGTTAAATGGTTCTATGCACAGCGTGGTAATGATGCGATAGGCGCTCAACCATTTGATGTCATCAGTCCGGCTGAACCTAAATAGTTAAATTGCGGATAGACGCGGTTGTAATGTCGGCATAGTATAAGGAGCAGGTTCGATATGTCTGAGGAAAATAAGTATCGATTGTCAGTTGGCTATCGTAACTCTTCCGATGTGGAAGGGTTGCGCGAAGCACTGACTAATACCGATATAAAGATGGTCAGCTACGACCAGGATGCACAGCGCGTTTTCGATAACGCGATACGCCTGGACGCTGACGTCGTTTTAATCACCCCCGACTGCACCGGATATCGCACGGCGATTCTGCAGGACCTGCTGTTCCAAAGAACCAAACCAATCCCAGTGATTGGATGGGTCGAGTCGCGGAGTGATGACGGACGGCAGATGATGACGCACGGCGCTGCCGGCTACATCACATTACCGCTCGATGACATTCAAATCAGTAATTTCATCAATACCGTTCACGAAGTGGTGGAACGTGAACGCAAAAGGCGCGCCCAAGGCGACACCGCGCCATCGCTGATCGATAAGGATGTAGCTGCCGTTACTCGACCGCAGATGTGGCAGAGCAAAGTCATTGCAGTGTACGTTCCCAAAGGCGGCGGATCACATCGTACAACGACGGCTGTCAACCTGAGCACCGTACTATCACACGTCACAATGGGCAATCAGCCAACCATGTTGCTGGATTTCGACCAGACCAAGGGCGATTGCCACACCATGCTGGGCTATATCATTTCGAATGAAATCAAAATTGCGATGTCGCGAAACCTGCGTGTTATTGAGCGCGGGTTATACGATCTCGTAGTCAACGTCGGCGTCAGGTATGGGCTGCAGGGCACCTCGATGATCAGCTTGCCTTTCATACGCAACTACCTGGTCGACGCGCCGGCCATTGATGAATCGCAACTCGATTTCCTGCCTGGACTAATGCGCCCGACAGACAACGGATCGCAGGAATTCCGCAACCGCCCCATGGTGCTCGAAGTGGCGCGCTCGATCATTCAGCAGGTGCGCCGCGCCTATTCGTTTACCGTCATCGATCTGGGTCAGGACTTCGCAGCGCCTTTGCATGAAGCCGCTATCCGAGAGGCGGATGACGTGCTAGTCATTGTGCCGCCCATCATGACAGCCATACTCGACACGCGGTATGCCCTGCAGAGCCTGGAACGGTATTTCGGTGATCTCAATAAATTCCGTTTACTCACGACTGGTTTCGATCCCAGTTTCGGTATTACTGAGCGCGAAATTGTTGACATGCTTGGATTACCACTCATAGCCACCATTCCGTTTGAACCGGTAGTAGCCACCCAGGCAATCAATACACACACACCCTATGTATTGACCGATTCTGGCCCTCTTGGTATCTCGTTGCGCGCGCTGGGCGCCATGTACCTGCCACAGTTGCAGGACACCATTCGCGCTCGTACGACCAAAGTCAGTGGATTCTCGCTGAGGCGCTTATTTGTCAAAAATGTGTAAAAGGAATAGTAGTAATCATTGCCGAGAGTACTCGGACTGCCGAGAGTACTCGGACTAGGGAGATGAAACGTGTTTGGTAGAAAAGATAAACCAGCCGCCATGCCTGCATGGGATGCCGACAAGGCGGCGTCTGCTGTCAGTAATACGGCGCCGGGCGCCATACCTGCTTTCACAGTGCCACCGCCACCTGCGCCATCAACACCTTCAAGCGTTGAAAGTAAATCAACAGCTCCAGTCATTGAACCTTTCGACATAGTGCTTGAGGCTGTCAAAGATGAGTTAAAAGTAGGTCGTCGACTGGCATCAGGAGCCTACGACAATCCCACTGATGATGACTATGCTGTTGTGATGCAGGTGGCGCGCGAACAGGTTCAGATTTACAACGTGAACGCGCCATCACGCGGCTTGCCATTATTGGTCGACACTGCAGAAGCTGAAATGGCAGCTGAACTGGAGCGGTTGGCGAAGCGCCTGACCGAGGATGTCCTCGGCTGGGGGCCCATCGCGCCATTCATGGATGATCCCGCCGTTGAGGAAATCTTCATTAATGGTTTTAATACGATTTTCATCCAACGCGCCGGCAAACTACCCGAGAAGGTAAAGACCAGTTTCCGCAGCGCCTATGCTTTAAGGTTGTTCATCAACAACAAGCTGGACTACGGGTCTGGCGGACGCGGCGTCACCGTCAAGACGCCTTGGCGCGATCATCGCCTACGCGATGGCAGCCGTGTGCACGTCATCATGGACCCGCTGGTCAGCAACCTGAGTTACGGTGGCATAGCGATCACCATCCGACGATTCCGCAGCGTTGCGCGCGGATTGAAAGACATGGTAAAGCTGAACAGTATCACCCAGCAATGCGCCAACTTCCTGCGTGCTATTGTCAAAGGCCAGCTCAATATTGCCGTTTCCGGCGGTACTGGTACCGGTAAAACGACGTTCTTGCAGGTGTTGACCAGCGAGATTGACATCAACGACCGCGTCATTACCGTGGAAGACACACCTGAACTGCAACTGCCCCATCTGCCTAACTGGGTAGCGTTGATTACCCGCGAAAGAGCGGAAGGACTGGAGGCAGTGACCATGGCCGACAATGTGCGCCACTGCCTGCGCATGCGTCCCAAGCGCATCATCCTGGGCGAGGCGCGCGGTCCCGAAATGATCGCCATTCTTGAGGCGATGAACACCGGCCATGAAGGCTGTATGTTCACCGTACACGCCGACGACGCGTATCGCACATTGCAACGCGTAGAAACCCTGTACCTAAAGGGCGGCATGGGCAATATCCCCTTGCTCGCTATTCGGCGAGAAATCGCTCAGGCGCTCAACCTTGTCATCAACCTGGGTGTGTTTCGCATGCCCGATGGACGTGACATCCGCCGTGTGAAGGAAGTGAACTTTGTGACCGGCGGCGTCGAAGGCGAGATGATCACGCACGAGCCGATCTTCGCGTGGACTGTTGAGCGCGGCAAGCCTGAGTATACGGGTCGGCTTGAATACTCAGGCGCTGCTCCATCCGCCCTGATCCGCAGACTTGAGGAGCGCGTCACCGATTTCAACTGGCAGCGTGATATTGACCAGGTGGAATAAGGTGGATCAGAAATGGTCGGCAGGCTCGTTTTGCCCCGACCATATTCTTTTCGAAGACCAGTCAACAGACGGCGCAGTCCAGAATTCATCAGTGGGTGGAAGGCCAAGAGGCAACAGTCCCATTGTGCACATGTACTCGCTGCCAGTCGATGAATAATTCTCTCCCAGTGATGGCTGGTGTCCATACAAGCCGATGGTCAACCAGCCATTTTCATCAAACATGCCGGGCGCAGCACTGATTTTCCGGATGACTGCATTTAGCGCTGATCTGACCTGTGCAGGAGGCAGATTGGACGGTAGTTTATGCTGGACAGCCAGGTGTGCCAGCAACTGGAAAGCACCAAAGCGATAATGGATAGATCGCCCAATTGGTGGGAAAGTGCCATCAGGCGCGACCAGTCGTTCCAGAATCGTTGCATACCTGTCTGAACGTCCTCGTTGCCGCAGCAGCATATCGTGGTAACCAGCATCCAGTGTCTGCACGATTTCCAGAATATCGATAAGCATGGGATGAGTCACGAAACTGTTGTAATAGTCCCAGTGAAACTCCGGCCCATCACCATAGAATCCATCACCTTTGTACCACTGCTCATGCTGTCGCAATGCATATTCGACACGCGTAGGATCCCAGTCCTGTTCCTTTGCCCAGAAAAGCATGGTTTCTATGATGGCACTGAACAGTATCCAATTGTTAAAATAGGGCTTGAACATGCGTTGTGTTTTCAACGCTGCAACGACTTGTCGCTGCACGCGATTATTAAGTGACAACCACAGTGTTTCGGGAGCTCGCAACAGAGCGTGGGTCAAGTAGGCGCAGTCAACAACTACCTGATTATGTATCGAAAAGTCCTGGTAATCGGGAGAACTGGGATTCGTAATAGCGTCAATGGCAGTTCTAGCCAGAGAAGCGTACTTCAGCCGTAAAGACTCCTCTTGACCAGTCAATCCATCACATTCAAGCCAAGGCGCTATTCCCGCCAGTAAGCGCCCAACCGCCTCAAGACGCGCCACTTTTGCACGGGTTTCCATATCATTCGGGCTGGCCTCAATCGGCATGTTGCCCTTTAATGTACCTTGTGCCAGATTCGTAAGTACAGGGTCGGCGATTTTTAGCAGAAGATCCAGCCAATAGGCTCGATCTTCTGCGCCAGTGGTTATTTTCCGTGCGCTGTCTGCCTGAACATCCAAATGCCTCGTTGTGACATCATTAGTCGGTGTTGAAGCTGTCTTTGGGTTGAGATCTGTCGCCGACATTGCTCCGGGAGTAGCTGGCGCCAATCCTGTAGTGGAATAAGCTTAGGACTTACGCGAATGTAGCACAATAGGCAGGATGATAACAACAGTAAGCCGATTGGATTATTGCCAGTTTCTGATTGGGACGCAGATCAACTACACGTGCACGTATATGGCAGACCATGTGCGAAAGATAAGTCACGAT
>CAIQQO010000041.1 GCA_903873965.1 uncultured bacterium
CCTGCCAGCAAGGCATGACGGGCATGCTGCGGGTCGTGCAAGGGAGCACCCCAGAAGGCCATGATGGCGTCGCCCATGTACTTGTCGATGGTGCCGCGATGCTGGTGAATCACCTGCGTCATCGGCGTCAGATATTCATTCATCAACTGAGTCAACTGCGTCGGGTCCAGTCCCTCGGAGATCGTGGTGAAGCCGCGCACGTCGGAGAACAGCACCGTCAACTCCCGGCTTTCGCCCTCCAGCGAGTAAGCGCCCGGGTCCTTGGCCATTTCGTCCACCAGCTCCGGAGGTACGTACTGGCCGAACAGACCAGTCAACTGGCGCTTGCCGCGGTCCTCGACGAAAAAACCGTAGAGCGTGTTGAAGACAAAGAGCAAGGTCGCAAGCATCAGGATTGATGCAATGGGGAGGACTTGGTTATAGCTGACCCACGAAAACGTATCGAACCCGAATAGCACTGCCACCAACGAAAAAAACAGAATCATTGACCGGAGCGGATTGAGGGCAGGCAGAACCAGCGCAAGTAACAAACCAACGATGAACAGCAATCCAAATTCGTATGTTGGGGCGTGAGTCGGACGCCCCATAATGTTGCCATCGATGATGCCAGCGATCAGGTTCGCATGCATCTCAACACCCGCATACACCCGTTGCATTGGCGTAGAGCGCAAGTCCTTCAAGCCGGGCGCCGTAGAACCGACCAGAACAATCCGATCGCGAAGGATTTCAAGCTTCACCGTTCCCTGCAACACATCCGTTGCCGAGACGTACGCAAAACTCCCCTGCCGACCGCGATACGGGATTAATGCGGCCATGTGCTGATCCACGGGGATCCAGGGCGTCATCACCTTCTTTTGATCCAAGCCGAGCTTGACATATTCGACGCCCAGCTCGGTCTGGTCTCCCTGAACGTATTCGAGTCCAATATCTTTTTCGTACAAGTTCAGTCTGGCGACCGCCAACGGCAACGCCTCATACAGTTCGCCTCTGTACATCTGGAGCATAGGTTCCCGGCGAAATACACCATCAGCATCGACCAGCGGCGCTGAAAAGAAACCACCAGCCATCGCATTTGCCTGAAGCTCCGGCAAATTCCCGGTAAATCCACCTGCAACCACGGCACCCACCCTGCTTGGGTCAAAACTGTTCCGCGCAAAGGCAGGCTTCGGCAAAGCTCCGACGGCAACCTCACCAAGCGCTTTAGATGGGCGCGCTGATATGTTGGGGCCACCGAGCATCTCCGACTGAGCACCCTGAAATATGTACCCCAGGACGACCCGCCGATTCTTCAAACTGTCTGCAAAAAGCTGGTCATAGTCAAGTTTCGGCTTGAGCCGGTTCAATGTCGATTTGAATCCGGCATCAGCCGCCAGCTCGGAGTGCGCCAGAATTTCGAGTTGCTTCAACCCTGAACTCTCATCACGCTCACCAAAAAAGATGTCGAAGCCCAGTACATCAATCTTGTAACGGTCAAACAGCACATCGACCAAGTGTGCCAAGCGATTTCTGGGCCAGGGCCAGTGGCCCTCCTCTTGCAGGCTTCTTTCATCAATATCGACAATCACGACCCGTGCATCAGGCCCCTCAGGCATGTGCCACAACAGTCTCATGTCGTAGGCATAACTCTCCATTCGTTCTATCAAGTCGACATGGAAAACACCCTTTGCATTGAGCAGCAGCAACAGCACCATCATCAAGCTGATGCCAATCCGCAGTGCATGACGCCTGCAGTAGCCAATAAACTTCATCTGCGGCCACTCCTTCAAAAACTGGCTGTCAAACTGATGTGGAGTTTTTGATCGCCGGATTGCGGGATGCCAGTGCCGCTGGTGACTGGCAGGACGCTCCCAGTAATCAACCTGCCCCAGTCTGCGGTGACCGCGTAAGAGCCCC
>CAIQQO010000042.1 GCA_903873965.1 uncultured bacterium
CTGGAGCCGACCAAAATTGTGATTCACAGTCTTCAAAACGGCCTGCGTAGCAACGATCGTGATGGCTCAGCCATCTTGAGCGAGTTGGCACAAGCTAAAAATGAAGTATCGGGTCATGCACAGATTGTGAGGTATGTTCTTGATAACTACACCTCTCCAGAGGTCATCATCAGTCCCGAAACGAAAGACTCAATTATGAATGCAATTCAAGACCGGCCATTTCAATACAAGTATAAGTACCAAGAGATTGGAGGTCCGTGTAAAACTAAAAAAGATCCTGTACCACCCTGGGCTGATGGCGCAGGTGAACCGAAAGACCCATGGAGCGACATTGGGATTACTTTTTGAGAATGCACGAATCACATCACACCAGCCCGGAATACATCGCCGCTCTCGATGCATGCGGGATCCTGATCACGCCTGGAAAGAAATGGCATCTGTCGCCATATGTCCACGATGCGCTGGAATCGACTGATCAACAGGCCCTTGCCTTTCTTGTCCCGATCTACCAGTCGATCATTCTGGATTTGCTCCGGACTGGATCGCTTCCTCCGGATCTTGTGGTTTATGACGCCGGTGAACACTCCGATATAGCCTACCTGGCGATAATCGATATCCTGCTCGCGTGGCAAACGGCATGTTCTATCTTTGGCGCAAGGCCAGCCATAGAGAATGTCTCGTTTTCCAGCACCGCGGTCAACGCTGGTAGCAACTCATTTGCGGTACTCGAGGCAATGAGATTGAGTCTGCTCACACGAGCAGAGAAGCTAACGGCATTACCGCATGTGCAGACAACAGCCAGTTGGTGTACCACCTCGATAAAGTGTTCCACTCAACCCAATCTGGTCTTTGCGCCATTTCCGGATGCTAAAGATCCGTCGCTGACAGAACTTATCGAGCGCCTGCCCTCGCAAGGGGTTGTGGCTGGCGTGGCATGGGAACGCCCCGGTGCCTTTATTTCAGTATTTAAGTGGCGGTACAGTCTGTTGAGTCGTCAACAACAGTTTGTCGCCTGCGGGCCTTGTGGGCAGGAATATGGCCGCGTCCTGCCAATACATTGCAATTCTTGCATTCACGGACGCCGCGAGAAATACAAGTATATTAATGGCGCAGAGACTTGGACACCTGTCTGGAACTATGCGCTGGTTATCAAACAACCTGATGCAGTAGAAGCACCGGTTCATGAAGTTGTTTCAACCGATCAGCTAACCAAGGTTGTTGTTGATGGTTTGCACCTTCGATACATAGGAACGAAGCGCGAAATGGTGATCACAGAAGATCACCCGGATACAGCAAAGGATAATCCAGCAGACGAGAAGTGGCGTGAGTATCTATGTTTTTGTCCAGGACATACGACTACTGCGCGTGTTGAACTTGAGCGCCGCGCCGGTATGCAGATCCCGCAACTACATTATGGACAATGGTTGCATGCGAAGTCAGTTCAACCACAACGCCCCTATAGCCACCTGCATCAAATGTGCTTATTAAAACTGCGCAACGAGACATCATTTGAGCAGAGTCGCAATCCGGAATCAGTGGAAGGTTTCATATCCGACTACACACCTGTAGTGAGGGCCGCAGTTGATGAAGCCAGTTACAGACTATTTAAGTTCGATGGGATGCGAGACTTTCAGCATACAGTGCTGCAAAGGGTGCTTTGTGGCAAGGATATACTCGCTATTGCTGCAACGGGTGGTGGTAAGAGTGAGTGCTATATCCTGCCAGCAATGATGCTTCCCGGCATCACGATAGTTGTTGCACCTCTGAAGTCACTGATTCTGGATCAGTACGAACAGCGCATACGCGACCGGTATGGGCTGGATCATGTTGCTACGTTCATTAGTAGCGACATTTCATTCTATGAACGTCAAGGGCGCTTGCGTCGGATGATATTGGGCCATTACAAACTTGTCTACCTTACTCCTGAGCAACTTGAACGAGGGTATGTTCTGGACGCACTCAGGCACGCTAATCGCACCGTCGGCGTGCGTTTTATCGCCATGGATGAGGCGCATTGCATCAGCCAGTGGGGACACGATTTTCGCCCGAGTTATCTGAATATCGTGCAACGATTGCTTGATTATGAAATTCGCGTCACACGAATCGCGTTAACGGCCACAGCATCTCCGCTGGTGCGAGATGATATCTGTAGTGAACTAAGGCTTAAGCCGAACGACATTGCTAGAGGTGGTGATGTCTTTATTGATTCCAGCAACCGGCCCGAGTTGAATCTTGTAGTCAAGCAGACCGCCAACACTGAGGAAAAGGCCAGAACCATTGTTGACTCATTGAAAAAACTCGCAAGTGGTGACGCTGCGATTGTGTTTATGCCTCATACCGGTGGGTCACTCGATAAACCTCGTGATATGGGGGTGCCGGAATCAGCGCCCTCCGAAGCGAATACTGGCATGGTGAGTTCAGGCGTAACGCCTTTTGCCAGTTATTTAACGCGGACTTTGGCGCATCCGGTCGCGATCTACCACGGAGCCATGGAAGATGATGCAA
>CAIQQO010000043.1 GCA_903873965.1 uncultured bacterium
ATCCAGCGCGTAGGGCAGTCTGGCGCAAGCGCCTCGATGCTCTTGGGGCTGGGCCCAAAATCGGCGTTTCATGGCAGGGCGGAACCCACAAGACCAGGGCGCCCTTACGGTCGATTCCGCTTGCGCAGTGGACGCCTTTGCTGGAATTAGAGGGTCTTCATTTTGTTGATTTGCAATATACCGATTGTGAGGAGGAGATTGCCGCGTTTGAAGAAAAAACCGGGGTCAGAATTTACCGCTGGTGCGAGGTGCGAGATGACTTTGAAGAGACCGCGGCGCTGGTTGCTGAACTCGATCTTGTCATCAGTGTTTGCACAACCGTGATACATCTGGCCGGCGCCCTCGGAAAACCGGTCTGGATCATGACACCGTTTAGTCCGGAATGGCGTTATGGCTTTCAGGGCGAGACCATGCCTTGGTATCCCTCCTCACATCTATTCCGGCAGCCTGCTTACGGGCAATGGCAGCCGGTCATCTCAGATGTGGCACAATCATTATCCGTGTGGCGCGAGCGCTATACGGATACACCTAAACCGTGAACATTGAATTGACCGACACCATGAGTTTCAGCCGCAGCAGACCCAGCCCTCGCTATATCGAATTGCAGGCGATGTATCGCCAGATGCATCAAAAGGGCGAGGAATTTCTCGGCGTGCCCGCCGAAAAGACCTTTCCTGGCTTCAGTTTGGACGCACAGTTGTCGCGTATCAAGGCGCTGATTACCCGCACCGGCGCAGACACCCTGCTTGACTATGGTTGCGGCAAAGGTCAGCAATATTTGCCACGACCGATCAAAGACGAATCCGGCACGATTTGGCCTGCAGTGATTGATTACCTCGATATCGGAGAACTGGTCTGCTACGACCCGTGTTACGAACCTCATAACATCTTGCCTGAAGGCAAGTTCGACGGAGTCATCTGCACGGATGTGCTGGAGCATTGTCCTGAGCAGGATATGCCATGGATTATTGGCGAGCTGTTCGGTTACGCAGACAAGTTCGTCTTCGCGAATGTGGCCTGTTACCCGGCGCATAAACGCCTGCCCAACGGTGAGAATGCGCATTGCACCATCCAACCGGCCTCATGGTGGGTGGGGCTGGTACGGGATATTGCACGCAACCATCCGGCAATAACCTGGGAGTTCTGGGTGCAATCGCATGAAGAAACCAGCGATGGTGTGCGGCTGGTTGAGCAAAAAATTTCCGGCTGAATCCGCCGTTTGTATTGATCACGAAATTCCTCTGCAGGACGGAGAGCTATGATCCAGGTCTTTATCGGCTATGACCCGCGCGAGGCCATCGCGTTTAGCGTGCTGGCCTACAGCATACAGGCGCGTTCGAGCGTGCCGGTGGCGATCACGCCTATCATGTTGTCGCAATTAAAGGGCTTGATGACCCGCGAGCGGCATCCCCTGCAATCGACGGATTTTTCGTTCTCACGCTTTCTGACGCCCTATCTATCGGGTTTTACCGGTTGGTCCATTTTCATGGATGGCGACATGCTGGTCCTTGACGATATCGCCAAGCTCCATGCGTTACGCGACGATCGTTATGCGGTGATGGTGGTCAAGCATGAACATATTCCTCGCGAGAGCCGCAAGTTTCTAAACGAGCCGCAAACCGCCTACCAGAAAAAAAACTGGTCGAGCCTGATGATGTTCAATAACGCTCGATGCCGTGCCTTAACCCCGGATTTCGTAAATACCGCGTCCGGTCTTGATTTGCACCAGTTCAAATGGCTCGGCGACGATACCCTGATCGGCGAGATTCCTGATCGCTGGAACCATCTGGTCGGCTGTCATTCGCCGCGCAAGGATGTTTCGCTGGTACATCACACTCTTGGCGGCCCCTACTTCAACGAGTGTCACAACGCCGAGTATGGTGACGAGTGGCGGCTGGAATTCAAGGCCATGTGTCGTGTTGACCAGCGCGAAAAGTCCTGAACCATCAATCGCTTCTGGGCTGTTCGTCGCCGGACTTGGATGTTGCCTGGCATGACGACAAATGCTTGTGCGGGGGCGTCGTGGCGTTAGCGTCTGAAGGTGCAGCCTGCGCCGCAATATTGGCGGCACAACCGAACGATATCAACGCGCTGTGCGGTCTCGGCACGGCGTTGTTAAAGCAGGGCGAGTTTGCCGCTGCGTTGAAACTCTTTCGGCGCGCTGTTGATCTCGTGCCTGACTGCGTTGAGGCTCTTACGGGGCAGGGTGAATGCAGTCTTGAGCTCGGTGATATCGAGGATGCGCGCGATTGTTTTGAACTTGCTAGGGCGCATGCGCCCGAATCGCTGCCAGCCTTGCGCGGCTGTGGCAGATTGTCGCGACTCTCGGGTGATTTCAATGGCGCCGCCGCATTATTTACCGAGGCGCTAGCTATTGCAGGTCCGCAGTCCGATCTCTTGTTTGAGCTTGGGCTCGCGCTAAACGGGGCCGGTGACACGGCCGGGGCCATGGCAGCCTATGAAAAAGCAACCGCCATTGATCCATCTCATCTGGGGGCCTTGGTCAACCTCGGGCTGATTTTTCTCTCGCAGGCTGCCGATCCTGTGCGCGCACAGAAGATGTTCGGGCGCGCCTGTCATTTGCATCCCGAGGCGGTTGCGGCTCAGGCCAATTACGGACTTGCGCTGCAGGAGCAGGGGTATTTCACGCAGGCCATCGCACACTATGATGCTTTGTTGGAGAAGCAGCCGGAAGTGGTCGAATATCGCTGGAACCGCGCGCTGGCGTATTTGTATCTGGGCGATTATCAGCGCGGCTGGCCGGATTACGAACTACGGCATCTGCGCGGCGGGCGGGATATCAGGCGTCAGTTCGGTTTGCCGGAATGGAACGGAGTTGACGCGGGTGATCGCCGCTTTCTGGTTTATGCCGAACAGGGAGTTGGCGACGAAATCATGTTTGCATCCTGTTTGCCGCAACTCATCGCCAGCGCTGCCTCGGTCACCATCGATTGTGATCCGCGGCTTGCCACGTTTTTTGCGCGCTCTTTTCCGCGGGCCATCATTTACGGTCGGGCGCGAGGTGGGGATCTTGAGTGGATGCGGCAGCAGCCTGAGTTTGATGCGCAAATCGCCATCGGTAGCCTGCCGCGATGGCTGCGTACCAGTGTGGATGAATTTCCGCGTGGCGCCGGCTATCTCCTACCGGATGCCCGCCGCGTGCAGGCGTGGCGGCAACGCCTTGCTGGGGCCAGCACTACGCCGACTGTGGGCTTGAGCTGGCGCGGTGGTACGCGCAAGACGCGCGGGGGCTTGCGTTCGTTGGAGTTGGTCGATTTGCTGCCGCTTGCTGCGAGCGGACCGCGACGGTTTGTTTGTTTGCAGCGTGGGGATTGCAGTGCAGAAATCGGGATGGCGCGTGCGGCCGGCATGAGCATCGATTATTGGCCCGGGGTGCTCGATGACATGGAAGACACCGCAGCCTTGATCGCAGCCCTGGATCTGGTGGTGAGCGTTGATAACACCATAGTGCATCTTGCCGGTGCCATCGGTCAGCCCTGTTGGGCGCTGCTCGCGCATTTGCCGGACTGGCGCTATGGTTTGGCCAGAGAGACGATGCCGTGGTATCCATCGTTGCGATTGTTCCGTCAGACTGACGAACGGACATGGCCTCCGGTTGTTACCGCAGTGGCCGCTGCACTGTCGCAGTTGCCGGTGGGCTGAGTGTTGATCCGATGCTTGATATGCTGACCGGATGGTTGCGATGCGCAGTGCATCGCTTGCGGGTCGCCGTGATTACCCCCGTAGGGCCGGGTCATGAGTC
>CAIQQO010000044.1 GCA_903873965.1 uncultured bacterium
GCCGCCGATCCTGGCGCGCCCATCCGTCGCGCCGTCGACCCATGCGGTGATGGGTTTTCGCCTGTGACCACACCTCTTCCTCCCGGATCATGGCGACTTCAAGCGTAAGGTTAGGGTGTATAAGCAAGCCCGCAATGTTGACCAGTTCCATGAACATATCATCGATGCGCCCGTGTTTTGGTGACTTGCGCCGGCTGATCTGGGTTTGCCCAGTTTTTCCCGTTCGTACGATCCATTTCTCACTTGCGATGGGGTAAATGAGGCGCACCACGTGATCGCTCGATAACCGTTCGAGTTTGCGCTTGATGGCGGAAAGGCTGCGAGTCTGTATCTCGATCAATAAGTCGCCGCGCACGATATCGATAATGGCGCCGTCGATAGCTACCTCAAACTGGTCACCGGGCTGGGCATAATAGCGTTTCAGCGCCGCATGCAATGAGCGTTCACCCAGCGTGCCAATCGAGTTCATGAAGACAGTGTGGTAGTGCGCAGTAATTTTCGGGTCAAGGCATCCAGGGGCACATTGCTGATCACGGCGCCGCCGACGATGAGTACCATAGCTACTAGATGAAGCGGTGACATCGATTGGCCATTGAGCACAACCAGCACGAGTGTTGAGAGCAGCGGCGTGAGATAACTCAGTGCGCCGATCAAGCGTGGGTCACCACGTTTCAATGCAGCATCCCATGTGAAGAACGCCAGCCCAAGTGGCCCGATCCCAATCAGCACCAGTGTCGCCCAATCGGAAGTCGAGAGGGTGACTGACGGTAGCAAACCAAGGTTGCTTTCGACAAAGTACACGCCAAGGGCAAGCAAGCCTGCCACAGTGCAGAAAGCGCCCACGGCATACGTTGAAAACGCCGGTACGCGTTTGGTGAGTAGCGAGTAGGCAGCCCAGATAAACGCCGCGCCTGCTGCACATAGATAGCCTGGTAGATGGCTCATATCCATCCCGATCTTGCCTCCAGTGACCACCAGAACCGCACCTGCAAGACCCGCAACAACGCCGAGGATGTGTTGTGCGCGTAGTGTGTAACCGGGCAGGAAAACCGGCGTGAGTGCGACGATCAGTAATGGCCAAAGGTAGTTGAGCAGGTTCACCTCAACGGCCGGCGCGATCTGCAGTGCGGTGAACAGCAGAAAGTGATATCCCAGAATACCGCCTGTACCAATCAGCATCGTTTTTACAGGCACGCGCCATTCGCGTATTTTAGGCAGGCTGATCAAGCCACCAATGGTTAAGCCAATGCCAGTGAGTAGAAATGAAGGTACATGTGTAAGGTGGACAGCCAGAAAGGTCAGAAATCCCCAGATCACAATCGATAACAAAGCCAGTGCGGTTGCAGTGCGCGACATGCTCTAGTCCTCCGATTCCTTTTCCAGCAAATCCTTCAACCAGTGTTCAGGATTGTTCAAGAACGATTTGGTCAACCACACGTGTTCCAGTTCGTTGTACCCCACGGTTTCGATGCTGCTCTGGTCGAAGCGATAAATCGCGGCACCAGGATAGGCCATGATGAGCGGAGAATGTGTGGCGATGATGAACTGCGCTTTTTGAGCCAGCAAGCGGTGCATCAACGACAAAAAAGTCAGTTGACGCTTTGGCGAAAGAGGCGCTTCAGGTTCGTCGAGTAGATATAGACCGTTTGGGATGAAACGAGATTGAAAGAACTCAAGGAAACTCTCGCCATGCGAATAGGCTTCAAGCCCGCGCCCATAGCGGTTCTTTAGCGCAGACAGCTCCGCCACATAAGGCATACGGGCATACGCATGCGCGACCTCAGTCCGCGTTTTGTATTCCTCGTCCACGTTCTTTAAGTCCTGTTCCAACTCTGCTTTCATCGTGCTCAATCGGTTAATGTAGCCGAAGAAATCCTCAGCGCGCAGGAATAGCCCCTTCTGGGTACGCTTAGTCCAGGCCAGGCGCAGACGTAGCGCCAGATCGCGCGCTGGCGCAAGTGTCTTGTCGGTTTTCACGCTCTCGCTGCCGGCAGTGATGGACCCAATAGCGCAAGCCAGAGCTTCAAGGAAAGCGCTCTTGCCACTACCGTTCTCGCCCACAAAGAACGTAACAGGTGTCGCGAAGTCGATGCGATCGCATGAAGCGATGGCAGGAATGCTGAACGGGTAGCGTGTTGGCCAGATTGCGTCTGTCTTATCAACGCGCAACGACTTCAGGTGAATCATGGTGCCAAGCATAACTGATTTAAGATTGAAGTGGCTTCGCAAGTTTATCGAAAAGAGATTGGTGAACGTTAATAAACACTCACAGGAAGAGAAAACATGAACAACACACCCATGACCAGTCGTGAGCGGGTCGCGCGTACTTTGCGCTTTGAGACACCCGACCGATTGCCACACGACTTCCCGGAACCCTATGGCACGGACTTTGCCTGGATCAATATGTCACCTTCACCCGATATTCGCCCCAGTAGCGGTATCGATGAGTGGGGTGCCGTCTGGGAGAATATCGGCGTATCCATACTGGGCGAGGTCAAGGAATACCCCCTCAAGGATTGGCGCGACATCGATCAGTTGGTCATTCCTGATGTGAATGCGCCACATCGGTGGGCAGAACTGGAAGGTATACGGGAACGCACGGGTGACAAGTTTATTCTGGCAAGTGGTGTTTCCATGTATGAGCGTCTGCACTTCATCCGCGGTTTGACCAATATGTGGATGGATATTCATGATGCGCCTGAGCAGCTTGGCGCGCTGATTGACGTTCTTGTGCAGCAGAATGTGGATGCGATCAAGCGCTATGCGGCACTTGGCGCTGATGGGCTTATTTTTGCCGATGACTGGGGGCTGCAGAACCAGCTGATGATTTCGCCGTCTAAATGGCGAGAATTGTGGAAACCGCGCTATGAACGCGTTTTTCGCGCCGCACATGACGCCGGCATGTTTAATTTCCTGCACAGTTGCGGCTACATCGTCGATATTCTTGATGATTTGATTGAGATCGGGCTGGATGCCATCCATATGGATCAGCAGGAAAACATGGGACTGGAGTTGCTCAGCAGGCGGTTCGGTGGACGCATCACGTTTTATGCGCCCGTGGATATTCAGAAGACGATGATTTATGGTTCACTCGATGATGTCCGTGCTTACTGTCGGCAGATGGTTTCGTTACTCGGGCGACCGGGTGGTGGTTTTATTCCGCGCTGGTACACCGATCCGGCAGGTGCTGGTCATCAACGCGAGAAGATCAATGCCATGTGTGAAGAGTTTCTCCGTTTGGAGAAAACTGTTTAGGCTGACATACCCAAAAGGGCGGTGGCATTCACTTTGCATGCGGCCATCCATCTGACAAACGGCGGAGCATCCCGAAAGTCTGGATAGACGACACTCGGGGTGCCTCCTCGGCAATCGGACGGGCGGACACATGGGTCTGCCTTTACGACATTGCTATAGACAGAGCTGAATCGATCTGTAATAGCACTTCGGCTGATAGATGCACTCCCGATGCGCCGGCGTTATCTGCGACCTGCTCGGGGCGCGACGCTCCGACAATCACGCTGGCCACATTGCTTTGCCGCAGGCACCATGCCAGTGCCAGTTGCGACATGGTTAGCCCGGCATCGGCCGCAATCGGTGCCAGCTTTTGAACACGTTCCAGCAGTTCATCTGTCACCGGGATGCGATCATGAACATAGGCATCCACCAGCCCGTTTTTGATAAACATATTCTGTTTCGGGTCAGAGGCGCGACTGCCGGCTGGGGGTGGATGGCCTGGCTGGTATTTACCGGTCAGGATTCCCTGCGCGAGGGGTGAAAACACGACCTGCCCGACGCCTTCACGATCACACGCCGGTATGACAACACGTTCAATGCCCCGTGCAAGCATGCTGTATTGTGGTTGATTGGAGGTAACAGGATGAAAACCACGCGCACGCGCCATGTCACTGGCCTGCGCAATCTGAGGCGCCGTCCATTCCGACACGCCGTAATACAGTATCTTGCCCTGCCTGGCCAGGTCGTCCAGAGCCTGTAGTGTTTCTTCGACAGGAGTGTGCTCGTCGTAGCGATGGCATTGATAAAGATCGATATAGTCAAGACCTAATCGCTTCAGCGAGGCATGGCATTGTTCAAAGATGTGCTTGCGCGACAAACCGCGGTTGTTGGGGCGCGGCCCCATCGGGAAAAATACTTTGGTTGCCAGCACGTAGGATTCGCGCGAGTACTTCGACAAAACCCGCCCCACCACTTTCTCCGACTCGCCGCCTGCATAGGCATTGGCGGTATCGAAAAAATTGATACCGAGCTCATAGGCCAGATCAATGCACGCTTCGGCTGTCTCGTATACAGTAGCGTTGCCATAAGTGAGAAATGACCCCAGCGCGATCTCTGACACTTGCAACCCGGAATTTCCCAGACGACGATATTGCATAGGCTTACCCTCTTTGTTTTGCATTCTCGACCTCATCCCGCAGAATGATAACAGCGATAATATCTATCGTGCAAAACAAACCGAATCGTGACGTTTATGTGCCTCCCGGCGGTCCCCCAAGAGTCGCTCCACCCAGTCATGAAATTTATGCCGCGATGGGTGAAGATCAGATATTCCGCATGCTGGAAGATTTCTATCGCGAACTCGAAAAATCATCGCTGCGCGGCATGTTTCCGCCAGATGTCGTGGCAGCCTCGCGCAAGTCGGCTGCGTTTTTCGTTGGTCTACTGGGTGGGCCACCGCTGTATCAGCAGCGCTATGGATCACCCATGATGCGCGCACGCCACATGCCGTTTTCAATCGACGAAGTAGCGCGACAGGAGTGGCTCGCGGTATTCAACCGCGTTCTCGACGATGCACCTGCGAACTACGGCTTCCCGCCGCAGCATCTTGAAGGCTTTCGGACTTTTCTGCGTGAGTTTTCTGGTTGGATGGTCAATAAGGCATAGACATCAGTGCCATGTCGACGATTCAATCGGACGGGTTTTAGTTACCTTGACCGTCGCCATGATGATAGCGCCGATGACAAATAATCCAGCCGCTAGCGGGTAGGGTGCACCTACCATGACGCGGTCGTAGGCGACGCCCATCGATAGTGGGCCAAGTACGCCCATCAGGCTGAGCAATGCTGTGTTGACGCCGGCCAGCCTGCCTTGTTCGCGCGGTGCCACTCTCGCGGCGGTCAGTGACCCGATGGTCGACCAGATGAAGCTGCCGAGCCCGTTGATCAGAAAAGCGACCGGGAACAGCATCCAGAATTCCGGTACGATGAAGATCAGCACCATTCCTGCGGCCTGTCCGACCAGGCTGGCAATGGCCATGCGCTTCTCGCCGAACCGTGCTACGGTGCGCTGGACGAACCATTTCTGTGTAATGTAAGTGACCGCGCCTGACATCACAAACAACAGACCGATCTGCAATGGCGAGGCGGTGAATTTGTGCGCCATGAATACGTTCTGGGTGCTGTTCACCCCATTGAACGCAAAGGCAAAAATCGCGTTCACGATCAGCAGAATAGGCATGCCGGGCTTGCGTGCAATCTCTCCGATGGATATGAGCGGATTGAAGTCGCGCGCCTGCAACGGCGCCTTTTCGCGCCGTTCTTTGGGGTGTGATTCGGGCAACAAGAAGTAAATCAGTGCAAGGTTGATCAGCGACAGGATGCAGGCGGTATAGGCTGGCGCGTCAATGCTGATCTGGCTCGTGATGCCGCCGATGGCGGGACCGAAGATAAACCCGATGCCGAATGCCAGGCCGATCAGCCCGAAGTTTTTGGCGCGTTCCTGCGGCGTCGAAACATCGGCGATGTAAGCTGAAGCAGTTGACAGATTCCCTCCACTGATGCCGTCGATGATGCGCGACAGGAATAAAACCCACAATGCACCGCCGACGCCAAAGATGAAGTAACCGACGGCAGAGCCCAGGATGCTGAACAGCAGGACCGGCCGACGCCCCACGCGGTCACTGATCTTGCCGAGTGCCGGCGCGGCGAGGAACTGCATGGCGGCATAGATGCCTGACAGGGCTGTGACCATCGTAGCATCAGGGCTGTAGCGCGCGACGATGAAAGGCGCTACCGGGATGATGATGGTGAGGCCGATGATGTCCATCAGCATTACCAGGAAGATCAGATCAAGCGAGCGTTTTTTGATGGCTGTAGCATGCGCGTCAGCGGGTTGTTGAGGATTGTGAGGTTGCATAAGGTAGTGTGATTCTACTGGAATGGCTAATAGCGCTACGTCAAAGTCAACTTGTGGGGCGGTCGCTGCTTTATGAGTCAGTAATGCGAGATGTCTATCTCGATTTCGCCATAAACGAGATGCATAGACGCATGTCCTATTGACACTAGAACAAATGTTCTATATACTGCATATGCATGGCAAACAGCAAACGACAAGGATCACAACGACTCGACAAAAGTATTAGCCTGCTTCAGGTGCGTTATGGGCCTCGCATTGTCCAGCCAGCGGCCGATTTAGCGCGCCAGGCTGTTCCTCCGCACATATCCACCGGGTTCAAAGCGCTCGATGCCATTACCGGTTGCGGTGGTATCCCGCTAAACGCTATCACGCTGTTGGGCGGCCCGGCCACTTCCGGCAAGATGACATTGGGCTACAAGGTGCTTGCCAACGCGCAGGAAGCGGCTTCTGCGCGGCAACGTAAGCGCAATGTGGCGATTCTTGATCTCACCTGCACGGCCAACCCCGATTACCTGGCGCGCTGCGGGGTGGATCTGGAATATCTGCTGTTCGCGCGCGCCACTTCGCCATTGCAGGCTGTGGATATTGTCTTTGACCTGGCGCGCAGCGGACTGCGCCTGTTGCTTGTGGACGGGTTGGGTGATCTGCTGCATGACCACAGCGCCACGCGCTATTTCGATTCGGCGCTGCCCGAGTTAAAGATGATGCTGGCCAATCAGGCGTGCGCCGTCATCTTTGTTGATGAGCCGCACCCGCCGTGGTTACGCCGTTTGAAGCTTGACAGCAGCGCTATCCTGCATTGCGCCGCATTGCACATTGAATTGAAACGTGAGCGCTGGATTGAAGATGGACATGATCTGATCGGTTATTTAGCGCAGGCACAGGTGGTGAAAACCCGCTGGCCGCCCAGCGCAGCGGGCAGCGGACGGACTGCGCCAGTCGAGATTCTTTTTAATGGCATGGTTCGTCCGCGCGATACGTGGTGAGGTTCTATGAGCGTTTTAGCGTGTTTCGTAACGGATTTTCTGTTTGCACTCAGCACGCGAAAGTTGGCGATTCAAGACGCCCAGGCGCGCCCAATTGCGCTAACAGGCGATGATGGCTGCGTGCTGGCCGCATCGCTGCCGGCGCGCAGCGCCGGCATCATCGCCGGGCTGACTACGCGCCAGGCGTTTGTGCGCTGCCCCGATCTGATTTTGCATGAACTGAACACGCTGGAATGCCAGGCGGAGCATGCTGCGTTGCTGGGTGCGCTGGCGCAGACTGGGTTACCGGTCGAGTCGCTCGAGTGGGGCAGCGCCTATGTCGATCTGAGTGAGGTGACTCGCCGAAACGAGGATGCCAGCGCCGTGCAAGCATTGTGCGCCGACCTGGGACGGCAGGTGCGCCGGTCGTTGAGCGAAGGATTGCAGCCTGCGCTGGGCTGGGACACTGGCAAGTTCACTGCCCGCGCTGCGTCTTTGCGCAGTAAGCCGGGTACCATGCGATTGGTCAGCCAATCCGACGAGGCGCACTTTCTTGATCCACTGCCGATCACACTGTTACCGCTGCCTGCACCGGCGCTGCAGCAGTTGCACTGGCTGGGCATTCAGACGCTTGGGGGCTTCGCGCGGCTGCCACTGGCCGCGGTGCAACAGCGCTTCGGGGCAGCAGGAAAACTGGCTCAACAATGGGCGAAAGGGCGCGACGACCGCCCGGTGCAGCCGACATTCAATGCGCACCCGGAACCGATCAATATCGATCTGGATGCGCCTACGTCTTCGCAGGAGGTGATTTTAAGCATGATGATGCCCGCGTTGCGCCCGCACCTGCAGGCTATGGCTGTGCGAATGGAGGGTTGTCGCCGCCTGCAGGCCGAGCTGCGTTTTGTTGATGGCAGCGTGCGTAAGTTTGAGCATGTTTTTGTGCAGCCGGTTTGCGCGGAGCCTGGCATGCGCGCCACGCTCGCGTGGGAGCTGGGGCGCATGACGTGGCC
>CAIQQO010000045.1 GCA_903873965.1 uncultured bacterium
AAACAGCGTCGTGGTGAATGAATTCGTGGCGGCGATGTTTCCGTCAAAGAAGGAGGATGAAGGCAAGGAAGCAGGGGTGATCGTGCAGCGGGCGCGTATGCAGATTCGCGATGGTTTTGACAGCCCGATTAATAACATCGACTCGTCCATTCGCCACTCAGGCTGGTCGCTGTATAACGCTTTCACCGACTACATCGACCACAATCGCCCGATGCGCGCCGGCACCAATCGTCAACTGTATTCGTGGTTTGGCGCAGGCCAGAATCAGCGTATCGAAGCCGTTAACTGGATTAACAAGAACGTGCTTAATGGCACAAATTGAGTTGGTCCGACCAATATTCGAGGTGACGATGGAAAGAGCAAAACGAATCATGTCCTACTACTTGATTGGACACGCTGAGGACACATGGGACACCAGTCGCAGCGCGTTAGTTCAGTCAGTTGATGAGTGGTTTAAGAGGCCACTCAAACGAAACGACCCGCTGAAATACGTCACTGTTGAAGAACAGCGATTCCTGCGCCTGAAGATCATTGGCGACCTGCTTGGGCGTGAAGATCAACACTCACTGGCGTCGTTTGCTCAACAGGATAAGCCGGGGAAGATGTCCAGCGACAACCTTGACCTGGTTGAGGCGCGCGCCCTGCGCACCTTTATCGACCGTGCCAGCCTGGACGTTCACGCCGAGGTTAAAGCTGAATACGAGCGTCTGGCAAAGGAACTGATTCTTGACAAAGAACTCGAACGTCAGCGTGCTGAGGAACTGGGCAAAGTCGATGAGTCTGGCGACGTCCAGCTCTATCTGCCCGAGTTGCGGGAAACCGTCGCAAGTTCTGCATGAGTTGTGGATTCCCAAAGGTGTGGTCATGGAGGCACTCGCCGAAAAGCGGGACGCCATCAATGACCGCATCAACATGGCGTTCATCTGCAACGCCTGCAACATGGAGATGACGCACGCCAAACAGGTAATGATTCGGCGCGCTCAACTGATTCAGGTCGCCAGGGACAAGTTGTACGAGCTGCGCCTGCGTTCAGCCGATCTCAATGATCTGGGACTCACGATTGTGGGCATGGTGTATACGCAGGCCTGGCTTAACAGCATGCAGATGCATACAAGATACGAAGTCTGGAGCATGGCTGAACTGTGGCAGTTGGATATTGCCAACCCCCAAGGATGAAAAATGGATTTTATAGATGTGAAGTTGCCGTCGAAACCCGCCAAGATTGAATTGCGCGGCCCCACTGGCGCGGGCAAGACGTTTATCGGGCTGACGCTGGCGCAGACTTTTGCGGGCGACAAACCCTACGCGTTTCTGGATTCCGAATCCGGGCGCGGCATGCTGTTCGCGCGCATGTTCAATTTCAAGTACGCCAGCCTGTCCGGCAGCTACCCGCCGCAGAAGTATGTTGAGGCGATCAACTCCGCTGTAAAGGCGGGCATGGGCGCATTACTGCTGGATTCGCTGACGCAGGCATGGAACGGCGTCGGCGGCGTCCTCGACCAGGTCAATGCAAGCAGCGGCAATAAGTTCACCGACGGTTGGGGCAAGATCGGCACGCCGTTACAGAACCAGTTCACCAATGCCATTATCAGCGCCCCAATCCCGCTCGTCTGCACGGTACGCACCAAGATGGGTTACGAGATCACTACTAATGAGAGTGGTAAAAAAGTACCTCTACAGATCGGCCTGCAACCCGAACAACGTGACGGTCTGTCGTACGAGTTTGACTACATCATCGACATTTCGATGGATCACGTCGGGACGATTACGAAGATGCCGCCAATGGGGTTGATGGACAACCAGATTCCCGCCGACGGTTACGTTGATTTCGCGCAGAAGATCATCGACTGGATGGCGACAGGTGAAATGCAACCGCAGACCTGGGCCGACATCAAAGCCAAAACTGGCGTTGAAGGTCATTTGTACGAATACGCCAGACAGTTGAACAAGGATGGCAAGACCGTCAAGGAAGCGTGGGCGCTGATCACGGCCGAGATGGCGGAAGTGGCGCCATAATTGGTCACTAGAAACGGATACAATTACGGTATGGACACGATCTTATTCGGGCTGAGGTTTACTGGCATTAAGCCACCAGACATCACGGCCGGAGAGCTGGCAGAAGTTATCAGCTCTTTCGAAGATATGGTCGCGTTTACTGTGCAACATACTCGGCCACAGGTTCCTAAG
>CAIQQO010000046.1 GCA_903873965.1 uncultured bacterium
CTTCAGAACCCGGCGAATTTGAGTTCTACTGCACTGTTGCCGGACATAAAGCCGCCGGTATGGTGGGAAAAATCACCGTCGTCGCGCCTTAATCGACGGTTGGATACAGCACCGTAACGCAGGCGCCATGGCCTGGTGTGGCTCGAATGTCGACACCAGCGCCAATCAACATCGCGCGCTCGTGGATGCCCAGCAATCCAAACCCACCCGTGCTATGCGCTGCAGCCGTCCTTACAGGTTCAGTTGGACCGTCTGTTATCGTAAAACCTCGACCGTTATCCTCGATGACAAGTTGTACTCTGCCTGTCGGCACTTCGCTCAAGACTACGGATATGGTGCTGGGTGATGCATGGCGCAAAGCGTTCGTTAGCGCCTCCTGTGCGATGCGGAACAATGCCAGTTCGACCTCGGGCTTCAGGCGCGCCACAGTGCCCCTGACGGTAAATGTCACGGTGCAGGCGGGTGTACTCTCCGGGTTTGGATTGTGCCGTTCGTTGTCATTCGCTTCATCCACGAGTCGATCAAGCGCCGCAGCCAGCCCGGCATCTTCCAGATAGATCGGTCGCAACGCCCGGCTGAAACGACGGACATCTTCAATCGTGCGCAACACGATGCCGCGCAAATCATCCAGTTGAGCCGCGATGTGAGGTTGCTCTTTGGCGATTTTCTGGCGCGTCACCTGAATGCGCTGGCTTAAGACTACCAGGTTCTGGATGGTGTCATCATGCAACTCGCGCGCCAGTCGCTTACGTTCAGCCTCCTGCGTCTCGGTCACTGCGCGCGCATAGTTGCGCAACCGCTCCTGGTCGGCCTGGATCTGGTCGACCATCTTGCGAAGCGTGTTTTGCAGTTGTTCGATTTCATCGATGCCATGGACTGGTTTATTGAGTACATCGTAATTGCCATGGCCGATATCGCGCGCCTGCTGGTCAAGTCGCTGTAAGGGTTGGACGATACGACGCAGGCCGAACATGACGGCAATGACTGCGAGCAGCAATACGGGCAAGGTGATCAATGGCACCGCAAGCGAGTAGCGCATTAAGGGATCGAGTACTGTTTCCCACGGTTCCTCGATAATGACGCCAAGCCCTGTCAAGCCGGCGCTTGTGGCAATCGGTGCGTAAGAAACCACATGTTCATCCCCACCGTTCGCATCGACCCGGAACAATCCACCGCTCTGGCCCTGCAGTGCCTCAACGACTCCAGGCTGATCGCTCATGCGCGTGCGACGAATGGCGCCGGCCGTTAAGGTGTCTATGAGCACACTTCCATCCGGTCCGAACAAGTACGCATCGACGGCGCCGGCTTCGGACGACGAGTGGGTCATCTCTGGCGGATTGGCCAACGTGTCGAAATGAAGATCACTGAATGGCATCATGCCAATGACGATGACATTTCTGGCATGGTCGTGTGCCTGAAATACAACCATACCGTTATAAGAGCCAATGGCCGTGTTTTCAACCGGAGATACCTTGAAAGCGCCTGACAAGAGACTGTTCGATTGTGCCCATGAGTCGGCAGTTGAAGTGTGGGCGATGAGGACTCCCTGTTGATCGTACACGGCAATTCCACCCGGATACTCATGCGTCTGATCCGGCTCAATCAGTAGCGCGCCATCACGCTGGGACATGCGAGCACTGCTATCGGCTACCATGACCAGCATGTCAGTTTTGTGTTGGAAGATAGCGCCAATCGAACCCGCGATGGCAACAACAGCGCGGACGTCGCGCTCACTGACAAGCCGGCGCATGGCTTGCTGATGCATCGAGATGCTGCCAAAAGAGATGATCCCGAGGATCACGGTCAGCGGTAGCACCGTCAACAGCAGCAACTGTGCCGCGGTTCTGACCGCCATCACGCGGCGTAGCAGCTTGTTCATGCGTCTGTCGTGGAAACCAGGCCAAGTCGCAGGCCGATCATAACGGCGTCCGTGCGGCTTTGGGCATGAAGTTTACCGAACACATTCGCTAAGTGCCCCTGCACCGTCCGGTCGCTGATGCCCAGCTGTGTCGCTATCGCTTTGTTGGTGAAACCGCGCGCGACCATTCGAAGCACTTCAATCTCCCGCGTTGTCAAAGCATCGGCAATCGGATTTTCCGGCGCGGCAACGCGAGTCACAAAATGCTGCATCATTTTTTGCATCAGGTCTGGATGAAGCACCGACTTTCCCTCGAAGACAGCGTGAACGGCTGCCACCAATTCATCCGGTTCCGCCGTCTTCAGCACGTAACCATTTGCGCCGGCTTGCAACGCGCCGAGGATGTAGGGCTCATCATCATAGGCTGTCAGGATGAGGATACCCATGTTCAGGCCAATCTCGCGCACGGCTTTGGCGACTTCGATACCGGTTTTGCCCGGCATCTGGATATCGAGCACCAGCACATCAGGGCGCAGGCTTTGGGCAAGCGCAAGCGCCTGATCGCCATTGCCGGCTTCAGCGATGATCTGCAGGCTTTCATCCTGTTGCAAGAAGTCTCGTATGCCCGACCGGACAAGGGCGTGGTCGTCAGCCAGGATCACAGTGATCTGTCGTGTGCGATTTCGTTCCATTTCAACTCAGTAATCTATATCAGGATTGATGCGAATCGAGATGTTCATTCGACATCATTATCTGATGTTACTAGAGTGACGAGCGGATCCATCGGACTTGCTCAATAGGGAGAAACACAAGCGTGGATATGGGCGTTGAGCCTATGCCTGCGACCCCATTAACTGATACCATCCTGTGACAGGCCACCTTTACAAATAGGTTTCCGGGGATTTGGCAAACAACTTCTGGCAAGCCAGCGCACAAAAATAGTACGTTTTGTTTTGATGAACATGTTGAAGCGATGTTTTGGGATCGACTGTCATACCGCACACCGGATCAATGGTCGTTTTTACCACCGCGCCACGCTGCACAAGGCGCACAAGGGCGACCATCGAAACAAGATAAATGATGCCCATCAATACACCTGTGATGTGGATAGCCCAACCATCATAGAGGTACTGCAGCATCACGCCGAGCATCGCACCCATCATGCCACCCATCATGCCACCCATACCGCCATCCATCATGCCCATCAAACCGCCAACGCGCCCGAAGATAATGCCAAAGCTGAGACCGATGATGATGCCTGCAAGGTTGCCGATGAACATATCGCTCGCGGCGCCGATAAAATAACCAACGGCGATGCCAGTCATCATGCCTTGCGTCATCCCTATCATCATACCGAGCATTTCGGTAACGCTTAATTTGTAACGCGATAGATATACTCCAGCACTGATACTTACGAGCATGACGACAAGGCTGGCGATGATTGCGATTGATAAATTCAGCATATAGCTTCTCTAAGTTTGCTTTGAAATCCTGATAGACGCTTGGTAAGTATTTACCAACTGACCATGAAGTCGAATCGAACTGTGCTGGTTTGTCCTGCGCGTCGAACACCAACGATCACACGCCATGGGCCGGGCATGAGAAAATGCACATTTGCATCATAGTGCCCATTACCCAGTGATGAAGCTGCCATCACATTCTTGCCATGACTCATGTTGGTCATATCAATGTCAAACGACACAGTTGCGTCTGAGATGGGCTGACCTTGTGAGTCGGTAACCAACGCCTCAAAGGTGTTAACACCGCGAACCGGAGGGGTATGGTTGCTGAATATCCATACCAACAGGTCTCCGCTTGGTTTGCCACCCAGAGCGGGAGCTGGCTTCACTGCAGCATCCTGAGCGATGGATGCTGCCGGGGTGAGGGTTGGGATAGGAGTCGGCTGTGTGGCCAACGTACCCGGCAACATACCGCATGAGGTGAGTGCCAGCGCAGCTAAGCCTAAAATCAGTCTTTTGATCATGTGTTCTTCTCACAATAGTGTTGGTTATGTCGGGTTATGACAGGTTGTTGCCGATCTTATTCGCTACCATCTCGCAGGATATCGATGGTGTAGTAACCATAGAACGCGTCGGCATCTGCAGTTGTCTCTGCGCCGGAAAGACTGGCATCCAGATAATCATGTGCAGCTTTTAGCGCATCCGGGCCGCTAACCGGCATGGCTATGGTTGCATCGTCTGTCGTGCCGTGCGACATTGGGCTGTACTTGAGGTTCCCCATCTTCTTACCACCTTGCATGCCAAACGGGCTAATGCCGCCCATATCACAAATCCTTATGACAAGATGCTACCACTGAACCTTGAGTCTTTGGTCAGGTCATAGGCAATTGTGCCTATCTATGATGGGCCGGATGGCCCTATACAGGAGATTGAGTTTCCTATATTCTCGATCGCGGATACAAATGAAGCTTATTAGGCGAGGTGATGTTGCATGCCGCGGAGTACACGCAGATTCATAATAGTTCTGGTGCCTTTGATGATTCTCATCAGCGTGGCTGTTGGAGGTTGCGGGTCAACCCAAACAACCATGGCGCGCGCAACAGAAACAGTCTCTATGGCGCACACAGTGGCGATGGCACCGATGGCTGATATGCCATCGGAAGTGCAATCAGCGCAGGCGGAAGTGCGGCAGGCTTATCAGTTTGCTGTGGCGAATCCTGATGTGCTCGAGCATGTCGCTTGTTACTGTGGTTGTGTCGCCTCAGGTCACACGTCCAACGAAATGTGCTATGTGAAACGCCGAGAAGGTGGGAAAGTGGTGTTTGATGACCATGCTATCGGATGTTCGATCTGCATCGATATCACGCAGGATGCGATGCGTTTGTATCGTGAGGGGAAGAGTGTGGCGGTTATTCGGGCCTACGTTGATACAGCTTATTCGCGATATGGCCCCACAAACTTGCCGGCTGATTAGTTAGCGTAAGATCACCATGAGAATTGATACGCCCGGTGGGGCATAGGAGTAAGATGCAACAGCATGAGTGAAATGAGTGACGGTCCAAGAGTTAGAAAGCGTCGTACGGCGCAGGCGCGTAGCGAGCAGCGAGTAACCAGCAGCAATAAGCTGACCTCGGCGGTAGTGCTGGTTGCGGTCATCATCGTCGTTGTTCTGGCAGGTTTTCTGGTGGTGATGTCGATGAATGGAAGTGGACCAAAGACCACAACCCAGGTGAACGGTGCGCCAAAACTACAGGTCGATCGTGAAATGATCGAGTTCGGTGATGTGAAACTGGGCAAGACGGTCGAAGCGATATTTGTTCTGTCCAATGTCGGCGACAAACTACTGCAGATCACCGAGAAACCGTACATTGAAGTCCTGGAGGGGTGCTGACCACCTGTCCCAGTCATCGGTTCGATGACTCTCAATCCCGGTCAGACGACGACACTTTCGATGCAATTCATGATGCACGGTGATATGGGCGGCAAGCACTTGTTCCGTGTTCATATCAAAACTAACGATCCGACCCAACGCGAACGTACACTTGATGTGGTCTCCAATTGGGTGCCATAATGGCATCATGGATAACAGTGATGTGATCTTTTACATCTCGGATAAACGTATCGGTGCAATTCGCCCGGATGGCAGCGACGAACGTTATCTGAGCTTTCCTGTGCCAGGACAGGCTTACTGGCAAATGGGCATGATCTTTCGCGATCAGCGCCGCGCGATTCTGTGGAGCCAGGAATTGCCGCGCAATCCCAATGCTGCGTTCGATGACAAAGATGGATTGAAGTACGCTACGACGCACTTGTGGTTGTATGACTTTGTATCACGCCAGCCCGTGGAAATCAAGCTGCCACCGCAGATGGGTGTTGTGGGCGAAATGTCGGATGGTCAACACATCCTCGTGAGTGGCAACACCGACACAGAGACGCAACTGTTTATTTGTGACTTGACCGGCGCCCATCGCGAGATGATCTATACCGGGCCGGGCTTCGCTTATGGCACGACGCTTAGCCCGGATGGCAACCGCGTCGCCTTTCATGTCACCAATGTTCCAGGGCGCAACATCTACGAGATCTATGTGGTGGAACTTGCCAGTGGAAAGCGCACGTTGATCGCGAGTGATCCCGAATGGCTTAACTTCGGACCGATGTGGTCGCCTGACGGGCAGTGGTTGTTGTATCAGCGCTGTGCATGGCGCAATGACCCGGGGCATGATCACTCTGACATTGTCATCAGCCGGGCAGATGGTAGCGAGACGCGTGAATTAACCCAGAATCAGAGTCACTGGTTTGCAACCTCGTATGGCCCTGCCGACCGTCACGGTAACGGCTCGAATATGCCATCGTGGTCGCCGGACGGCAAGTGGATCACCTATACGCGCTGCATGCCGGGCGCGCAGAGTCCGTGGCCGTACCGTATTGGTCAGCCCGACACTGACCACTTTAACCGGGACTATCGACCTGATCTCGTGCGCGGTGGCACAGAGCTGTGTTTGATTTCTGCGGAAACCGGCGAGGTCATCGTCGTGACGCAAGATGAGCGCCCCACATGGAATTTCCGCGCGTTCTGGTCGCCAGATGGGGCGTGGC
>CAIQQO010000047.1 GCA_903873965.1 uncultured bacterium
CCAAGTAAGCTAATCTACTACAAAAAGATCATTCATGACCATGAACCACAGTTTGACCTTAAACACGATAGGCGCAGCCGGCGGTATAGGCAGGTCAATGATCGGAGTGCTTTCGGGAGCTGACACAGGCGTGTGCGGTGGCTTTGTGGCTGCTGGGCTCAGCAGAGCAGCGGCAGGGCGATTCAACGACAATGACACACCCAGCATATCGAAGTTGTATACCGAATCCAGATAACCATACACCTCGACAGAATAGACGCCACTCACCGGTACTGTGAAGGTGACCACGTCAGTACCTGTACCGCTATTAACGCTCTCACCTGCTGAGGAAGTGTCCGGTTGCCACACATAGAGATCCGCGTCGCCGGATACGGTAGTCAACGTGGCGGTGAACTTTTCGCCCTGCGCCAGATTGAGCTGGTACAGGTTGGTATCACCTTCTCGTACCGACTGCCCCGTGTTAATGTAGTTAATGCGCCGCATGACAGGCTCTGCCACAATGTTGCCGCGTCCATCTGCTACCCACACCTGATAATAATGTGCGCCTCCGCGGTTGATCATCGTCATCGTAAATGTTGATTGATAGGGAAGCCAACCGCTGTCTTTGACTTTGACCCATGTATGCGTAGCCACGCTATACACGCGCTCAATCAGGTACATCGACTGTAGCTGAGAACCACCCGTATCCGTAGCAACCAAGGTCACGTTGATAACAGGGTCGCGTGTGATCTGCGCACCACCATTCAGCGTCACATCCCCGATCGTAGGCGGAATATCATCGTTCAAGACCGGTATGATCGTGAACGTGTGTTTGGCGATGTTATTCAGCTTGTTCGTCTCAGTATATTGATTAAACGGATCGATGACAGCGTAGATATCCACGGTCGAGGAGTAGTTCGCGGTGTCCCACAGGATGGACGCCATGCCATAGCTGCCAAGACCCGGTCCGATTTCCTGCGTGGTTCCTGTGCCCAGGAATGTCCAACCTTGAACAGGGTTGCCGGCATAGAAAGACACATCAACCGTCTCTGTCAACAAACCGCCGTTGCGATACACCACCACTCCAAGTTCTGGAATCGCACCCCGGCGGAATGAGTATGGCTCTGTCCACAAATCATCCGTACCAGCATAGTAGTCATCGATAAGACTGTTCGGGTCAATCACGGTGTAGGCATACTGCATCACGGAAGTTAAACCCGAACCAGGGTTACGGACAGTCAACGTATAGGTTCCTGCCGCCATACCCTTCGGGACGACAGCCTGCACGGTCGTCGTATTGATAATGGTGATATTCTGCAACAGCGAGTGACTGATGTTGTTGCTGATGCTGATCGCCAAACCCGGCTGCAAGTTACTCCAGAAGATTGTCACATCGTTCGCCATGTTGGTAGGCCCGGTGTTCGGCGCAATACTCAGCACCTCTGCGGCCGGCACAGGCACGGGGAGAACAATATTGTCTACCGTCGATTCGCTGGTAACCCTGACGCCAAACCCGTCAGTCGCTTCCACAATCACTCTGAATAGACCTTGTCCTGTATAAGTATGTTTGGCCGATGGCACAGTTGTCGTCACGATTGGCGAATTATCACCAAAGTCCCAGCGGTACTTTACGATCACGTTCGAAAAACCCGTTGCTGTATGGGTGATGTTGGATGTCGCTGTGGCGCTGATAGTGGTCGTGCCATCGTGATTATTATTGGCATCAAATACCGGGCTGTTAAAGCTAACCGTGAGCCGATCAAGCTCATAGCCTGCCAGCATATCCAGCAACTTGGCGCGATCGTTGACATTGGTGATGTCCTCAAGACCATACGTCACAAGCTGCGTCCGATACGCCATGTCCTGCCGGACAAACAAACCCAGGTCGCTTTCAATGCTTGGGTCTGACGACATGCGTGTGCCCACGATCTGGGTCGGGTCAGAGCTTTTACTCAGGATCACGGCTGGGTCGGCTCCACTCACGACGGCCAGCCCTGCCCGGTCAATCGAGGTTGCAGTCACACCGATCGTGTGTGTGATGCCGGTGGTATAGCTGAACGAGCCGGATCCCTGCACCGCTGCTACAGCAATGGTATCTGTAATATAACTTGCGCCGAAGTACAACGTGGGTGAAAACGTTGTCGGCACACTCAGCGCTGCGTCCTCATTAGCCTTATCAAAGTACAGCGCATCCTGGCTGAAAACGATCATGCGCCCGCCGCCATTCAGATAGGCCCGCATTTGCGGCACGTTCCATCCCAACTCCTGCCCGCAATGGCTATCGCCCGAGAAATAAATCACCAGCCGATAGATGCTTGCGCCTTCAAAGTTAACAAAATGGGGACGTGGGCTTGTGCCTGGATCAGGTGTTGTGCTGGTCGTCTCGAAAATAGAATAGCTCAGGCCTGCCGCGGTAAGCGCCTGCGTGTAGATGCTGCGATAGTCGTGGCATTCAGCAGAGCGGGATCCATTGCTTAAATCGTCATCAATCAAGAGCACGTCCGCCGTTGCCCGCACAGAAGGCGCGGCAGGCGCGAAGTACGTTGGCAGCAGAAACGCGGGTTTGATTTCGCGTGCTTCAGACGCGGAAACTCGTACCGCATCACGGCCGACGGTACTCATGAACGGTGCAACCAATAGCCCCAGAGCCAATAGTTTAGTAAAGGCAGCCTGTATTCTTTTCATCTAGGTATCCCCATATGTCTGACTGAGAAAATGATTCGGGTGTCAACTGTATTTCCCAGGTATCCACTAGACCTCAAGATGCCAGTTCCTGGGACGCACAACAGACAACCAGTGCTGCGCAGACCTTAGCTGCTCGAACTTGACTGGCATAAGCCATCACGACGAACTATCACCGCACCCTCCAGCTAGCGTCATCCCTATACCAACATGCATGACGAGCTGCGTGGCGGAAATCAATGTAATCCAATAGTATCACCTCACAGTATAGACCATCAAGCGTATTCCGGTTACATCTTGCCATTCAATCAGGCAAGATGCACACCGACGTCTTGGCGTCTATGACTACTCACTCTCTCTATTAAACACCAAAATGTCAATAGCGCGGCCACACCAGATAGAACAGTAATTTATCCGGTCCATCAAGCGTGATGCTGGTCGTGTCCGACAAGGGCACCATATTGCCAAAAACATCGTACACGTATTTCGGCGCTTGCGCCATCGTTAACGTGTGCGACATGGAATCCATTGACCACACGACCCAGGTGGTCTGGTTTTGCTGCCCGAACTTGTAACCGCGCACGTTGGTAGTACCAGTCAATTCGTAGCTGGACGCCAAACCCGTGTACGAAGTGCCACTCAGCATCGAGTTAACCGTTTGAAACGCCGTGTAAGAAGGGCGCGCAGTGAGGTCGGCATTCAAGAGCGCGCCGCCCCTGTTGGGCCAACCCAGCACGCGATACCAGATATTGCTGCGCAGGTCTATCGCGTGAGACGCTGCGTAAAGCTGCGCTACGAAGTAGGATTTCGTCAGCTCATAATCGGGATCATTGACATCGCTGCCCGTCAGCAATGATGACTCTGTGTTCATCAGGTATTTGCCCGTAACCCCGTTGGCCCTGAGGACGTTTCTGATGAAAGTGGCTTTGGCTATGCTGGCCGGTCCGGTTGTATCAGAATCGCTGTGAAAGTTGGGGTTATAGTAACCGCCCAGGGAGCCGATATACCAGTCATAGGCATGATATGCGACGCCGTCGAAATACTGGCCGCCATATTTCTTCAGAATACCTTCAAGAAACTTAGCCGGCTTCGTATTGTTTCCGACCTTGGCGCAACTGTTTACTGGCGGCCCGGGATCGCAATCGAGCAACAGCCCGCCGATGAGCACCTGGACAGATGAATCCACCTGCTTGACCCGAGGGTAGACCGCCTTAAGCATGTCGGCATAGACGCCGCCACCATAATAAGTATCCGTGTTATCGCCCCAGCAGCCGTACGCGTTATTGTACGAATTGGACAACAGTGCGCGGTCGACATCTTCCTCGTTGCCCATTTCGTAATACTTGACGTTATAGGGAGGCTGACTGTAGCGCGCCACCAGCGCCGCCATAAAATCGCCGAATGCGGCCAGCTTGGCCTGTGCGATAGGCCCGCACGCCCACGGCGTATATTTCTGCGCCCAGCTCGGCGCACCACGCACGATCAGGATTACCTGCAGGCGCTGCAAAGCTGCTTCCTTGAACTCAGCATCCAGATTGCTTATCGCCGACCACGTATACACACCTTCGGTTGCCTCCACATCAGGCCACCACACCGCAGCGCGGCGCACCCAGGTTGCGCCTGTCTGCGCCATGAGACCCAGTCCGTTCGCATTGTTGAGCGGCGCCGTCTCAAACCCTGCGATACCATCCGTGGGAATCACATGAGACATACCGATCATCATCAGCGTGTAAGTCATTGTCTGAGTGGCAGGCGAAAACAGCGAGGAGCGCTGAGTTGGCTGCTGCGATAATGTCTTACCAGTAACCGCCAGCTTGAACACAAGTAAGATTAACGCGACGGTTACGAACAAAAAAATAGCACTCGAAACATAAGGTGAATTAGAGCGTCTCATGTATTTGTACTGTGAAAACGATTGAAAGCGATCCGCCTCATTTTACTTATACCCTGTCCTTCCTATCCTGCACGACGCCTGAATTTCAAAAAGCCTTGCACCCCAAATAGAACAGCCAGCACGCCCCAGGCTATCGGTTCGACCTGGCCGACTGATGTCCCCAGCATTCCTATACAGAACAACATGGCTGCAACACTCAGAATTATCGCGGGATAGGGTTGCTTCAATCCATCGCGCAGACGCATGCCGGTTGCACGTGTTTGCCACTGCTGAATGGCCAAGACTGATAGCGTCAGCATACATGCCATCACCCATAACGTATTCCATGCGAGATTGCCCCAGTCGATCATGAGAAGAAACGAGGTCGGAAGTCAGAGATATGGATAACAAGGGGGAATACATGTGGAATCATCCAAACAGACTCACCAATCAAGATAGACCGGCATGCTCGAAATGGTCATGGTCTTGCCAGGCTGAATTGGCTTTCCTGCAATATCGAATGTCGCCCGCGGCGCCTCGGGCAGGGCCAATACGTGACGATTGCCGTCGATGGCCCAGATCACCCACATACGGCCAGCGCCTTTTCCCACTTCATATCCCTGGATGCCCTGGCCGGGTACAATCGCCATGATTGAACTCGCGCCACTTAACCTGGACGAAGCGAATGCGTAAGCCTGATACGCACTTGTTTTTCCACCAAACGCATCGAGCAGACCTGAACCCCGCCATCCAGACAGGTTGTACCACATAGCTGCGCGCAATCCCTGCGCCAACGATGCCGCATAAGCCTCCACGACATAAGCCGCCTTTGTATCCGCATACTCCTGTGTCAGGCAGCGGGATTCGGTTCCATCCCGCCCACACACGAGCGCCATCTCAGTATTCATCAGGAACTTGCCCTGGACACCATACTTCGACAGCAACTCACTCACATATGTGACCTTTTCTGTGACCACTGGTCCTGTCGAGGCAGAAGATGAATGCCAGTTTGAGTTTGAATAGACACCTCGCCGTGACGTATCATAGTAATCATAGGCGTGGAACGCGACGCCATCAAAAGCATTATTGCCTCCAGCCTTAAGCACCCCTTCGAGGAAGCGCGCCGGCATGCAGTCTTTTCCTGCGGGGGGTTGACGCGGATCGCAATCGAGTAGCAGACCGCCTACCATCACCTGCGCGTCCGACCTCCCCGATTTCACCATGGGATAAATCACTTTCAGCATTTCCCCATACGCCTCTCCACCATAATAGGCATCTTTCGCATTTCCCCAACAGCCCCACAGGCTGCCAGCAGGCACCAATTGCGGCGCAATATCGGGCTCATTCCATATTTCCCAATAGTGCACATTGTACGGAGACTGGCCATAGCGCGCCACAAGGTCACGCATAAACGCACCAAATGCTCTGTATTTTTCCGCCTTGATCGGGCCACAACCCACGCCCTGCACCGCCTGCGCCCAAACCGGCGCGTCTCGCACGACAGCCACGAGCTTAAATCCTTGCTCTCCAGCCAACTTGAATTCCTGCTCTATGCCAGATAGTGCAGCCCAATTGCGCTGCCCCTCAACTGGCTCTATCTCACGCCATGAGATAGCCGTGCGCCGAATCCAGCCGGCGTTGGCAGACTTTAGCAGCGGTAGCGTAGAACCTGCTTGGATCACGCTAACCTCCATGCCAAAAACGGTATCGAGCGATTGGTCTGCTCTTGGCAGCACTTGATTCAGATCGGCTGCTGTCTCAACAATCGGCAATACATCCTGGCACACGCCCCACATCCCGGCGCCACCACTCTGAGCTGCTTGTTGATCGATCGCCAGTCGGCCACGATAACGTTGATCGGAATAGATAGTCGAAACTGTCGCGCCACCATTCTTCAGCATGACCTCATTAACCATGCGGCCATCTGAGAGATACACGTAGCGCATAAGACGACCAGAACCATTCGGCTCAAAGTCGGTCGTTTCGCGCTCTACTCGCACAACTTGACCCACCACCAGCCGGTAGTTTGCCCAATACGATTGCGGCGCATAGCACTGTGCCATAGCCTTGGCCGTTGCGGGCCTGGGCGCGGAGATGCCCAAATATCCAACGGTGAAACCGATGCCACGTATCACTACCTCAATGGTGTCACCATTGACGACGCCTACGACACGTGCATCGTCGCCGGGCGGCAACGCAGCGACTGACGCGCTGAGTGCGACCGCTGGTGATTGCAACAGCATCAGGAGCGGTAACATTAGCGCCCCCAGCTTCAGACTGTTTTTAATCATGTTTTGCCCAATTCGTTATCCGGGGTCGGAGTCTTCATCGTTATAACGCAGACGCGATGACGGGTGTGTAAAGCGCCGAATCACCAGCACCACAACGCCAGTGGCCGCAAGCGCTGCACTGATGAGCAGTAAATCAACCTGGTTCAGCCCACCGCTAGCCAACCCATCATAGTCACCCGGCGACACCACCACAGTCACTACGGGAGTGGCCGTTGCAGTAGGTAGAGGTGTTGCTGAAGGCGTTACTGTTGGCACTTGCGTCGGCGTCTGGGTGGGCGTGGGCATCGCAGTGGGCAGTAAGGTCGCTGTCGCTATGACAGTTGACGTCGCGGGCAGTGGTGTCGGCGTCGGTGTCACAACGACAACACTAATCTGCTCGATCGGCGTCGTCGATCGCACATACCAGATGTCACCACCTTTACCACAACCCACAACTACGATGAGCATGGCATTCATTGCTATATCTCGACAATCTGGAATATCAGTCGAGTCAAGTAACACCGAACTGGCTGGCAGCGCCAGATCGCTGTCCCTTAGTGCGAGCCAGGCTTTGCCATCCCATACCGCCAGCCCTATGCCAGGCCCTGTGGTTGCACCTTGCCCCTCGCTTTGATCATAACCCGGAGAAGCCTGCAGCCATAATCGATTCTGGCTATCCGGCTTGATCGACAGGGCAGCCGTGCACCATGGCGCGCCGGTCAATGCCGCTTCCGGCACATCCCACGTCGCCCCGCCATCACGGGATCGACGTTGCGTCAAAGTACATCCCGATGCGCCCCTATGGCGCCATAACATCACGAAATTGCCGTCGGACGTTGCGCCGACGACGGGCGCCTCCATCGGGCTGACGGGTCCTGCGATGAGTGACGGAATGGCCTGCCAAGTGATGCCGCCATCGATCGAGCGTGCGTAGCCCATGCCGACATGAGCCGTCTGCCATGCCACCACCATCCGCCCCGACGCGTCGCCCGCTATGCTGATGTGGGTATCGGTCAGCGCTGCCGTATAAAAATGAGGCGACGGGAATATCACGCGCTGATCACTCCAGCCTAACGCCGTGGACGCCTGATACGACGCGCGATAATACACCCCGGCGGGGCTGCCTGGCCGATCCACAGTGCGCACATAGGCCATGCGAATGGTGCCGCTGATATCGCTATAAGCATCGATGCCCGCCGATACCGCCGCGATCATAAACGGCGCACCCCACGTGTTGTCTTGATATGTCACCGCATCCAGTTCCTGCCCGGCGCTATACCAGAAGGCATGCACGGCATCCGCACCTCCCGCAATCAGGAGCGCAACAGGCGCAGAAGCCTGCTTCACTTTGCCAACCTGTCCTGCCGTGATAGCCGTAATTGGCGCCGGCGTCAACCAGCGCGCATCAATACCGCTGCCCGTAAGCGAGTACATCTCGCCCATTTCCGGATCCCACCAGATAGCATGGATCACACCATGCATGTCGATGGCCACCTTAGGGTGTGATGCCATGTCCGATTTAGCCATGATCACCGGGGGGCTCCAGCCAATACCCTCAGCTTGTGCCGGGCGCCACCCAGAAGTGAGAACCATTGAAAGAACGACGATTACGCCTGCCGCGCGTGCACACCATGATGACTTGATAACGATGCTGCCTGCCATACCTTGATTATATTGCCTATTCGTGATTCGCTGTCACACCCGGCACACGGCGCGCCGCCTGCCCGATCGCGACAGCACCGTTGCTCTGGGCAAACAACCCGCTGATCAAGCCGAGCAACATCCAGAACAGGATGCCCGGCTTCGCCCCCAGCGCTACTGCATCGGTCATGCCGTAGACAAGGTGAGTAAACAGCCCGCCGCCCAGCCCCAGCGCCAGCGACCGCGTCAGCCCATCGCCTGCCCGGGCCACCCAGATGCGCCACAACATCCACAGCCCCACAAGATACAGCGCGCCGAACGCGATCATGCCCGGTATACCCAGGTCCAATGCCGCCTGCAAAAACTCGTTGTGCGCATGGGCGATATCCGTATCCGGGCTGGTGAGGAAGAGCGGATACAGCAGATGCACCACCTTGCGAAAGCTATTCATCCCCATGCCCGTGAAGGGGAAGTCTTCAATACCATACAATGCGCGCGACCAAATCTCCAGCCGGCCATCGAGCGTGCTCAGCCCATCAGCCGCCGTATCCACACTGGTAACGCCGGCCGCATCGATCCGCAAACCCACTAGCGGGGCAATCGTGTCGCGCCGCTGCCACACGATAACCGATGCCGCCGCCAGCGCGATGACCAGCATAATCACCATGACCCAGCGACCGCGCCGCGGCAGCGCCAGGAAGACAATTCCCATCAACCCCAGCGCAAACGCGATATACGCCCCGCGCGACTGCGTCAGCACGAGCACGCCCACCATGGCCAGCGCTGCGAGCGTCGCCATGACGATGAGCATGCCGCGCCACACCCGTGCGCCCAGCCTGGTCGGCGCGCCACGATGGCGTTGCATCGTGGCCAGCCCCACCGGCAGACACAGGAACAGCGGCGTGACCCACAGCAGCGCGCCCGCCACCTGGTTGGGATTAAACCCTTCCTCGGCCCCGGCCAACCCCATCAGGCGCGGCGCCAGCCGCGCCGTGATTACGCTCAAAAAGCTGATCTTGGCGCCCCACGTCGTCCCAACCAGCGCCAACACCGCCACGCCTGCGCCTACGCCCAGCAACGCCAGCACGCACAGCCACAGTCCGACCGGCTTGCGCGCCTCGCGCGCCACGGCAAAGTACGCGCCAATAGCCAGCACCATCCCCGCGACCTTGGGCAGGCTGAACGCCAGATCAGGCGTGACGACGACGCTGACCAGCACCATGACCATCAGCACCAGCAGCACGGCATTCAGCGGCGTGGACGGCAGCGGCGCCCGCGGCCGCGCGATCCACCCTATGGCCCACACCACCGGTACCACCAGCAACAGCGGCGTCCTTGCGGGCGCAGGAAACAACATCAACGGCGCCGCCACAAGCAACATCAGCCAGTGCCCACGATCGATAAACAGGATGCAGCGTCGCAATGAAAGCATGACTCTCACACAATTCACACCGGCTCACACACACCATCAACTTGTGAACCCTATCGCTTAATGGCTGCCTGCGCTGCCGTGGAGCGGCCTTAGTTCCTGCATCGCCGAATTTGCCGGCCGTTCCTGCTGCCGCGCCTCTTGTATAGTGTCACCCGCAGGCAGCGGCGTGGAGGGCGCAGAGGGCGGTTGATATTCGGCAATAATGCGATGAAACATCGCGCGCATGGCCACCTCATCGTCGCGGATGGCAGCGCCTTCCAATTCCTCAATCATCTCGTTGAGCTTATCGGGCACAAAGCTGCTGGCGTTACTCGCAATGTAAACCTTCTCATTAGGCGTACGCTGGTAATCTTCACCCTTGATAAACAATTCCTCGTACATCTTCTCGCCAGGGCGCATACCCGTATACGCAATCTCAATATCATGCCCCAATTCCAGCCCAGACAATCGAATCATATCTTTCGCCAGGTCAACCAGCTTGACCGGCTCGCCCATATCGAGCATGAATATCTCGCCGCCCTTCCCGATCACCGCCGCCTGCAACACCAGTTGCACGGCCTCGGGAATCGTCATGAAGAAACGCCGCATCTCTGGGTGCGTGACCGTGACTGGCCCCCCCTCCGCGATCTGGCGGCGGAACGTCAGCACCACGCTGCCGCGGCTGCCCAGCACATTCCCAAACCGCACTGCCACGTAGGGCTTATGACTGACGCGCGCGGTCTGCAACACCAGCAACTCGGCGATGCGTTTGCTCGCGCCCATGATGCTGGTGGGGTTCACGGCCTTGTCCGTCGAGATCATCACGAACTGCTCCACATCGTGCTTCTGGCAGGCGGCCAACAGGTTGCGCGTGCCGATGATGTTGTTCATGATCGCCTCGCTGGGCTGCAACTCCATCAACGGCACATGCTTGTGCGCCGCCGCATGAAAAACAACCTGCGGGCGATAGCGGTCAAAAATAGCCTTGAGCCGCTCGGGCATGCGCACCGACGCGACCACGCCAACGATTTCCGGCTGCGGCGCTGTCCGCGGCGGATAGTTGCCGCTATTCAGCTTCAGGTAATGCTTAAGCTCATTTTCGATCTCAAAGACGCTGTTCTCGCCATGGCCCACCAGCACCAACTGCGCCGGGTCGCACTGCAACACCTGGCGACACAACTCGCTGCCGATCGACCCGCCGCCCCCCGTGATCAGCACCCGCTTGCCGCGCAACAGCGCCTTCACGGTGGCCACATCCGTCTGGATCGGGTCGCGCCGCAGCAAGTCTTCAATATCGACCTTGCGCAATTGATTCACGCTCACCTTGCCGCCCAGCAAATCAGACATGCCCGGCATGATGCGCACGGCCACGCCCGCCTGCTCGCACAACTGGGTGACTTCGCGAATCGTTTTGCCGGTCGCCCTGGGCATGGCAATGATCACCTGGCGCACATGTAATGTCTTTGCCAGCCGCGTAATCTCGTTGCGATCGCCCAGCACCGGCATCCCGCGGATGAGCATGTCGCGCTTCGTTGGATCATCATCGAGAAAACCGACCGGCTCCAGCCCAAGCTGCGGATGGCGCAGCAACTCCTGTACCACCGTTGCCCCGGCTTCGCCGGCGCCCATGATGAGGACGTGACGATGCGTCTGCCCCTCCGGCGGCGCAAAACGGCTGCGGCGCGCAGAATAGAGGCGCACCAGCGCGCGCGGGCCGCTGGTTGCAAACAACGCCAACAGCAGAAAGAGGAACGGAAACGAGCGCGGCGGCAGCGGCATGCCCGCCATGCTCAGGCCCAGCCAGCCCGCGACGCACACCCCGATTCCCCCCCCGCCAAGCGCCAGCGCTTGCACCAACAGGTCCTCGCCCGAGGCATAGGGCCAATAGCGCGCATAGATGCCCGTCAACAGGAAAACGCTCGGGATAACCACCAGCGCCAACCCGCTGTACGCGAGCCATGCCGGCGCGTAGGGGCTGATATCAAGATCATCCACCCGCAATGCGAAGGCCAGGTACACCACCAGCGGCAGCGCAATCAGATCGAACACCACGAAATAGCGATTGCGAAAATGTTTAATCACAGTGAATCACAGTCCTCCCCTAGACGAAAATTGGTGTCGTGCAGACCATAACGAGCCCGCCCATACCATGGGTTTCCATTAACACTGCCACGGCGCAAGGCCGTATTGCACCCAGTAAAAACCGAACTTGATGATCTCATTCGAAACGTCCAGCAGTCCTTCCTCATTGCGCCACCATTGCTCCGGCCCGAACGTCTTATTATAGGCCGACTGGAAGGTGATCTGGATGTCCGAACCCTGCGCCCAGCGCCGCACGATGCACACGCCGCGCCGCGCATGATACCAACTCGTCACGACCAGGATGCGCTTATAGCCGCGCGCCTTCGCCAGCGCCGTGATCTGCTCGCCATCCTCCCACGTGCTGGTGGTGGGCAGCAACGTGATGGCCGCCGCCGGCACGCCCAGCTCGATCGCGGCCAACCGGGCATCCTGCGCGCCATGGCTAAATGACTCCTCGCCCTGCGGCGCATCGCCCGTGTACCAGATCTCCGGCGCCAGCCCCTGCTGATACAGCGCCACAGCCTGCTCCAGCCGCTGCCGGTTGCCCGCTAGAACCGCGATGGCATCGGCCGGCGCCGGATTGGAAGGCGCATCCAGCCAACGCCCGATGGCGGGCAGCCATAGGCCGGACGTGAGCGGCATGAGCAGGAGAAACAGGAGACAGGAGGCCAGAAGCCAGAGCAGGCAGCCGAGACGAGGGTGGCGGGTGAGAAGGCGCTGGGCGACCTGCTGATCCAGTTGTCCCAGGTCGTGGACAGCGTCCTCGGTGATTTCGGTACGATACACGGGCTAATCCAATCCTGGCGGCTTGATGACTTCATCCAGTGATTTGCCGCGTTGGCCATTTGCGTATTCCATGCGTTGGCGCTCGATGCTTGGGTTAGCCAGCGACGGGCGCGGCCATGGAGGATGACAGCATGTAGGCGATGAACGCGGCAGCCAGGGCGAGTACGACGACGACGGCGAGCAGCATGAGGCGCCGGCGCAGCCTGTGCCCCACGTGCGGCAGCAGCCGCCCGCTGCGATGGCGGCCCTGGCGGACGGCGATCACGCCATGCCAGCCGCACGATCGGCACCGATAGTGGCGCACCGGCCGGATCAGCGACATGAACCGCTGCGCGGCGCTGCGGTGGCTGCGGTACACGGGATGGCCGCAGTCGGGACAGGTCAGGCGATGTTTGGTTTGTTGCTCCACCTTGATATCTGTGGTCATCCGCGTCTCCAAGGTTCATCTCCTTCAAGTGCGTTTAGAAATGGCTGTGGGAAATAGCGCTAACAGCGTGCGGAAGATCAGCGCGATGTCGGTCCAGACGTTGGCATGTTGCAGGTACGCCAGATCGGCCGCCAGTTTGCGCGGCATGATGTCGTCGCGGTAGAGGCGCTCCCAATCCGGGCCGGATAGCACCTGCTCCTCGTGGCGGTAGGCGAGAGAGGCCGCGCTGGTGATGCCAGGACGCGCCTGCAGGACGGCGCGCTGTTGGGGCGTGTAGAGCGCAACATAACGGGGATCTTCGGGGCGCGGGCCGACCAGGCTCATATCGCCTGTGACGACATTGAGCAACTGGGGCAATTCGTCCAGCTTGGTGCGACGGATGAAACGCCCGATGGGCGTGACGCGGGCATCGCCGTGCGCCGTAATGCCCGGGCCGAGGCGATGGGCATCCACGACCATGGAACGGAACTTGTAGAGGGTGAAAGGCAAGCCGTAACGCCCGATGCGCCGGGCGCGGTAGAAGACCGGGCCGGGCGTGGTGAGTTTGATCGATAACGCGATGAGCGCGAACACGGGCGAGAGGATGAGAAGCCCGAACAGGGACGCGATCAGGTCAAAGAGCCGTTTGAGCATGCTGGTTACGGTTGAGGAAATGCTCTTACAAAACAGGGCGACGGTGGGCATGCACGACATCGGTCACGGCGGCGATGACATCGGCCACATCCTGATCGGTCATGCGTGGATACAACGGCAGCGAGACAAGACGCTGGAACTCGGTATAGGCCACCGGGAAATCCATCGGCTTGTAGTGATATTTGTCGCGATAGTAGGGATGCAGATGGTTCGGGATGAAATGGACGCTGGTGCCAATGTTGCGCGCCTTGAGTTCCTCGATGAAGCGGGAGCGGTCGATGGCGAGCGCCTCCAGATTCAAACGCAATGCATAGATATGCCAGGCGTGATCCACCTCGGGACGGCAGGCCGGAATCTGCAACTCGGGCAGATGGGCGAAGGCGGCGTGGTACTGGCGGACGATGTCGCGGCGGCGCGACTGGAAGGCGGGAAGCTTCTTCAACTGCTGCAGGCCGATGGCGGCGCTGATATCGGTCATGTTGCACTTGAAACCAGGGAGAACGACCTCATAGAACCACGAGCCCTCGGCGCTGTAGCGCTTATAGGCATCGCGGCTCATGCCGTGCAGGCTCCACAGGCGGGCTTTATCGATCAACGCGGGATCGCCCGTCAGCATGCCGCCTTCAGCCGTCGTCATGTTCTTGGTGGCATAGAAGCTGAACGAGGTCAGCGTCCCGATGGCGCCGATCGTGCGACCTTTGTAGGCAGCAGGCAACGCGTGGGCAGCATCTTCTATGATGGGCAGATGGTGCTGAGCGGCACAGGCGAGGAGCGGGTCCATGTCACAGGGGTGACCATAGAGATGCACGGGCATGATGGCGCGGGTGCGGGGCGTGACGGCGGCCGCCACCTGGGCTGGATCGATATTGAGGGTATCGGGCGACACATCTACCAGTACCGGGCGCGCACCCAGATGCTCGATGACGTGAACGGTGGAGCAGAAGGTCATGGTGGTGGTGATGACCTCATCGCCGGGGCCAATCCCGAGGGCGGCTAACGCGACGAGCATGGCATCGGTGGCTGAACTGACTGCGAGAGACGCAAGGGCTGCGGGCGCGCCGATGACATCGGTGAAGTCGCGCTCGAAGCGCTTGACCTTGGGGCCAGTGGTGATCCAGTCGGTGCGAAGGGTATCGACGACCTCGTCGATCTCCTCCTGACCGAGAGAGGGAGGAGAATAGGAGAGAAATGAAGTGCGATTCATTATGAGTGACCAAATATAGATCGGAATCTTGGAGACATAGTCATCGAAGCAGGTATTCCA
>CAIQQO010000048.1 GCA_903873965.1 uncultured bacterium
GTCATCGATCCTGATCGGCACGGCCGCATCCCCTTTGCGCAAGGCGCTAATTGATTCGCGCCTCGGTGAAGATGTCACCGGCGAGGATCGCAGTGACTTGCGCCAACTGACTTTTTCCGTCGGGCTGAAGGGCATTGCGCCTGATGATGCGGACAAGGTCGAAGACTTGATTCTGACGACACTGGCGCAGTTGGCGCGCGACGGCATTGCCCCGGATATGATCGAGGCAGCGCTGAACACGGTCCAGTTCCGCCTGCGCGAGTGCGCCACTGAGGGATATCCACGCGGATTGTCCCTGATGCTCACGGCGCTCAGCATGTGGCGACATGGCTATGACCCCATGATTGGCCTGGCATATGATGCGCCTCTGACCGCGATTAAACAAAAACTGGCTGTCGATAAACGCTTTTTCGAGCAATTGATCGAAACGTGGTTCATTAACAATCCGCATCGCAGTACGGTTCACTTCAAACCGGATGCCAATGTGCGCGCGCAGACTGAAGCGGAAGAACGCACTCGGTTGGACAACGCCCGTGCTGCCATGACTGACGCCGACGTGCAACGTGTCATTGAGGCAACGCACGCGCTCAGAGCCAACCAGGCCACACCGGACTCGCCTGCAGCACTGGCTACCATCCCGCGGTTGAGGTTGTCTGATCTTGACACGCAGGCCAAGCCCATCCCGGCCCAGTTGCTGGAATGGCACGATGCCCGCGTGCTGGTTCACGATGTGTTCACCAATGGCATCGCCTATTGCGATGTCGGCTTTGATCTGCGCCGATTGCCGCAGGAGTATCTGTCTTTCGTCCCTCTGTTGGGGCGTGCCTTACTCGGCATGGGCACAACGACCGAGGACTTTGTGACGTTATCGCGGCGCATCGGATGTAAGACGGGTGGTATCCGCTCCTCGGTATTGTCTGTTGCCGCGCAGGGGACTGAGAATCCCAGCGCGTGGCTGTTCCTGCGCGGCAAGTCCACGGCCGCGCAAAGCGGTGATCTTCTCGCCATATTGAGGGATGTGCTTCTCAGCGCCAATCTTGACAACCGCGAGCGCCTGCGCCAGATTGTGCTGGAGGAAAAGTCCATACAAGAAGCGGGGCTGGCTCCGGGCGGTCATCGCTTGGCGACGATGCGCCTTAAAGCCCACTTGAGCCGCGCAGACTGGGTTGCTGAGCAAATGAGCGGCGTGACATATCTGCTGTTTCTGCACTCGCTGGCTGATCAGATAGAACACGATTGGGCCAGTGTGTCCGCCGGCCTTGAGGTAGTGCGTACGCACCTGATCAGTCGCGCCAACCTTTACGTCAACCTCACGCTGGATGGCGCAAGCTATCGGGCGCTCCAGCCGGCGTTGAGCGACTTTCTGCTGCAATTGCCCGCTAATACCGCATCGGCTGCGCCATGGGTGCCTGCCATCGCGCCAGCGCCCGAAGGATTAACATTCCCGGCGCAAGTCAATTACGTCGCCAAGGGCGCGAACTTGTTCGGATTGGGCATCAAGCCTCATGGCTCAATCCTGGTCGTCGCCAACATGATACTCACCACATGGTTGTGGGAACGTATTCGCGTGCAGGGCGGTGCGTATTTCGGACTGTGTAACTTCGATTATCGATCCGGGGCGTTCACCTATGTGTCGTATCGCGACCCGAACCTGCTGGCCACGATCGATGTGTATGACCAGACGGCCGATTTCCTGCGCGAACTCAATCTCAATGCAGATGAGGTCACGAAGGCGATTATTGGCGTCATCGGGGAGATGGACAACTACCAGTTACCGGAAGCCAAAGGTTTTACATCCTTAACGCGTTTTCTGGCTGGTGAGACCGAGGCGAGCCGGCAGCAACTGCGCAATGAGGTGCTGGCGACGACGGTTGCCGATGTCAAAGCTTTCGCCGAGGTACTTGATCTGGTGAAGCAGAACGGGCAGGTTGTGGTTCTGGGATCGGAGCAGGCGATCACGACTGCGAATGCGCAACGACAGTTGGGCTTGCATGTGACCAAGCTGTTGTGAGCAGCCGCAGAAAGATAAAAAAGCGGCGCCTGCAACAGGCGCCGCATTTTGTATTGACCACAGCCAGGAACAATAGCTAACGTATTTCAACACTGAGAGTGTAGTTGACCGAGGTTGTGATACTCGGCCCGACGTCGATCATGTAGTTCTGGCTGGACTGCA
>CAIQQO010000049.1 GCA_903873965.1 uncultured bacterium
GAGCATCTGCCAGCGTTATGGGCCAGTGAAAAAGTGTCTTACATCCAGAAGAAGGAGTTGCTGCGTTGTCTCATTTCCCACGTGATTCTTGATCGAATTGCTGCAGAAACCATCGAAGTGCGTATTGTATGGATCTCGGGTCATTGCACGATTGAGCATGCTCGTGTACAACGCGTCTTTCGCACCCGTGACCTCTCGAATTACGATGCGATAGTGGCGCGTGTTCAGCAACTATGTCAACAGGGTCTCAACGATGAGCAGATGGCCGCTCAGTTGACCAGTGAAGGTTTCGCGGGCGCTCGTCGTGGCAATGTCCCCATGCAAACAGTGCGCGAGATCCGTCTAACCCGTGGCTGGTATTTGCTCAAGCACGAAAAGCGCATGTATGACAAGCTTGATGGGCGGTGGACTGTACGTGGTCTATCAAAGCACATTGGCCTCACCACAAACTATGTTCTCAAATGTATCTACGATGGGACGATTCCAGCCGAGTATGTCTCGCGCGATGCCACGGCGGATATCTATCTCATCACTGATCTACCGGAAGCGATTGAACCTGTGCGACAACGTTATATTAAGAACGGCAGGCACCCTAAGGTAAGAAGGCAATCTGATGAATGAGTCAAAACACATCTGGCGCAGGCACTCGCTCATCAAGCCTGCCTCAAGGGTTACGACACCGTGTACGTCAACACCGCCACGATGCTGACGAGTCTGGCCCTTGCCAAACTCAAGGGCACCTATGCACGTAAACTCAACGCCTGGTGCGCCTGCCGGTGCTGGTGTTGGACGATTTTGGACTCAAGCCACTCCGCAACACCGACGCCGAAGTGTTCTACGATGTCATCGCTGGCCGCTATGAATCGGGCGCCACCATTATCACCTCCAACCACGCCCTGGATGAATGGCCAATGCTGTTCGGCGATCCCTTGCTCGCTTCCAGTGGACTGGATCGCCTCTTCCACAATGCCTACGTCATCACCATTACCGGGGCATCGTTTCGGGCTCGCAATCGCAATCTGGCTTCAGCCGCTGAGCCATCCACCAAGGTCTCCAAAACAGCGGGCTCGGGGGCAAAGGGGGTGATTGCTTAAAGCTATATCCGCAACATCATCTACAATCAGTTTCAGTCGTACAAATCAACATCGCTCACACGCGTTTTTGTCTACATTCGGGTGGGTGACTTTGGCTGCAATGCCATGGGTGACTTTGGCGGGTTGGGTAGGCGGCCAGCGAGTTACTGGTTTGATCAGCACTTTTCCAACCGCCTCCCACCGAACCACGCTTGACACTCATCGCGTCACGCGGCTCTCCAGTGAACCTTCCTTCAGCTTGCGTCCATCATAAACTCCGGCGTGGATGCGGCGATGGCAGTCTGCACACACGACAAGCGTTTTGCGCCGGAGTTGCAGTTGCCTGACCACCCAGTCGGGCGGATCAGGCCTTCCGCGATAGCGATCAGCGATGTCTTTGAGTTTGTGGATATGATGGACTTCGATATGGGTGGTTGAGCCACATAGTTCACAACGGTCTGCGAGTAGGCGTTGAACAATCTCACTGCGCCCTGACCAGATCGTCTTCTTCTGGTCGGAGATGACGGCGCGCGGGTCGAAACGAATCGGTTTAGCTCCAAACTTTGCGACCAGCGGTGGTTTGTCTTTCCGGGTTACTTCGACCACCATGGCGGTGAGACCATCGGTGGTCTTGCGCTTGTATCTGCGGTAAGCCCAGGCCACTTTCTGTTTGTGTTTGAATGCGAGGGTTTTAGCGAGGGACTCCATGAAGAACCATTTGACCGGATACAGTTTGTTGGAGACATCGATTGCCATTGTGTAGTAGTTGACCAGACCCTGAAACTCGACAGCATACGTCATCGTGATATCGTAGTCTGATCGGTCAAGCAGTTCTCGCCGGTGGCGTGGCCAGCCCCGTTTTGTGTAACGGGACTTCCAAGCCCGTGCGACCTCGTCCGGAACACGCATGATTGGCCGTCCATTGATCGAGCGCTGCCTGTGCCACTGTTTAGTGTCGGAGTGAGCCATGCTGATGTCGTAGCCCAGGAAGCGTGCGTGTCCTTCCGTCGCATGGGTAATCAGGGTCTTTTCCTCAGACAGGGTGAGTCCCAGTGTCTTCAGAAAGTCCCCGACCTTTCGCTTGATCTCTTCGGCTTCACTGCGCGGGCCGATGAACCCGAAGAGCGTGTCGTCAGCGTAACGGACATAACGCAATCGCCGGTAGTCTTCGTCGTACGTGTCTTTGGATGGTAGGCGTTGCTGTTGCTTGCGCAACTCGCGATGGAGTTTAAAGTTGCCTGCTTTCTTAGCTTCAGTCTGGGCACTGCGCACACGCCCGTAGGCCGTGTTGAAATGCCGGGCCTTCCCACGCGAGTATGCCGGGATGAGTTGTTGTTCAACGTACGTATCGAGTTCATTGAGAAAGATGTTGGCCAACAGCGGGCTGAGTACGCCTCCTTGTGGCGTCCCGGAATACGTCGTACGGTAGTCCCAGTCTTCCAGATACCCGGCTTCGAGCATGCCGCGCAGCAGTTTCATCAAGCGCTCATCCTTGATCTTCCGCGAGATGATCTCCAGGAGTTTCCTGCGGTCAATCTCGTCGAAACAGGCTCGGATGTCGCCCTCGATGAACCACTTGGTCCCTTTCCAAACACTCAGAATGTGCTGCAGTGCGGTGTGACAGCCGCGACCCGGTCGAAAGCCATGCGAGTGATCGCTGAATTGCGGTTCATAGTAGGCGGACAACACCATGCGGATGACTTCCTGCAGGAGTTTGTCGCTCCAACTGGCCACGCTGATCGGTCTCAACCTGCCATTTGGTTTGGGGACATACACCCGGCGCGAAGGTTTCCACCGATAGTTGCCGGCGTCGATTGCAGCAATGATGGTGTCGATGCGTTGAAGGGACATGGCATCCACCGTGTCGCGGGGGTCTGTGCCAACTGTCAGTGCGCCCTCATTGGCGTACAGCTTGGCATAGGCCAACAGAAACAAGTCCCGGTCCTTGAGATGACGGTATACCCTGCAGAGTTCGAGCCGTCGTTCGCCTCGACTCCTGACTACTTCAAGATACGTCTGAGCAGTTTGCATTACGCACGCCTCCTGCGTTTCCCAAAGCTCGATTCACCTGCGTCCCTTCGCCGTGTGGACGGCTTTCCCATCCTCTGACTACTACGGACGCTCCGTGGCCATGAGCCTCGCGGCTGTTAGGCCATCCCGTGTTCCGCGCGAACGGAACGTGTCAGGCTGGGGCGGGTGCCTCGTTCGTATCCTTGCCACTGCTCATTGCAGCGTGTCCCGAGCTGGTGCAATTCGGACCTTTGGTGAGCCGGAAGGTCTTACAGTCTCGGGTACGGGTCTCAACTGGTCTACCCGTAAACCAGTTGTTCGGTCACTGGATACTAAGGTTCAGGCAATTCAGCTTTCACCCTTTCAGCCTGCTCTTGCGGCTGCGTCTTGGTTACACCAGTTTCACCTCACGCCGCGTTGCCGACAGGCTATGTTCACAATCAAGTTTCCCTGATTGCTAAGTCGGTTGAGCTTGTAGGCTCCTTTTTGCACCTCCCTACAGTGGTCTGTGACCACGATTCACGTCCGCCGTACCACGGCGCACCTCTCCCCAACTTTAGGTGAAGGTTTTTGACGTTTTAATGGGGCGAACTCGCTTGAATATCAGTCACTTGGCATGCAGGCGCAGCCAGTCAAGAGCGCCCGGCGTTTGCGCCCATGCCGGTAGCGCAAAGCCGACGTATTCCACGGCTTCGTTTTCATCGCCAAAGCCGATGTACCGAGGCATATCATCGGGCATTGGCTTGATACCCAGCATGTATGTCGGCACATGGCGATTGGTCTTGAGAGCCTTCTTCAGTGCGCGATTCGACAGGATGGTTGCATGACCGGTTGCCTGGAACAGCAGCAGCGCATGACTGTAAGCCCAATTGGCCGCCGGATCATCGGGGAACTGGCTGAGTAAACCACGCAGTGCGTCGCGGGCATGCGGTGTGTTCTCTTCCAGGAGACAGGTACTGAGTGCATAACGGAGGCCCTGGTTGTCGCCCGGATTCAACACCAGCATACGCAGATAGATCGTGTGGGCGCGCTGGCGGTCATCCATGAGCCAGGACAAGGCGGCCACGCCAGCCAGAGCGCGCATATACGGCCGCGTCTCGACCATGCCCCAGAACATACCCTCCCATTCCTTGAAGTTGGCTGCGCCGATGGCGCGCTCGCCTGCAGCAACGCCTTGTTCGAGCA